>CAZDWB010000027.1:0-28665 GCA_964509225.1 uncultured Sangeribacter sp.
TTCTGCTTGTACGGATAAAGCGTAGGAAACTTACATCCAAGTATATGCAAGAGAAAGTCATAATAGTCTCCACGCCATAAAGCGTGGAGCTGTTTTTACCACATCTTCATATACAGGTATTCCTACCACCTATCCGTAAAGGCGTGGCATTGCAGCCCACGCTTCTTTCATTTTATAACGGTTGAAAGGGCTGTAAGACCACCCACATATATGAAAAAAATATTATTAATTTGTGCTTTATTAATTAGTGGAACCACTGTGGTTATTCCTACTGTAAACGCAACACAGGTCCCCACTGCAGTTTCAAACTCTGAAAATGAAATGCCTGCTGATGCCTATCCTCTTACAGTATATATAATCGTGGGTACTGATGCTACAGTAGCTAAGAGCGCATATTACAGTCCTTCTAAAAATAGAATCTATATTAAAGAAGGAAAGCATTTCATGAATTATAATGTCCATAATAATCCCTTTTATGGACAAGATTCTGCTAAGGGTAGATTTAATTATAAGGCAAGTGAATATTTCTTCGACTTGTAATGTAGACTTAAGATCGAAGTATATAAATTCTCTTCGTTATTCGCCTTATGTATTTTAAGGTACATGACTTAATAACAGATTGGGGATAGATGTAACTATCTTGCATCATCCCCAATTTGATATTAATAAATGTAAAAAGTGGCATCAGGCATATAAATCATAGCAATATCCAAACCATCATAAAAGATATATATATGAAAAAAATATTATTCCTGTTTTTAATGGGTATAATTTGTACCCTATTCGTAAACAATGCTATAGCTGCAAATAAAGTTGCTATTTTTGTAGAAGGTCCAATTGATGAAGCTGAGTCTTTTATAATGGAGTCAAGAGTTGGAGCAGCATTAAACGGTAGTGGAGTTACAGTCTTAGAGAGGACACAAAACTTTCTTGATATAATTACTAAAGAGCAATCATATCAATTAAGTGGAGAGGTATCTCCTAGAGAAGTATGTCAACTTGGAGAACGGTGGGGAGCAACAGCTGTTATAGCTATATATGTGGTTGAATCAAGAGGAACAATGGTTGCAACAGCAAAGATTATTAATGTAAAAACCGGACGTATACTGGGTACTATTAGCAATCATAGGGTTTGTCGAACCATGGATGATTTTATAGTATTTGCAGCCACTTTAGGAGTTAATATCAAACGAGAAATTAAAAAATATTTTTAATCGTATAATGAAAAGAAATATTCTCTTTTTAATATTAGGCTTATTTGCAGTTCTTAAATCAACCGCAATAAATCAAATAGCTATTTATGTTATTGGAGATGCATCCGATTCTTATAAAAAAGTTGTAGCCACTTCTATAACTCAGGCAGTAAACAATGATGGTCACTTCCAAGCAGTAGAAAGAACATCCGATTTTCTTGTAGCACTGGGGAATGAAGTAAGTTATCAAAATTTAGGTGCTGTAAATCAATCGAAAATAATAGAACTTGGACGTCAGTTTGCATCTCAATATGTTTTTGTCGTTGATCTCAATAGTTTGCTAGGGGAACTTTACGCTTCTTCACGTATCATAAACGTGGAAAAAAATGTTGTAGAAGCAGCAAGTGATGAAAGCTCCAACATCTCAAATATGGAACAATTACGTAATTTTGGGAAAAGAATATCTTCCTCCACCCTGGACAAACTGCCTTATAATGTAGAAAAAAAACGAAGAGTAACATTAAATAGTTATAGACAATTTGTAAACCAGTATGGGTTAGGATCATTATTATCATCCTCTGATTTTTATAACTATTATAAAAAATATCCAAATATATCCAAACATATAGCCCTTCGCTATATCCAAGCATGTAAAGAACTTGGTATTAGGAAAAAATATCCTCTTTACTATGCTAAAGAATTTCTTCACAAAGGAAAACCCTATAAGATCGGAAGTAAGGTTGGTATAGAGAAATCTCACTTAATAAAAATTAAAGCTTATCGTATTAATCAATATGGAGAAGCAAGTTATGAAATTTGGGATGGAGAAATTTGTCCGAATGGCTTAGATATGGGTGGTTCAAGAATTATTGGAAGCTACTTACATAATTAATTATAATTATAAAATAGAACACTTAACCGTATTTAATCAGATCGAACGAACTGTTCATTTTCGAAAAAGCTCTTAGTGAGCCATTCTCTAAAATAAGTCTTTTTCTATAAACACATACGGAAAAACGATGAGATGTTTCTCAATTTTCAGACAGGGTTCATTCCTGAACCTTTGAAGTTTAAGCTAATAATTGAAATGCTTTTCGTGGTGAGCCGTCTTCGAGGTGTATTATACCGCAAAACGTGAATCCTCTTTTAGAAATCCACCCAAGCATGGGTTTATTATCAGCATGGGTGTCAATTCTGATATCTACCCCTTTCCTTCTGCAAAAAGCGAGCGCGGCATCGGCAATACCCTTATAGGCGGCATTAGCCGCAATTCGATGGATTGTTCCATATTGATTCTCATTCAGCCAAGAGCCCTCTATTCTCTTATATGTCGGCTCAATACCAACTATAAAAGTAAAAACACCTGCAATAAAGCCATCGGATTCAACGACATAACTGTTACCGTTAGCTATATCAAAAGTAATCAGTTCTTTAGAGGGATAGCCGTTTATCCATTGAGCTGTATTGCCCGAATTACGCATACGCCCCCGAGCTTCGTCATACAATGCCATGACGGAGGCCAAATCCCGGATTGCTGTGTGTCTTACAATTAACGACATTAGGAGTCTAAATCACAAATTTATTAATTAGTTTTATCTCACTCTATCTCATTATTCTAAAGTTAGAACGATGCAGATAAAATAAAATTGTTGCACAACTCTTATCAGGTAAGACACCGTTCATCGAGCAGACTTCCGGGGAGACCGGTCGGGCAATTCACTTGCTTGGTTTAGTGGTAGTAGGAACAATGTGAGAAAGGAGGGGGAAGAGGGGGAGAGGAATTATTTGCTTGTAAAGGATTTTTTCGTAAATTTGAAAAAAATTTACGGAATTATATTTTATAAATATTTATGAATAAATCCTTCATCTATTTAACTATTGCTACCGGAGCTCTTTGCCTTACCGGCTGCTCTAAGAAATTAGGTCAGTTCTCGGCTGATTATTTCTCTACTAACCCTACTCCCCTCGAAACCGTCGGAGAAAACGTTCCGGGGACAGTCTATGGCAAAATCCCGGCCAAATTCATGGTTAAAAATGCTAAAGTGACAGCTACTCCCTCCTTGCGTTGGAACGACCAGGGAATTCAGGGGGAGGTCTCCGGTCAACCGGTAGAATTCCAAGGTGAAAACGTACGCGCAAATGGTCAGGTGATAAGTTTTAACAATGGTGGGAATGTCACAATCCCTTTCAATATCGCTTATTCTCCGGAACTCGCAAACTCCGACCTTTATCTCAACTTCCAGGTTGATCAGAACGGAAAATTCTATAACCTCCCGGCAGTAAAAGTAGGTCGAGGTGTCATCGCAACCTCTACGCTTGCCTCTGCCAACACCGTGCGCCCGGCAGTAGCCAAAGATAATTTCCAGAAAGTTATCACCGAAACCTACAGTGCTGATATCCACTTCCTAATTAATCAGGCTAATGTACGCGCTTCAGAAACATCCAAACCTGATTATATCGATCTCAATAAAAAACTCATTGAGGCGAATGCCGCTCCAAACAAGGAGATTGCAGGGCTGACCGTCAACTCTTTCTCATCGCCGGAAGGTTCTCTGCAATTCAATACCCAACTCGCTGAAAAACGTGAACAGAACACAAGCTCTGCTCTCGAAAATCAATTGAAAAAGGATAAAATCACAGAATTTGGCGAACTTACATCTTCTTTCACTCCTGAAGATTGGGAAGGGTTCCAGAAACTCGTTGAGAAGAGCAATATTCAGGATAAGGAACTTATCCTCTCTGTCCTCTCCATGTATAAAGACCCTGAACAGCGCGAAAAGGAGATCCGCAACCTTTCAAGCGTATTCAATGAACTTGCGGACCAGATTCTGCCACAACTCCGCTACTCCAGAGTGATGGCATCCATCAATGTTATCGGAAAGTCCGACCAGGAACTTATCAATCTCTTCAACACAGACCCAAGCAAACTCACTGAAGATGAAATCCTTTATGTAGCCACTCTCACCGATGACAACACACGTAAGATGGAAATCTATCGCAAAGCCGCTGATATCTATCCTTCCTCCTTCCGCGCTGTCAATAACCTTGGCATGACTCAATACATTGCCGGCGATTATAACGCAGCCAAAGCCAACTTCAGCCGTGCTGCACAAATGAATCCTCAAGCCAAAGAACCGGCTATGAACGAAGGTCTCATCGCCATGCGTAACAAGGATTATAAGAAAGCCAACGAGCAATTCGGCGCCGCTGCCGGAGTGCCGGAAAACCGTGACGCTCTCGGAGTTTATTATCTCGCCACGGGCGAACTCGCAAAAGCTAACACCGCCTTTGCAGATTCCAAGACTAACAATGCAGCCCTGGCACAAATCCTTGCAAAGGATTACTCCGCTGCCCGCAACACTCTCTCAGCTATCTCTAATCCCGATGCTGTAACCTACTATCTTACAGCTATCCTCGGAGCACGCACTAATAATGAGAATATGGTGATGAGTAATCTTCGCCAGGCTGTAAAACTCGACAATTCGCTCCTCAAACGAGCTAAAAACGACCTTGAATTTGCAAACTTCAATCTCTCTTACCTCTAAGAAACGCGACTAATACATAAAATAATCGCCCTGTGTCTGAAACTCACAAGGCGATTTTTTATGCAAATCATATATGGAGGATAGTGCGGATTTTCCCATAAATGCGATAAGGTATGCTCCAATATCTTATCGCATCCTTCATTACCCTTTTATCCGGCTTTATATCACGAGATACATGGAACTCTCCATCATGTTTCCCCTCGAAATCTATCTTATATCGATTATAATTTTTACAATGAGTGGCTTCTCCTCCAAATCCATCATTCCTCACCAAAGAACGAATCGGGCATATTGTATAGCGCCCCTGCTTATGCATGGAATAAGCGAAACGGACAAACCAGGAACTGAGTTGACCCTCCATATATCCTCTCAACATACCGAAAAGGTCGCTGCCATGAGTATTAAAATCCTTCTTTAACTTCGGACTATTCAGAAGTCGGTCATAATCCTTAACTTCCCAATCAATAGTTTCCCAACGGTCGCGCCAGGTTCCCCAGCTCCAGCATTGCGCTCTCCCGTTAAGAAACGCCTCATTCCCGGCATTATCTTCATGGTTGAGCCGCGGGCAATAACCGGAAACCTGCATTATGCGAGGGTCATCTTTAAACTCCCGCAACATCTGGTTCATAAAGCTCAGGAAACTTTCCGAAACATACAGGTCGTCCTCCACCACAATCACCTTGCCATATTGATTTATTACCTCCGTCACCCCACCGATAATGGAAGGAGCCAACCCCTTATTGCACTCGGCAAAATGATAGGTGAGACTTTTAAAACCTTTGATTCCCTTAACAAATTCGCGCACCTCACTAACCTTTTCACGATCTGCAGGACGCTCAGCGCGCGGACCATCCACAAAAACAATCAAATCGCTATCCTTAGCCTCCGGATTCTTTAGCAAAGATTCAATCGTAGGCTTAAGCAAATCAGCTCTATTAAAGGCAAATACCACTATAGGTGCAAATTCCATAAACTTTATTTCAGTTCTTATCAACATTATTATCACCCCCAACAAAATTTTCAGTTTGACGGGGTAATTTTCAAAGTTAATGAATTTTTAATTGGAACGACTAAATTTTAATCAATTTTATAACTTAAATATTAATCTTACCCATCCCCAAAGAAATCCATATTATTCTCTTATTTCATATCTTCTCAGTTCCGAACTTCCAGAATAGACTTCCTCAATAATTTCCCGACATCTATCCTCTGAAAGTTGGATTTTCTTGCCGACAGTAAGGAAGTCAGAGAGTCGAGGATGTCCAGTACCGTTTACAGAGGTAGCATGCTCACCATTATAGCCATCAGTACAACGAGTAAGGTCGTACGCAGGAGCAAGACGCCATTTCCATATATTCAAATCATTATCTCTGACCACATAGAAACTAAAATTCTTACAATGGTCATCCTTATTATCCGTTATATAATTGAATAACATTCTTCGATACATTTGTTCGACATCTTCACTACTTTGCGTTATGTAGCCAGTCAGAGCAAGAAGGTTTAAGTAATCCATAAACGGCTCACGGAGAGAAATACACATCAATCCGCCGGCAGTGGACGTATGGATTCGGTTTTCGTTATTATCTATATCAAACCGTCGAGACGCGAAATATCGACCATTGACAAGCCGAAAGTCGGGTACAACTATTCCGCATTTTCGTGCGACCTCATTATATCGAGCTTCTTGCAATCCAATATCTTTGGCATCATATATATGACGGAATTTTATTATCCAATGCCCTTCAGCGTCTGAAAAAACTGCTTTGGGTCGGGCTCCTCCACTGTTGCCGCTATTATACAAGAGTAGTCCCGCATCTTTATCTTGTTGTTCTTTAAGGACTTCAAGTGCAATTTCTTGAAGCCTGTCAAAATCTGTTGATGTTTCCTCATGTTCAAGGTTAATGGAAGGGGAATAGGTTAATGCTCCCATCCCATTATCACCAACTAAGGCAAGTCTATCCAAAGATGACAAATCAGAATCGTTTATTCCCTTACGTAGTAATGCTTTATGAAGAAGATAACGACCATATCCATCCGGTAGACTGTCTTCAAAGACTCCAAAATTTCCGTAAAACGGTTGCGGTTTGGCTATGAATACACCGGGTTGCATCGGCAATTCAAGCGGAGAAATACTGAATCCGTCAGCAAGCCAAGAATTATCATACTCAAAGACATTAAGACGATTATCGGGTGTTTGAGAAAGCAAGCCGACAAGTCGTCCTTGAAACATAACCTTAAGTTGCTCTGTCTTTTTCATCTAATCTTGTTTTTAGGATACGCCCTTTTATCTTTGCTTTTCTGACGTATGAGAGCGAGCTCCTCCATTGTATCAAACTTGGGAGAAGCAAAAAGATCCTTTATTTCCGAGGTATAACCCAACGCCATAGCAAGCTTTATCAGAGACTCAAATGCAATAAAACCTTTCTGTTCAAAACGTGCCAATGTTGATAACGGCACTCCTGAAAGTTCTGCCATACGTTGCCTCGTGATATTTTTCTCAACCCTACGCTTGCGAAAATTCTCGGCAACCTGTTTCATAATGTTATCTGCATTATTAAGAACAAAGCCGTCTAAAACAGATAATATATTATTACTATTACTCCATATTCCCATAATACTGCTAATATTATAGCACAAAGATAATAATTATTTCCGACATTTCAAAGCGTCAGAACAAGATCTAAGATTATCATTAAATTTCTTATAAAAAACTATTTATCTTGTCTCGATAGATGGGGTGCTATTCATCAAGGAGAAGAAAGAGTGTATCGCGAAGAGAGTAGGGGAGCTCTATATTGCGCAATTGAAGACTCCTTACCCATGCCGCCAACTCACCTTCGGGCATTGTTTCCATTACCTCTCGGAATTCCTCTATCTCCGGCTCGATATAACTATCTCCCGGTCGACCGGCATAACGGTCCAATTCTTCATCATCAAAATATTCTATCTTGTCACCCGGCATCGGAGATAAGGATTTCTCACACACCAGATGCCGACCGCAACAGATACTTCCATGACTCTCTTCCTCACCCTTTTCCGCCGTATCTGCTTCCTCTCCTTGCCGGGAATCCTCGGTGGTCATACCCCCGGTGTTATGTTTCTTTCGCCACTTTAAATCATAGACATAACACACCATTCCAACTGATATTGTTACCAGTAATATAATAACAGCACCTATCATCTTATTATCTTTTCATACTCCTCATAATATCCCGGAAAAGATTTTCCTACAACCTCCGGATTGTCTAAGATTACATTCTCAAAAAGAGATGTCGCCGGCTTCAACGCCATCGCCATGCGATGATCAACATGAGTATCAAGAACTATTTCACCCTTAGATCGTGCCACTCTTTCTCCATTCCATCCCAGGCTATCCTCATCTGACTTAAGGATATAACCCAATTTTGACAATTCCAATGTTAATGCCATAATCCTGTCAGACTCCTTGAATCTCAAGCCGGAGATACCACGCATCCGAAAAGGATAACCTCGGAAACATAACGTAGCTGCAAATGAGGGGACAAGATCGGGCACATCGCACATATCAAAATCATAAATCATGTCTCCCCCCTCATCCAATGTGGGGTCATATCTTAACAATGCCCCATCATGCAGAAATTCAGTCCTAATTCCGACTTTGCTGAAAAGTTCCGCACATCTGCTATCCCCTTGCAAAGACTCCGCCGGGGAGGATAAACCGGGAATAAAAATCTCCTTCCCCTCAGGGAACAAGGCATAGGCTTCATATATCGCTGCCGCCGCACTCCAATCTACTTCAGATATAAAATCCCCTGAATAGAATGGATTCATCCCCCTCGCCGGTTTCACACTGATACTGTTACCGGACATTTCCACATCAAATCCATAATGACTCATAAGCCTGACCGTCATGAGGATATAAGGCATAGACACTACTTTCTTATCTTCCGGAAAATCAAATTTCATCCCTTTTCTCCAAAGTGGAGCCGCCATCATCAATGCTGATAAGTACTGACTGCTTATCCCGACATCTACCGTCACATCTCCACCCTCGATCACTCCACCCTTTATTTTCGCAATAAATGCATCGGAAGTAATCACACCTCCCGGATTGAGAACATTCAAGGTATCCACAAGGGGTTTTTGGGGGCGTTGAGAAAGTTTTTCAGAGCCATAAAGAATAATAGACCCCTCTGATGGTATAGAGGCGGAAAGAGCCATAAAAAACCGGCATGGCGCACCCCCCTCCCCAATATTTACTTTAAGAACGGTATTCGCAGCAGACAAAGAATCGTCGCTAACCCTCCGGGAAATAAACCCCGCCAACTTATTCAATGCCGAACAATAATGCCGGATATCCTCATTCCAGCCACATTCCTCAATTATTTTAAATTCCCGCAAGGAATTGTTCAGATAAGAGAGGATAAACCTTAAAGTAAAATCCCTTAAGGCGATACTCTTGGAGAGAGGTAATGAAATATTAACCCTTTTCATTCGAAAAGTGAGCCGGGTTCGTTATAACGTGGTCTCCCCAGATGTTTCCAAGCCAAGTCGGTGACCTCTCTTCCACGCGGGGTGCGTTTGATGAATCCCTCCTTGATAAGGTAAGGCTCATACACCTCTTCAAGAGTTCCGGCGTCCTCTCCCAAAGCAGTAGCAATAGTAGTAAGACCCACAGGACCACCACGGAATTTATCAATGATGGTCAGCAGAATCTTATTGTCGATTTCATCAAGACCATACTTGTCAATGCTCAATGCTTCGAGGGCATGGCGTGTTATTTCAGGGTCAATAAACCCGTCACCCATCACCATTGCGAAATCCCTGACACGACGAAGCAATGCATTGGCTATACGGGGTGTGCCACGGCTTCTCAAGGCAATCTCCATGGTAGCTTCCTCCGAGATTCCCGTGCGAAGCAATTTCGCCGAGCGACGTATAATCTTCCCCAACACCTCATGGTCATAATATTCAAGATGACAATTGATACCGAAACGTGCACGCAGAGGAGCGGTCAGCAATCCGCTTCGGGTGGTAGCCCCGATTAATGTAAATGGGGGTAGTGTAAGTTGAACACTTTTCGCACCCGGACCCTTATCGAGCATAATATCAATCTTAAAGTCCTCCATAGCTGAATACAAATACTCCTCCACTACCGGGTGGAGCCGATGAATTTCATCGATAAAGAGAACATCGTACTCTTCGAGCGACATCAGTATCCCCGCAAGATCCCCCGGCTTGTCGAGAACGGGACCGGACGTCACCTTAAATCCCACTCCCAGTTCATTGGCAATAATGTTGGATAGGGTAGTTTTACCCAATCCCGGAGGTCCGTAAAGGAGGGTATGATCCAAGGCCTCTCCTCTCAGTGAAGCGGCTTTTACAAAGATTCTGAGATTTTCAATAATCTTATCCTGCCCATTGAAATCATTAAATTCAAGGGGGCGCAAAGCCTTCTCTACATCCTTCTCGGAAGATGAAGAGAGTCCTGTTTCATGAATATTAAAATCATCTGCTTCCATAATCGGGGGAATATAAGAATCTTTGGTGTAATTTCACCCGGCTTAAATGCCACTTCTTTCAAATCCAATCAAAGTTCAAAAATACACTTTTCAGCCCATATACACAAACATGGCATAAAAAAATCGGTCTATTCTCACGAACGAACCGACACAATTGTTGAGTTTTCTTTACCGTGGGTGATTACGGATTCGAACCGCAGACCCTCTGCTTGTAAGGCAGATGCTCTAAACCAGCTGAGCTAATCACCCGTTTGCGAGTGCAAAGTTAGGCACTTTTTCTTTAACCTCCAAACTTTTTTAGCTAATTTTGTAAAAAATTTTTCCATTCCCCCTCTCCCTCATTTTGCAAAACTTTTAAACAGACTGATAATTTACTGATTATCAGCTTATATCTACCATATCACCCTTCTATGGTTAAGAATATACTCATTAAAAATTTCGATTATAATCTCCCCGATGAAAATATAGCCCGCTTCCCGCTTAAACAAAGGGATGCCTGTCGACTTATCCTGTCATCTCCAAACGGTGATATCTCTCACCATCTTTTCTCATCCCTGCCCGACCTTCTGCCGAAGGGAGCGTTGCTGATTTGCAATGAGACAAAAGTTATCAATGCCCGTATGGATTTTTATAAATCCACCGGCTCCCGGATAGAAATTTTTCTCCTCGAACCCTCTCTCCCGGCAGACTATGCCATCTCCTTTGCCGCTACATCCTCCTGCCGCTGGAGTTGTATGGTCGGTAATCTGAAACGCTGGAAACAGGATTCTCTCACCAAAGACCTTAATATTCCGGGAGTGGAAACTCCGGTTACCCTTACAGCCACTCGACTCGGGGAACTCCCGGGGAATGCCCGTGAAATCGAATTTTCCTGGAATAACCCAAATATCTCATTTGCCCAAATTGTAGAATCTGCCGGAAATATCCCCATCCCCCCATATCTCAATCGGGAATCCCGTGAGTCAGATAATGAAGATTATCAAACAGTCTTCTCACGGGTTAGAGGCTCCGTAGCAGCTCCTACCGCCGGACTTCACTTCACCGACTCTCTCCTTTCCCGACTGAAGGAGAGTGGCATTCAACGTATGTCCGTTGTGCTCCATGTTGGCGCCGGGACATTTCAACCGGTCAAATCCGAGAATATCGGAGACCATCCGATGCACACCGAGACTTTCACGGTGACCCGCACACTTATTACCGCACTTATCGATGCCTTAAAAACCGGACAGCCAATAGTCGCAGTCGGCACCACCTCAGTCCGCACTCTCGAATCGCTACCCATCTTAGGTACCATTCTTTCCAGGGGGAAAAATCCGCATGTTGGTCAATGGGATTCCTACATTCCGGAGTTTCTAAACACCGACACCACAGAAGGATTATCCGCTATCATTAAATTTATGGATGACAATCATATTGATGAAATCACAGCTTCCACAGCGATTATGATTGCTCCGGGATTCAAATGGAGGATTGTCAACGGGATGGTCACAAACTTCCACCAACCTCAATCCACACTTCTTCTCCTTGTCTCGTCTTTTCTTCAACCGGGAATGGAATCCCCTCTCCCCGACCATTGGAAAAAAATATATGACGAGGCTCTCTCTCAGAACTACCGCTTCCTCTCTTACGGTGATGCATGTATCCTCTTTCCGATAGATAATGAATAATTGTTCAAAAGATTCTATATTACAAAAATATGGCCGGAATCAAATCGCTTGCCAAAGACACTGCAATATATGGCTTAAGTTCCATTGTTGGGCGCTTTCTTAATTGGTGTCTTGTACCTCTTTACGTATACCTGTTTGCTGCCGGCGAATATGGTATTGTAAGTTACCTCTACAGTTTCACTGCTGTGGCATTGGTGATTCTTAACTATGGGATGGAGACCGGATTTTTCCGATTTGCCAACAAAGAGGAGGATCCGGAGAAAGTATATACGACATCTCTCATCTCAGTAGGGACCACCTCGCTGCTATTCATATTTCTGCTGACCATCTTCCTAAACCCCATCTCCAATGCGATGTTGCTCCCAAAACATAGTATATATGTGTGGCTCTTAGGGGTTACAGTAGGTATTGATGCCTTCACCAATCTCCCCTTCGCTTATCTTCGATATAAGAATAAAGCGCTTCTGTTCGCAGGCATCAAACTCTTCAATGTCTTTTTCAACATAGGGCTCAATTTATTTTTTCTTCTCGGATGTCCGGCAATCGAGAAAAGCTATCCGCAACTCATTGACTGGTTTTACACACCCCTTGGGGGAGAATCGTTCGGAATCGGCTGGATTTTCCTTGCCAATATTCTTTCTACCATAGGAGTGGCACTGATGTTATTGCCGCAGATATCAGGACGTAAATGGAGATTTGACGGAAAATTGCTACACTCCATGCTCTCCTATAGCTGGCCCCTGTTAGTGTTAGGAGTTGCAGGAATTTTAAGTCAGAATATGGGACAACTGATAATTCCCTACCTCTTCAAAGGGGAGGAAGAAGCGGCTCGCTCCATGGTTGGTATTTACGGTGCCAATATGAAGATTGCCATAGTGATGGTAATGTTCACACAAGCATTCCGTTATGCCTATGAACCCTTTATCTTCGCACAAGCCAAATCTGCCGGGGAAGATAAAAAGCAGGCATACTGCGATGCTATGAAATATTTCCTTATTTTCGGTCTATGGATATTTCTGGGGGTAATGTTCTTCCTTCCGGTGTTGAAATACTTTGTAGCGCCGGGATATTGGAGCGGATTGAAAGTAGTGCCGGTAATGATGGTAGCCGAACTCTGTTTCGGGATATTTTTCAATCTCAGCTTATGGTATAAACTCACCGACAAGACCCGTTGGGGGATGTACTTCTCCCTGATATGCTTCCTCCTGATGCTGGTACTGAATCTCCGGTTGGTGCCCCTTATCGGAATCCCTAACGGTTATATGGGGTCCGCATGGGCTGCCCTGATAAGTTATTTCGTGGTAATGGTTCTATCATACTTTATCGGGCGTCGCTACTATCCTTTACCTTACGAAATCGGGAAAATGGGACTTTATACACTTTTAGCAGCCGCCATTATGGCAATCGGAGTTTTGGTGGATTTCCCCTCCATGATGTGGCTCACATATTCGGTAAGGATTATCCTTCTGGCATTATATGTTGCAATCGTGGCACGATTTGAGAACATCCCTATTCTGAGCGCACTTCTCCATAGAGGTACTTCTCGATGACAAGATAGGAAATAATATCCTCCCTCTTCTTATCACGGAATTGCTCAACCCATTTTCGCGACTCCTCCGCAATCAGTTCACCCTCCTCCGGATGCTCGATATAATATCGGATTTTATCCTCCGCATCGCTGAAATCCTCTGCAATCTCAATATAATGCACTCCGGGAATCAACCGGCTGTGCATAAGCCAACCCTCCACCGTAGGACGTGTCATGACCGGCACGCAGTTGCTCGCCATGACCCATTGGAGCGCTGATGCCACATCATTACCTTCCAGAACGAGTATGAATTTAAAATCGAAATGTTCCGAAATGGAAATAGGGACACTGTGACCCGGAGCTTCATAAGGTCGAGCCGTATCCGCAATATCCATGACCGGCGAATCCTTCCACATTTCAAAAAAACGTAACCGGTGTGGCTTCCCGGTCATAACACCGCGAAACAGCAACTGTGGCTTCTTGTCAGCAAAAGGGACGGCGTCAAAGGGATTCAGGAAATGGCGGCGTGAGTCAAGATTGAGCAATACTCCGTTGTCCCTCTTAAAATCGAGCCTGCGGGAACGAACTATTGCAGGAGCTCCGGGATTTGCAAATGTATCACCCCCGAAGAAATTCAGTTTTGTTTCCACGGGGAATGAATTAAGGTATCGCCGCGCATCAAAAATATAACTGCTGGGACAAGGAATCTCACCCACTCTGACATCCTTGATGGTATATGAGAAAAAACAAGGGGAAAATGGTCGGCGGCAATAAAAGTCGACACGATCGCGGATATAATCCGCATCGGGGCGCTTCGACCACCCGGCAACAATCCGTCTCCTTCTCCATCTTCTCAACGGAGAGGGGAGCAATTCTCGCGCCACCGCAGTGAGATAATAGAGAAAAGGGGATGATTTCCCACTACGACTTCTGTTCGGTATTCTCATCAGAACTGAAGCAGATTCAGTTCATCCTCAAGTTCATGTCCGGAGAGTCGGCGACGGCGGGATATAACCCCGGCAAGGGCCTTGACTGCCGGATGAAGCCGAGGATTGCGGAATATCCGGTTTGCACGCATTAAAGAGCGTGAGAGCAAGGCATTAACCTCATCCTCTTCAAGAGCACAGGAATTCATACCCTCCTCAATCACTGTGCGACGCAGTGTATCCATCACTTCCGAAGGGATTTCCCTCCCTAAGCGCACCAATGAACGTGCCATCACATTTCCTACTGCCATCGAAGCGGTAAGATTGAAATTATTTATCAGATTTTCCCATGCAACCCGGGGGGAGATGGAGGGGGAACCCGAAAAATAATAATCATTTGAAAAGGATATCATCGGTCCGTCGGAATCAAGCCATATCTCGGCAATACGGTCAATGGCATCAAGGGAGGCTATTGTTACAGCCATTCCCGCAAGTCCGAAAGCCCGGTCATCCTCATTTTCGTAATAAATATTTATATCTTCTTGACTCATGAATTGTAATTTTAATTCCTTCTATCTACATAACACTTCTCAAACAATAAGTGTTGTCAGAAACGCCAGGTAAATGTCCCCTGAAGGTCTATACCTTCGCCGGGAAGTGAGGGAAGGATTAAATTTCTTCGGTTTAACAGGTTATAACCTTTAATCCCCACACTCATAACAGTGTTTATGTCATATTTGACACCTGCGTTCAGGGAGGTTATGTCCGGAAGACGCAGACCTACGATTTCCACTCTTTGAACCCCTCCGATAATAATATTTTTCACATATCCCATATCGTGGGTGGTATAGATGGTCCTTACCCCACGATAGTCATAACCTAAGGAGATTGACAGACTTTTAACCGGCTTATACTCACCTTCAAGGGCCAATATCCAGCGCGGGCGGTCGATACCATTGAAATATCCGCGCTTGCCATGCTGGGGCTGATAGGAGACATCACCCTTAAATACCAGATTATTTAACGGTGACCAGGAAGCATGAAGGTCGAAGGAGACTCCATGCAGGTCATATCCTTGAGGATTGGTATCGTAAGAGAAAGAGCCGGGATTGCCTGAAAGTCCCGGTGCCACCTGATAACCGTAGGTAAGAAGGGTGGGATACCAACCGTCAAACCTTACATGTTTTGATGCACGGAAAGCGATGGAAAATCCCGCATTAAATCTATTGCGCGGACCGAATTCCACACCCAGACGTGAATCGAGAGGTGTATATATAGGCTGAGTGGAGTTTACAGCCGGCATATTATAATAATTCAATTCATGTCGGAATGCGAGCGTGTTGAGCTGGCTACCTCCCGTAAGATGAAGATATAGACCCCAATCATTCTTCTTCCAGTCAAACCTTATGTCGGGAGCTATGTGAAAAAGGGAATAGTGGCTATCCTCTTTATCACCCTGTGCATTGAAGGTCAAATCCACCCGGGCACCTATAGTGACCAACAGTTTCTCCCTGGTGAAAGAATAATAAGGATTCAGAGAAATCTGACCATAATTCTCAGTCGGGTTGAGAGGAAAGAGGGGAGAAGACTGATGCTGATGTTTCCCATAAAACAACAGATCCGCTTTGCCATCAATACCGAGTGATGATCCCTTTTCCCATTTATATCTCCAACCTCCGTCAAAACCCAGATGCGTCTCACGCTCACCTTCACAGGTTCTCATTTCTGCCGAAGGGAAATATAACTCCCTGAACCCGAAATATCTCAATCCTCCTCCTGCATACCAGCTTTGATTTCCACGAGAAGCGTTCCATCCCACCCTTAGGGATAAGTCATTGAGAGTCTGTGTAGGCACTTTCGTCCACACCTCATCAAATTTCAAGAGGGGAGAGGATTGAACAAAGAAATAATTGAAATAACCGAGATGATAATCAAATGAGGCATTTATCACACTTTTCGGAGTAAAAGAATGGGAAAAGCGCGCGGCAATGCTCTCATCATACCGGAAACGTTTCCCGGCATCTTCAATATTTCCCTTATAGGGATTCCAAAGAGAAGTTGAATTATGTTGGAAAGAGACTGCAAAATCTGTTTGCGGTTTACGGATGATGGAATACCCGGCACTCAAATTTGAATTTAACCAAGAGCCGAGACTCACGTCAACATATCCTCGCGGAGCTTCGGGACGTGTAGTGTTCCATCCACTGACGGGGATGGCAAGTGCTGATGGCGCGAAAGCAGCAGCTATCCCTTCATTATCAAATTTCAAGGACTGTCGCTCTATGGGGAAGTTCTGACTGTGAGGAAGCACATTGATTCGTTCCTGACGTATCACTTCCGGCTTGAATATACCCTCAACATTCACATTCTCATGAAGATTCTGTGACATTGAATGGAAGGTCCCCGACACTGAAAAAGTAAGGAGCAAGAGGAGTGATGATATATTGATTTTCATGACACTATCATAATTTTTTCAGACGTTTGGCAATCATGTCAAAGATTTCCGGCTCTTTTCCGGGATAATTTTCGCGCAGAGTCTCAAGATACTGACGTGCGAGATATTTCTTTCCGTTAGATGAATAGATATCGGAAAGAAGTATGTATCCCCGGGCAAGCCAATAAGAATGTGGCGTAGAGGAATCTATGAAATCATCAAGTACCTTCTCAGCACGCAAGTTATTCCCGGATTCGGAAAGATATTCCGCTAACGCCACTGCACTTCGCGCGCCATACAGGTTGGCAGGATTCCCTGCCAGATCTTCCCAAATCTCGGCAGCCTGTTTTCCTGACCCTGTCTCCTTAAGGGCAGACGCCATTATGAAGCGTGCTTCCTGATTCACTCCCGGCTCCAGTCCTCCCGACCCTGCTACCAGACGAGAATATTCCAGTCTCTCACGAGGATCGGTGGCATTGCGCATCACTCCGATGCGTGCTGCATTACGATACTCAGCATTGTTGCTTTTGTCAAGAATACGATAATGTTCCAATGCCCTGTGATTGTCTCCGGCCTCTTCATAACCGCGGGCCACCATATAGTGTGCTTCGGTCGAATTCAATCCTGCCGGGAAGTCAGCAAGATATTTCACCAATCGCTCTATGTTTCCTGAACTGTTGAAGATATCAGCGGCTGCTGTAAAGGTAAGTTGCTCAACTTCGTTGCGATTCATAGAGAAAGGGGAGGAAACGGAGCGAAGGAATTCAGCATATTCCGGCAGTTCACCGCGTCCGGCATAAATCGTGCGTAATTCCTGGTCAGCGGCAATTCCCTGTTCGGTAGAAGGGAAATCGCTCACCAATCGGCGCAACAAGGGTAATGCGGCATTCACATCTTTCTGGTCCATATAAGCAGCAGCCAGATCGGAGAGAATAGCCGGGGTCCAACGGGAATCGGATTTTTTTACCAATGATTCAAGTTGTGTAATCTTCCCTTTCCGGTCATTCTGTAAACCGAGGATAGTGGCATATCTCCATGCGGCATAATCAGCGCCAACATCATTGGTACGCGCAATGGCGGCATACTCATCGCGAGCGGCAGCCGTCTCACCCTCATATAGCCGGCAGTCAGCGGCACGAAGGCGCGCATCTGCCCGTAATGGCGCAGAGAGGGTGGTGGTGGAGGATGCTTCCAAAAATAACGGGAGTGCCTGCTTATATCTGTTCATTCCGCATAAAGCATACCCTTTCCCGTATAATGCTAACCCACGGTTATTACCAAGGTCAGTGCGTAATGCAGCCGTGTAAGCCTCGTTGGCTCCCTGCAAATCACCCCGTGCGTATAATGCATCGGCAAGCCACAATTGGGCTTGTCCCATTAAACCGGGGTTGATATCCTTTAAGGCTACTGCCTTCTGCAGGCTGTTAACCGCTCCCGAAACATCTCCACGACTCAACTGACGCATCCCGAGTTCATATAGAATCTTCTGCTTTATCTGCATCACGCTCTTTCCCGGGCGATTTATTCGTTCTATGCTCTGGAGAGCTGATTCGAAATCATTATTGTTATAGTATGTCACAGCGAGGTATTCCTCCACTGCCGGCGTTTGGGGTGTATTTGGATAAAGACGTACATAGCGCTCCAAAAGGTCAACGGAGGTATTGAAAGGAATATTTCCTCCTCGCGTGCGTGCCACTACATAATTATACAGAGCAGACTGACCAACTTTTTTATCGAAAGTCATCCGGGTGGATTTCTCGAATAAGATGGCGGCTGCATTATCATCTCCACGCATGGCCTCAATCTGACCCATATAAAGGAGTGAACTCTGTCCGATGGCATCCTCATAGCCGGTAAGATGCTCAAACAGGCGTGCCGACTCTTCTATCTGTGAACGAGAATAGAGAATCACGGCAAGAGCATATTCAGCCTCATAGTATGCCTCACTGCCCCTCTCTTCCATATACTCCTCCAAAATAGGGTAGGCTTCATCATATTCGCCTAACTTGAAATAGGATAAACCTATGGCGCGATTCGTCTCCGGGAGTAATTCCTCAACGGGTGTTTTCTTTTCGAGTACCAGACCTGTATTGATTGCCCGCCGGTAATTACCCTTCAGATAATCAATCTGCACTAAATAATAACCTGCTTCCAGACCGGTAGGGATATAATTGGTCCGGCGTGCTATACGCCGGTTGCTAAGTTCCTCAACCGGGGTATCTATACGGCTGAATTTCTCGTATGCCTCATCATATCTCTTCTCATAATAGTCGATATATGCATCATAGAATAATGAGGCCGTGGAATATTTCGGATCGTTGGCAAGCGATAGCATCAAAAGACGCGCCTCTGAAATAAGACCCGATTTTATCATGCTAAGCGCATATCTGTAAGTCTCATCCTCACATAGACCAGCAGGGAGTGATTGAGGATTGATTTCAGCATATACCGCACACGCCGCAGGGTAATCTTGGCTGAAAAACAGGAAATCTCCTTTAGCCATCATCGCTTCCGGCACAAGCGGAGAACTCGGATTACGCTCTATAAAACTATCAAGCAATTCCATGCAGCGGGCATTCCCGGTGTTGCTATAAGCATTTCCTAAAATATAGGCAACATCGGGAAGCAGCGATGAATTAGTCTCTACCCCCTGTGTCAACAAGGTCTGAAGCTGGTCGGCTGCCGCTTCCCACATTTCTCCTTCTGCAAAATCTCCTGCCCGCTGGATATAACCGGCGGCCGAGGGGGCCAGAAAGAGGGGATATCCATCGTAGGTGGCAGGGTAAAGAGTCGCGGGGGGAACAATTGTCATCATTCCCGCTACGACAATCCTTCCAAGGTTCTTTCTTCCCGGAAATACTCCGGAATGGGAATTTTTGGAAATGCTTGATATTTTCATCACTTTGATTCTATATTTTCTGAATCGATTCGTTCTATTATAAGTCGCGGAGCAATTCCTCCAAGACAATGGTAATCTCCTCTCCGGCAGGACTTATTACCGAATACGGAACAGGGGCGGCATGTCATGTCAAGTTGCACCGCATCACTCTCTTTCTGTCCGTACCCCATAAAACCGGTGTAAGGATGTGTGGCTCCCCATACACTCACAGTTCGAAGTCCGACCAACGAGGCTAAATGCATATTAGCCGAATCCATGGAGAGCATCGTGTCACAATGAGCTAATAATTCCAGCTCTTTAGCAAGTCCTATACGGATGGCTGCCATATTGAAAATATTCTCTTCCCCGTTTCTCCACTCTTCGATTATTGACTCTTCTTCTTTCCCGAATCCGAAAATGAAGACCTTTACTCCCGAACGACGGGCAAATGTCTCCACCACCTCCTGCATCAGACGGTAAGGATATATCTTTCCCTCATGTCGGGCAAAAGGCGCTACAGCAAGCCAATACTCACCATCCCTTTTTTCCGGTAATCCATCAACCGACAGTTCCGGAATATCCGGTAAAAGAGATTTAAATTGCTCAATAACCTTAAACCCTCCCGCAATGAAAGGTTCCCGATAACGTTCAATGGTGGTTTTCAACGGTATAAGCACCTTACGGTGGCGTCGTGTCAACCTTTTTTTCTCAAAGCGTCCTTTATCGAAACGAATCACTTTAACTCCGGAAAGAGTAGCGAAGAGACCCAGTAGACGGGTCCGCAACACATCATGAAGGTCTATCATTTCAGTGAAGTGATACCTCATCTGAAGTTCCTTCCATAATCTTTGTAAACCCGCCAACCCACGGTATTTGTCAAGGTCCACACCCTCAATGCTGAGATTTGCCGGAGGATTGATGAAGAGACGTGAGGGATGAGAGCGGGTCAGCATCACAAAATCCACCTCCGGATTCTCGTGACACACATCATAGAGCACCGGAAGGGTTAATGCCACATCTCCCAATGCGGAGAACCGCACCACTAATACCCTCTGTTTCCCCTTATTTTTTTGCATAGAGCACCGGATTAGTTTCCGGATCATTATACAGTTTCATCTGACGGTAAACCTTCATATATTTTCTACCGGCAGCAATATCATTAAGCAAAGTATCAATAGCCTCTGTAAGGTCCTTCCGCTGTTCCAGAAGAACATTCAGGCGTGACATGCTTCTCATCCTATGCTCCTCGGAGACATCAGCGCGCTCTGCCTGTTCCTTCATGTGCCAGATTTTTAGCGCCAGGATGGAAAGCCGGTCTATAGCCCATGCAGGAGATTCCGTATTGATAGTGGCATTGGAAGAGGGGGTCACCTCTGAATAAAGGTCACGGAAATATGTGTCAAGTTCCTCCACCATATCCGTGCGGTCCTGATTTGAACGGTCGATTCGACGTTTGAGTGACAATGCCTCCGCAGGGTTAATCTCCGGATCTCGAATAATATCCTCCAGATGCCACTGAACTGCATCTATCCAGCACTTGGCATATAGAGTACTCTCCGGCGAACCTGCCGGGAACGGATTATTTATCGGGGCATCCACGTTATCCTTAATATGATAATCTGCTACAGCTCTATCGAAGATAGGATTAGCTCCACGACCAAATCCCTCCGTAATATTCAGTTTGTTATCCATAAAAAACAGTTTCTATCGCTTAAGAAATTTCCTTTTTCAGTTTATGAAATACTTCTTTCTCGCTTAAGATTTCAAACTTAACAAATTTTCCTTATCCCACCAAATTTACCTCCAAAATCCCTCGAAAAAGAGATTGCATGCTCTCCGGAATAACGTGGGTTGCGCTCATACCTGACGCAGAAAATCAGAAACCAAAAGACGGCGCACATTGGCAGAGATTATATCTCGTAATTCCGGATTACCCAGTATTTTACCTTGCTTTGCAATAATCTCTTCTATGTCAAGTTCTGATTCATCAGTCTCCGCTAAAAGTCTTTCCGGAGGGGTCAACTTCAGACTCTCTTCGTTAAATTGCTCACCATAACTGAGATAAAAGCCCTCACGCAATAGCATCTCCGCTACAGTCGGCTTCCCCCGGAACCCATGAATCACCCATGGCATCGTGGGGTTCATCTCCCGATGAATCCCTATTATCTGTTCATGACCCTTGACATCATGGATTATGAGTGGCTTCTGTACCCGTTCCGACATCTCCGCTATCATCTTGAAAACATTCATCTGACGAAAAAGCAATCCACCTTTGAGTGTATCTATCCCGGCTTCCCCTATCATTGCCACCTGTGGCAATGATGCCTGATTTTCGAGCATATTCCACATTTCTCCGGTTATCTCACCTTTGGTGAGCCAGGGATGTATTCCTACAGAATAAATCTGCCCTTCACAAAGAGGGGAATCGGAAGGATTAACCGAAATAATACCCGATGGATAAACGGGGGAACGATGAGAGTGAATATCGAGAATCATAATTAATCATAAATCAGGGGACAGGGTCATATCCGCTCCCACCCCAGGGGTGACAACGCAAAATCCTCTTCAAGGTCAGATAAGAACCCTTCAAGGCACCATGTTTTCTTAACGCCTCAAGGGCATATTGACTGCAGGAAGGGGTATATCGACAGGCCGCAGGAAGGTGAGGAGAAATAGCTGCCTGGTAGAATCTGACCTGCAGGATTAGAATCTCAACAAAAATTTTCTCTAAACCTCTCCACAATTTCATAACGCACCCTGCTCAATAAGATTTGCAATCCTGTCTATCATTGCATCCTCCTCATTCTTTTCCGGATGGAACCCGGCCTTCATATTCATTCCGAAAAATTTACCAAAGGTCTGCCAGAATGCAGCACGAAAACTTCCCAGGAATGCCTTGACTATGTTATAAGAAGATTGTTCCGTCTCACGATTTATGAGTTTCAACAGCACCTTCCCCTGTCCCTTGGTGAACTTCATTATGGTGGGCTTATATTGAGCCACAATATCCTTCTCCAAAGTCTGGAGATGTCTCTCACGTTCTTTCTTATCGGGGATGGTCTGAATATACTCATAAGTTTCACTCAACGCCTGAAATGCCATTTTTGCATAGGGGAGTGTCTTTCGTACATCGCGTACTGTGCGCCAATAAAATTCCTCCTGCTTCTTATTCTTAAACTTCAAGGGTGGATAGACGTAAACGTCTCGTATAAGAGTCATCCGGCATGTGTCGCCATATTGGTCCACAAAAAGATAGTAACCCGTATAAGCCTTTATCGGAACCTCCGGAGCCTTTCTGTTCGCGGCACTCTCCGTCTTCCCTTTCACCGCCTCCTTACGTATAGCCGCATGGCCGGAAGAGACGCATAACGTGAATGCGAATAACAGAAGAGTCAGTATTATCGACTGCGTTGGAAAAATCCTATTTATAGATCCTTGTTTCACTAATAATCTCACTTATCAAAGACAGTGTCATTTCATCTGCAAAAAGATATACGATTTCCGGTCCGAATTTAAATAGCGGTTCTATCAGGCTCTGTTCATCATTGCTTCGTGCAAGAAGGTAATTTCTACGATTCGCCACCAACGCCGGTTCCTTCTCCATTTGCACACATAGGGAGGGGAGTGAATCTTCAAGAAGCGAAGACTCTATAATCCATCTCATCAACATCTTATTCAAATCCAGTGCCAATTCCGGCGGATTGAGAAGAATCTCTCGCAGACGTGGTAAGAAATAAGCAAAATATGGAGTCCTGCCGTAAGAAGCCTCAAAAGCTCCGATATGGACGGCATTCCATCTGCCATGGGCAGAAACTACCCATTCCTCCGGTGCCAGATACTTCATGCCGGAACTCCCCCCGGCTAAGGGGACACTCAATCTCAAAGCACCCTGCGGCGAAGAGATGGTAGTACGCATCATCTCCTTACGGGGCTGATGCCGGAGATGGGATAATGAGGGAAGGTAGCCTATCACCACTTATTCTTATCCGGGTTGGCATTAATGAGTATGCGGTCCGTACGGAATTTCCCCTTTTCGGTCAATGCCCGCTCTTCATCAAACGATGCAATCACGAACATCGGACTTCCAACTATATGGTCTTCTGGAACAAATCCCCAGTATCGTGAATCCAGTGAACGGTCGCGATTATCTCCCATCATCCAATAATAATCATACTTGAAGGTATAATATTCCGTCTCCTTACCATTGATAAAGATTTTACCATTCTCATCTATCTTCAGCTTATTCCCCTCGTAGGTTTCGATGGCACGACGATACAGGGGGAGATTATTCTTCGTAAGATGCAGGGTAGCGCCCCGTTTGGGAATCCAGAAAGTCTCCGTGTTGTTGCGTGTCCAGTGATAATTGCTTCCCAGAGGGAATACTCCACCGGTTACGAACAATCCGCTGTCACTCTCCTTAACCAACTTTCCGGTCACTTCTTTCCAGCCTTCCACCTCTTTCTTCATCTTTGAAGTGAGAGGTACTGTATAGAAAGTCATTCCTGTGAATTCATTCTTCATCGGACCCTGCGCGGCATCCTCCAGACGAACCCCAAGTTCCTTCCATTTATCCGGAGAAATGGGTCCGGAGACCGGAATTATATAATTGTACTGCACATTTTCCGGCTCAGCAATCGCTTTACCATTAATGATTATCGTATCGTTGCTGAGTGATATAAAATCTCCCGGCAACCCTACACAACGCTTCACATAGTTCTCCCTCCGGTCTACGGGACGTACCAGGATTTTTCCGAACTTCGCCGGATTCTGACGGATATATTCCCGTGGGTCGGTCACCCCTCCGCTCTTCAGACTTTCAAGAATCATATAATAATCCTCGTTGGGATACATCGTAAGAACCGTGTCGCCCTGCGGAAAGTTGAAGACCACTATATCCCCTCGCTCTACAGAACGAATCCCCGGAAGTCTGTGATATTCCAATTGCGGCTTATCAAGATAACTCTTTGTATTCAAGACCGGCAGTGTATGCTGAGCCAAGGGGAAATGAACCGGTGTCTGGGGCACACGCGGTCCATAAATGACCTTGCTTACCCAGAGATAATCACCAACCAGAAGGGATTTTTCCAACGATGATGAGGGTATCTTGTAATTCTGTCCAATAAATGCAAAAATAAGATACACCAACACCAAGGCATAGACGATTGCGTCAACCCATGCCATAACCGCACGTGTTGCTCCACGTTTCTTTTTCCACCATCCCCAGGGGATAAACTGCGTGAGGTAAATATCAAACAGCAGTAACCACAATAACAGCAGATAGGGGTTCCCTATCCATATCACGAAAAGGATAAACAGGAGAGTCACTATTGAGAAACGAATCCAGCGGGTAGTTTTTACCTTCCGGAGCCTATTCGTCAGTTCAGCAAGAAAATTATTGATATTAAATGACATATAGGTAAGTTCTTAGAATCATTCAATTAAAAAAGACCCGTAGTTCCGGTTTTGGCCGACAACATCTCAGAAATGGTGAAGAATCCCTTCTTGCCCGCAAGCCATTCGGCTGCCAGTACAGCTCCTGCAGCAAATCCCCGGCGGCTCTTGGCTGAATGGATAAGCGTTATCGTATCCGACTTACTGTCCCAGGATATCTCATGGATACCAGGTACCTCTCCTTGACGCACATGATTTATTTCCAGCAAATCCTCCAGAGGTTTCTCTCCAGGCACCGGCTCATACCAGCCGTGGACACGTTCTGTCTCACATATTATCTCTTCTGCCAATGTTATTGCTGTGCCGGAAGGATGATCAAGTTTATGGATATGATGCGTCTCTGTCATTGAGGGGGTATACTCCCCGAAATCATTCATGATGCGTGCAAGATAGCGGTTAACAGCACGGAATATATTGACCCCTATTGAGAAATTTGAAGCAAACAGAAGTGTTCCCTTCCCCTCTTCACACATCTTGCGGAGCTCCGGCAAAGACTCGGTCCAGCCCGTTGTGCCGCACACTACCGGCACTCCGGCTGCAAAGCAACGTAATATGTTATCGACAGCCGTTGAGGGTGTGGTGAATTCTATGGCGACATCCGATTTCCGGAATGCTTCGGAATCAAACATTTCCTGATTATTCTCATCGATGATACATGATATATGCTGTCCTCTCTCCCGGAGAATGGTCTCTATTAACTGACCCATCCTGCCATGTCCGATAATTGCAATTTTCATAATATATTATCCCCTTAACAGGGTTTGACGTTGTGATAATTTTTCAAAATTACGATTTTTCTTCCTATTGTCAAAAATTCGGGGGTTAAGAATTAAGTAATTTACGGGTTGCCTCCTCGGCGGTTCTCACTCCCCCTCTCCGGGCTTGGTCATACCAGAATTCCGGATTCCTGTATTCTGAGCTATCGGTCAAATGGTTTAACGCGTCTGGGAACATTTCCAGAAGTTCTGCAATCACAAACTGCGCGGAGGGATGTCCCTTCTCGGCTGCCCGGAAATAATACTCTATCGACTTATCATGGTTATAAGCCACCCCCAGACCACGACTCAAGGCATCTCCCATCAGTGCCATGGCCTCCACATCATTCTCTTGCGCTGCCTGTTCGAACAATGTCACTCCTATCACCGGCGATAGGGAAGGATAATAGTATCGTCCGACAGCCACCTTCTCCTCCACCGGAAGACGGCTCCACTCATTACCCATCATTGAAAGAATCTTTAGACCGGCATCTTGCAATCCCAATTCCAAAGCCCTGTTATACAACGATAGAGCCTGAATCGTATCCGGTGCTCCGACTCCCTCCCCTCTACGATAAAGGTCGGCAAGCATACTCATTGACGCCGGCACTCCTTCGGCGGCACTCCTTCCAAGCCAATAGGCGGCTTTCACGGCATCATGTTCCACACCTTCTCCTTCAAGCAGAAGCCAACCCAAATTATTAATGGCAGTCATATCCCCACCTATGGCGGCTTTCTCTATCCATTCTATCCCCTTGGGAATATTACGTTTCACTCCAAGCCCGTTATACAGCCGGTAGCCATAGATATTCTCGGCAGCCGGATAACCTGAATGAGCTGCCTTGGAATATAATTCCATGGCTCTTAAAGAGTCTTGGGGAATTGTGTCGGAAGGGGTGACATAACCCCTGTCATATAGTCTTGCGAGATGATACATTGCCGTAACATCCCCCGAATCCACTCTTTCCATAAGTGAGTGCAAGGCATTTTTACCATCCAGAATCTGCAGATTTGCTCCCGAAATACGCTCCTTGCGATAGGGATTGTTCCGGGACTCACCGGTGGTAACTCCCTTTCCGAGAAAGGGGAGCAACATAAAAACGGCAATTATAATCAATGCAAACTTTTTCATCAGCGTGGTGTGAGCGTTACTATTGGAACCAACATCTCCTGCAGGGAAATTCCTCCATGTTGGAATGTGCCGGTATAATATTGCACATAATAATTATAATTGTTAGGGTAGGAGAAGAAATCCTCATTGCACGCATAAATAAATGTGCTTGAAAGATTCGGTGCCGGAAGTCCGAATTTCTTTGGATTGGTCATCTCATAGACCTGTTTATGATTATAATTCAGGTTTTTCCCCACTTTATACCGGAGATTGGTATTCGTATTCCGGTCCCCCACAACCTTTATAGGATTATCCACCCGTATTGTGCCATGGTCTGTAGTGAGAATAATGGTGTACCCCTCCTCTGCCAAGCGGCGGAAAATCTCAATGGTTGAAGAATGTCGGAACCACGATTCGGTCAATGAACGGTAAGCAGCATCCGAATTCGCCAGCTCCCTTATCATTTTTGATTCCGTACGCGCATGAGACAGCATATCTATGAAGTTCAACACCAGCACATGGAGTGGAGCATCCTTCATTGTGTCAAACTTGGCTAAGAATTTCTCGCCTCCGGTAGTGTCATTGAGCTTAGTATAAATGAATTTCGTAGTTCGGCGGAATCGTTCGAACTGAGTGGTTATCAACTCTTTCTCATGTCGGTTAAGACCCTCGTCCTCATCCTCGTCTACCCATAGATGAGGAAACATCTCCTGAATCTGGAGAGGAAGGAGTCCGGCAAAAATCGCATTGCGCGCATATTGAGTCGAAGTAGGAAGAATCGTGGTGTATAATTGTTCGTCAATATTAAACGTATCGCTCAAGAGAGGCTGCAGCATCTTCCATTGGTCAAGACGGAAATTATCTATCAACACGAAGCACACCTTCTTCCCCTCATCAAGCAGAGGAAACACCTTACGCCGGAACACCTCATGACTCATAAGAGGATGGGGATTGTCGGAATTGACAACCCAGTTTTCGTAATTTCGCTTTATAAACTTGCAGAAATTGGAGTTCGCATCCCTTTTCTGGAGCAGAAGCAACTCATCCATTGCCTTATCCGTGTCAGAAAGCTTTAATTCCCAATATACCAATTGTTTATACACTGTCATCCAATCTTCAATCGTATCAGCGGAATTAATTAGCATGGATATATTATTAAACTCCTGCTGATAATCTGAAGTGGTCTGGCGAGCTACAAGTTCCGTACTATGAAGATTTTTCTTGATGGAAAGGAGAATCTGACTCGGATTCACAGGCTTGATAAGATAGTCGGCAATCTGATTTCCAATAGCCTGATTCATTATATTCTCCTCCTCACTCTTGGTAATCATTATCACCGGAATTTCAGGATGTGTCTGATTGATACGTGTCAGTGTTTCCAATCCTGAGATTCCCGGCATATTTTCATCAAGAAGAATCAACGAGAATGGTTCCTCATTTATGGCATCAAGAGCATCCTGCCCGTTTGAAACAGTCTTTACCTCATACCCTTTCTGTTTGAGGAATAATATATGTGGTTTCAGCAGATCGATTTCATCATCTGCCCAAAGTATTTTCTCCATAATTCTGTCTGTTATTAGCCAAAATTAATAACTCTTGTAACAATATTATTGTTCGCTCCCTTCCAAACTGGGATTCTCTCCGGAGTTGTTCTCTTCCGAGCTGTTCTCTTC
>CAZDWB010000027.1:28765-33461 GCA_964509225.1 uncultured Sangeribacter sp.
GGGCTCTATCTGAGTCTCTGGGTCCTCATCCATCTCAGAAGCCGGTTCTGATTCCTCCCCTTCTTGTCCGGGAGGTGCAACCTCGTCACCCAATACCTTACGTTCAGTAGCCTCAACGTCTGACTCCTCCTGAAAACGGAAATACTCTTCGAATGAACGTCCCTCGCGCAACAGAAGTTCGAAATTTGCTTTACTTATCATAATGGGACGCACAGCCTGGGGCAGACGGAAATCCGAACGCGCCATAACATTGCGGTAATGTTCCAAATCCGTCATGTTGTTGAAGCCACGGATTATAAGCAAGCCTACATTTCCGAAACTCATCGGCTCCAGATCGAAATCCTTTACCACAAATGAGGAAAAATTGAAACGCGCCACTTCATAAAGCAATTGATTGGCATTGACTGAATCTCTTGGGAACGCCAGCACCAGAAGCTGAGGTTTGGATGGATCTCGCTCAAAGTTTGCCGGCAAACCATCTGATGCAATCGGGGCACTCCCTTCGGCACTTAATCGTGTGTCCCAGATAAGTCCGCGTGTGTTGCTCACTCCCTGATGTGGCACCTTACCATCTTTCAGACCCTGCAGAATACTCCCTGCCATCGGGGTCATATCCGTTTCGGGCCAACGCTCCAGAAGTTCCTGCAGACGACTCTTGAATTGCTCGTTATCACCCTCTGTAAGATATGATAATGCATCAATGAACACAAATTTCGGAAGAATACCTGAAAGTGGATAATCTGTCTGCATCTCCTGTGTGAGACGATGAACCTCTCGGTTATTATTCGCCAGATAAGCATCGTACGCTTCCTGATACATTGACTCCTGTATCTGATGCATTCTCCGGAGTTTGTTGAAATAATCCGGGTCTTGCATCGCAATACCATACGCCGAATCGGGGAAATCACTGACTATCATATTCTTCCACTTCTCAGCCTCTGCCGGGTCGTCACTTCGAACTGCCATGAGATAGAGATTATAGTAGACGTCGAGACGATAGATATTGTCGGGATATCTGTTCTCCAGCTCCAGAAACTCTGAACGCGCTGCAGGAAAATCCTCAAGTTTATCCTTAAGAATAAGCCCCATATTGTAGAGTCCCTCCTGAATCACGTCATTGGCCGTCTGAATCTCTTCAGGCGTAGAGGGAATCTGACGCATATAGTATTCAGCAAAATGAGGGTCTTGTTCTTTGCGTAAAATTTCAGCCTGTTCCGGTGATATGGAATCATTCTGAGCCACTTCAGAATCCTCTTCTGAAGTGTCGGACGAATCCTGTTCAGGCTCTTCAAGCGAGAACGAGCTCTTGTTGCGGCGACGCCAGTCATCCTCAAGTTTTCGTGCGCCCCACCGACGTTGGAATTCGGACTTACCGGTATTCTTGGTCATAGTATTATAGAAATACCATGACTTATCAGCATTCGACTGAAAACCGGTCGGAGCCCCGCTTTCCTTGCTCATAGGGGAGTCTCCCTCTTCCCGGTTGGCGAGAGCTTCTTGCAATTTCCGCTCCTTCTCTTCCTCTTTCTCTTTCTTTATCAGCTCCTTTGCCAATCGTTCACAGACTTTCAACCTTTCTTCCTCTGGGAGGGCCGAAAGTCGAAGCAGTGAATCCTGAAGTTCAACATTTCCGGCATAGACTGCGAGTTCGTCAAGCACATCGCTTCTCTTTTTCAACATCTCATATCCGGCATAACTGTTATTGAGCTGAGGCACAGCCTCTGAGTAGCATGGTTGAGCTTTTACATACTCCCGGCGGCTGAAATATATATTTCCCAAAGCGATTTGAGCTAATGCTTTGTCTATTCCCGAACGGGTGGATTTCTCTACAGCAAGCTGATAATTCTTTAATGCCTCGGCTGTGTCTTTCCTACTCAGGTAGAGGTTGCCGATGGCATAGTATATCTGGTCGAGAAATTCTTTATTGCGCTCATAGCGTGTCATTCCCCTCAATGCCTTGACCTCACCTTTAATATTTTTCCCGGTGAAGACTTCACTCTGCTTGATACGTGCGTTGAATTTGGTGCGGTATGCAGTTGACACACCGCTTCCGGCTTTTTTGAAAGCCTCGTATGCCATTGAGCGGTTACCGACTTTTTCATACATCTGTCCTAAGAGAAAGTAGAGCCGGTTTTTCTGACTTCCTTTAGCTTTTTTTACACTCTCGATGAGATATGGTATCGCCTCTTTATATTTCTCCGTGCGGACGTTATAGGAGACCTGGACCAGATTATATAGATTGGTAAGATTGCCATTGGTGAGTCTTGCCGGTTTTACTAACCGCAACACATTTTCCGCTTCATTATCCCACCCCAGTGCGCAATATGCCCGGGCTTGCCAGAGCTGCGCCTCTGTCACAATTTCGGGCAACCATTTGAAATGTTTTGAGATATAAAAGAATGTAGAAGCAGCTCCCAGGAAATCTCCGTTGAAATATTGAGCCTTCCCGAGAGTCATCCAGGCATTATGGAGAAAGGGGTTGAACTCTTCTCTTGCACGGAATTCCTTCTCCTTCTTCGAACTTCCCTTCTTTGCCGGCTTTTTCTTTATGGAATGAAGCTGAATAGCCTTCTGCATCTTTTCAATCGTGCGCTTGAAATCTCCTGCAGGCTGGGGATACTTGCTGTCTGCGCGTGCATCGGCAGGGTGGGTGAGGAGTGTGCGTGAATAATCATCCTCGTAGGCAGTCTCCATAGCTTTGAGGGTCTCTTTAAAATGCTCCGACCCATTATAATAGACATTGTAGCGGGTATTAAAAGCCTGCCATTGGCGCGACATCGCCGTATTTTTCTTCGGAGAACAACTTACAAGCAAACTTATGACAACCATAATGATTGCCATAACCGATAACCCTTTCCTGCTGAAAGGGTTTCTTCTGCCAATAAATATTCTCATAATTTCCCCGGAATCTATATATTTAGAACGTCAACACATTATAAATATTATTTAAGCGGAGAAAGGGAGAGGAAAAAGAATCAGGGTGTGTCAATTTGAATGACACACCCTGATTTTTATAACTTGTTCAAGATTAGAATCCGTAATTACTTAAGAAGTTCGCGACCCTTCTCGATAGCCTGCTCATTCAGAGGGATGAGTTTATGATGACGTTCGGGAAGAGATTTCTTAAGTCCCTTGATAACGTTCTCCATAGGGAGCTTGTAAGGCATGGCCTCGAGGAGCGCACCCATAACTACCATGTTGTAGGCTTTGGAGTTACCGATTTCCAGGGTAGCGTCCATAGCATCGATAGGATATATCTTGATGTCGTCGCGGGTAGGACGGTTGTGGATACCGTTAGTATCGTAGATAAGGATTCCACCCGGTTTAACTTTAGGAGCGAACTTGTCAAGACTCTGCTGGTTGAGAGCGATGACGATGTCATACTTATCGAGAACGGGAGATGATATCTTGCTGTCGGAAAGGATAACTGTCACATTGGCAGTACCACCACGCTGTTCCGGACCATAAGAGGGCATCCAAGTAACCTCTTTATCGTCCATAAGGCCTGAGTAGGCAAGGATTTTACCCATTGAGAGCACACCCTGGCCGCCGAATCCGGCAATGATTATTTCTTCTTTCATTGTATTCTAAAACGTTTTGAGGTTATTCATTCTTAAGGTCACCGAGAGGATATTTGGGGAACATATTCTCTGCCATCCAGTCATTTGCCTTTTCAGGACTCATTTTCCAACCTGAGTTGCAGGTTGCAACTACTTCCACTACAGAAGTTCCCTTTTTAGCGATAGCGTTTTCAAACGCTTTCTTAAGGGCTGCCTTTGTCTTGCGTACTGCAGCAGGGGTATGAACACTCTGACGGGTTACGTAGCAGGTACCATCGAGGAGCGCCAGAAGATTGGTGATTTCAAGGGGATGTCCGTTGAGATCTACACGACGTCCGTAAGGAGTAGTGGCTGTCTTCTGACCGATAAGAGTCGTAGGAGCCATCTGACCGCCGGTCATACCGTAGATAGCGTTGTTTACGAACACCATTACGATATTTTCTCCACGGTTGGCGGCGTGGATTGATTCTGCAGTACCGATAGCTGACATATCGCCGTCACCCTGATAAGTGAAGACAACATTTTCAGGCCATAAACGGCTTACTGCTGTTGCTACTGCCGGTGCACGACCATGAGCTGCCTCAATCCAGTCTACATCGATATAGTTGTAAGCAAATACGGCACATCCTACCGGTGAAACACCTACTGTGCGGTCGGTGAGTCCCATCTCAGCCACTATCTCTGCAATGAGCTTGTGGATTACACCATGGCTGCAACCCGGGCAGTAATGCATGTGCACTTCTTCGAGAAGCTCAGGTTTGGAATAAACCTTGTTCTCAGGACGAATTATATCATTGATTTCCATTGATTGCTTAGAAAAAGGTTAGAGTTGCGTTTTACTTCTTGATGATTTTCTGCTCGAGGGCCTCAACTACCTCTTCGGGACTGGGGATGATACCTCCAAGACGTCCGAAGTGCTCTACCGGCAGACTGTCGTGAACTGCGAGACGCACATCCTCAATCATTTGACCGGCATTAAGCTCTACTACCAATACTCCCTTCTTCCCTTTTGCGGCAGCTTCTACCGCTTTGGTGGGGAAGGGCCAGAGTGTGATGGGGCGGATGATACCTACTTTGATTCCCTGTTCTGCAGCTATCTCTTTTGCCTTGTCGCAGATACGTGCGATAGAACCGAA
>CAZDWB010000028.1:0-31802 GCA_964509225.1 uncultured Sangeribacter sp.
TCGGCGCAAAATATTGAAACTGCTGGTGTGCAAGAAGGTGGCAACAAAATTTGTATTAGAATATGATGTCTTGGTCGCACCCTACGTGGGGGCGCGAATTGAAACTGCAAGTTCGGCTCTATCTCAATCACCGAGAATTTTCTCTCCATCGGGGGGGGAGGAGTGGATTGAAAGATAACCACCAAGGGTGGGGGTAAAATATTCAATCTTACGGGACTTTATTTTCTTTGGCAGATGATTCTTGTTTCTCTACATTCAAAGAATGGCAGAAGTCATCGTTTTTCCATAATCCTCTTGCATAAAAGTGAAGATTTGGTTAATTTTGAAAATGTACTTTGGTGAATCTCACAATTCCTCATGTATTAAAACCGGATACTCCGAGCTGTAAGAATAAACACCGAATAAAACCTACATTAAATGAGAGCTAAGGAATTCGATATTGCTAAATTTATCCTGATATTAGGAGTTATCTTAGCTCATTCCAATTTATATGCAGATAAGGAGGCTGGTTTTAGCACCGGTGGTAAATTCCTTATGACCTTAATCCCGGGGGCCATGTGTTCCGTTGTTGTGGTTCCTCTATTCTTCGTTATCGCTGGTTTTCTTTATTTCAAAAATGTAAACCGTTTCACACTTTCTGTTTACGTTGATAAATGCAAGCGACGTGTTCACTCCCTGCTGATTCCATATCTGCTATGGAACTTTATAGGATTGATTATCTTAATTTTTAAATCCACCGTTCTGGGTTACCCATCCTTCGGTATTATCACCGATCACCACCTGAATATATCCAAAGTTTTTGAGTGTTTCTGGGGACTTAAGAATGGTTATCCGGTTGCCTTTGCCTTTTGGTTTATAAGAAATCTGATAATATTTTCCGTTATTTCTCCCGTCAGTTATCTGATTGCAAAGAATCGGCTACTATTTATAGCCCTCATATTACTAATCTGCATCTTCAACATTTCGTTGTATGGCTTTGAATTCTTTTTAATCGGGTCTTTTGCCGCTCTCAATTATAATGGACATTATGTGTTTAAGAAAAATTTTGCTATAACCGGATGTATTGTATGGCTATCCCTTTCATTATTTAAAACATTAACGAATTATTGGATTGAACCCCTTCTTCTGATTGACACCCTCGCTGTCGGTTATCCGATTTTCTATCTATCTTATAAATTGACTGCATTTGATCATAGTCAAATTATGCGAATGTTGCTTCGTTCTACATTCTGTCTATACGCACTCCATCAATTCTACTGTACGATAATCAGGAAAGCATACGGCGACTTATTCGGAATCAACACCACCTTTGGCGTTGCCATTGCGTTTATTGCTACATGGCTTACCCTTATAGGTTTATCCTTTCTTCTTTGGGCGATTTTTCAAAAGTTATTTCCCCGTTTAATCGCCGTCTTATCCGGTAATCGCTCATAGAATATATTTGTTTCCCAATACAATTGATAAGTCTTTAGTTACTATTGTAGCCATATACTTACAGCGGAAATGCCATCATGATTCATCCTTGAATCACTCGGACAACCAATCCATTGATTTCATTGCCCCAAAGTTCCCTTATACATTCCCTGAATTTTTCCGGATCAGCTCACCAACCATCATTAACTTTCCGATCTGAAAAATATGCTTCCCTATTCTTATTCATCTCTTCCAAATCTAATAGTTAATTGATTAACTGTCTGATCACATACAACAAACAATTATTATTTCTATCATCAATAGATTTGACTAATACTTTATGATTTAATAGGCAGTTATTATAGCTTAAAATTCATCTCTAAAACGCCTCTTCTTTCTTAGGATGGTTATGAATAAGCCAATGAGAGAAACGGCTATGATGAGTATAATCACCATGGCCGTTCATTTGTTTTTTGCATTAATTGCAATGTAATTTCTTTAACATACACTAAGATGTTACTGAGTTAAAAGAGTGGTTCTAAGTTCCAAGTCTTAGAGCCATCAGTAATGGTAAGTGCTTCATCATTCAAAGATTTTATTGTGTACCTAACTGTCTTTGCAGAACCTACACTCCAACCCGGGAAATGTTTAGACATTTCGGAACTTGTTAAGGATGGATCTACTGATACACTACTATATGATGCCGTTAGAGTACTTCCACTTATAGTAAACCTTCCTCGTGCATCCAGCACGGGAACTCCATAAGAACCCACATTTGATTTGCCCGAATTGACAAATTGGATTTGGTTGGTGTCATAGAAAGTAAAGAATCCATTGTCATAAGAACTCTTATACCAAGACCAAGTTTTATGATTCAGCAAAGTTTTAAGATATTTTGACTGTGTATCACCTGTATCGGTACCTGAATTTCCTGAACCGTTTTTACGGTTATATATGATAGTCCTCGATGAACCATCATCGAAATAAACATACAATATTAGTTGTCCGTTAACGAGAATATAGTCACCAGGAATCATTGAGTTCGAAGTTGCACCGAGATGCCATGAGTGGGCATCTTTATTATAACTCCATTTACCTGAACCAGGGAAAGGAGTGGGGTCATTAGTACTTGTGGAGACAAAAGAATATGTTTCATTTCTAAAAATTTCAAGAACTATTGTCTGAATAACATTAGAATATGTCCATTTATATTGGGCCTCCCAAGTTCCAACAATTTCATATTTTGTTTCATCATCGTCATCCAATGGGGTATCAGGAGTGAGAGGATACTTTGAAATTTCAGGTTCATCTGGATCATTCCCTCCACATGAAGTAAAAGCGAATAATGATAGTATGACACTGAATATGAAAAGAAAGTTTTTGGTGAACATTTTTGTATGTGCCATATTAAATATTTAAAAAGTATAACTCAAACTTAAAGATATATTTTGTTCGAACACATCTCGTTCCTCATAAATTTTAGTTAAACCGCGTTGATATGAAGCTGTTATACCATAATTTCTGTAATTATAGCTTAGTCCGCATCCGATGCCAACACCGAAATTTTTATAGTTTTCGATATCACCTATCTTTTGTTCTTTATTGATATATTCTGTTTCACTAGAATGGATATCGGAATATGTGATTATATATCCGGAAGTTTTGCACTGACCTGCAAACGCATACGTGATATATGGACCTACCTTTATACTCAATCCAGAGTTACTTCCAATATTGAATCGGTATCCAACATACAATGGAATATCCAAGTTATATGTTGTCATGTCGGTTTTAATCTCGGAATCATAATTGGATCCTTCATCATTCCAGTATTGTCCACTACTTGCATTTGAAGTCTGCTTGTAGCCTTTGGTAGCTACCCCCAAGGAAAGTTCTGCAAACAGATTCTTGTAGAAGAAATATCTTCCCGTAACACCAGCATTGAATCCAATCTTCATATCAGCATCCTTCATGTCATCGCCAGTATAGGAGTTTAATGACACTCCTGCGTATACACCAAATTCTAAAGGCTTATTCTCTTTTTGAGCTAAAGCCGTCGTACACATAGACGTTAATAATGTAATCATACAAATAACACGTCCATAAAAAGTTCTTGTCATGATAAATTCCCTTATTCGTGTCGGGCGCAACTTTTTTTGAGTCGGCTCACTTATACCCAGTTAGTTATTATTCGTATAAAAAAAGCGTGAGAGCCTTACTGTTTGCTCGTCCCACATCTTGAGGCCTTCGCATTGCCTGGTTGGTTGAACGAGCAAACGCGCAGAGCCTCACGCGGAAATATGATATGCATCCAAACTCAACGCTCACGCGCTGAATTAGGACGGAATATACATATCCACATTGGCATCTACCGTTTGCTACATTCTTGACCAACCTAAGAAATTTGCGAAGTTTCAAGATGTCAAGAAAGAGCGTCAAGTAAACGCTTTTCGTATGTCAGCCGACCCACCCACATTGCCCTTGACCGGGCTCTGCGATGCGGTCTGCGATTACAAAATTACAAAATTTATTGACACCAACAAATAACCTTTCTCTTAGATTGATAAAGGAAGGTTGATTATTAGAATCTAATGAAAAATATATGTTCATACCTCAAAGAAAATTTTCTTCGAGCAAATTGATAATTTTGCAGTTAACAGATGAGTGTAGTATATCATATTAAAATTGCCCGTAGAGGAACGAAATAAGAAGCTTATCCTGTGTATAATGACAGAAGTATAGGTATTGTATTTGAAATAGGATTTGTAAAACAATTATTCCCGGTTTACAAACCAATACAAATTAATAATGAGGATTCCCAATAATTAATATTCCAAGCACACGGTTATTTAAATAATTATTTTAATAATTTATAAACTCCTATTTTACTCCCTTTTAAGATTTTTACTCCCTTTTAAGATTTTTACTCCCTTTTAAGATTTTAGTGTTTTTGACCTCCGTATGGTATATCCTATTAATCGTACCACCACATCCTTTTTAAGGGTAAACCGGAGCAGGGAGAAATGTGTTATATTAATAAAAGAAAAGATAAAATAAATAAACAATCTTCCCTCCGCAGCGAGGTATATCTATATTCCTTATCAGGCGTCTTTTGGAATATCTGACATAATAAAAACCATACGAAGGAAAGAGAAATAAATTATTTTTAAGCATTATGGATAAATTTATTGGCTCTCATTTCATTTACACCTATGATAACGGGTGGATGTACGAACTCTATGTAAAAAACGAAAATACAGTTGATTACCGCATCCATAGCGGTATGGTCGGCGGTCGATGGGTCAGAGACCAGAAAGCAGATATTGTAAAGTTGGCCGATGGTGTTTACAAGATTTCATGGACTGAACCTACAGGCACGGATGTAAGCCTGAATTTCATGCCTGAGCAGAATAGACTGCATGGCGTCATTTTCTTCCCTAAATGGGTACAGGAGCACCCTGAAATCACGGTATGTTATCAGAATGAGCATATCCCTTTGATGGAGGAAAGCCGCGAGAAATACGCTACTTATCCCAAATATGTAGTCCCCGAATTCGGCAAGATATTTTACCAGAAAAACGAGGGTGCCAACAACGAGAAAGTAATTTCGCAGGATCCCTACGAAGGGATGGTTGACGATATAGTAAGCGGTAAACTCCGCTTCACAGATTAATGATATTCAATAAGGCAAGATTTCTAATGCAGAAGTCTTGCCTTTTTATATAATTCCTTAGCTTACAATTTCATGAAAATAAAAATTTTTACTCTATTATTCGCCATGCTCAGTCTTTTTTCAGCAAATGCCCAAACTACAGACACAATACGCATAGATGGCTCTGTGGGTAAGCTTTTCACTATTGTGGAACGCCCGTCTGCAAAGGGAAAAGTACCTTTGGTAATCATCTGCCATGGTTTTAGTGGGAATTGTCAGAGACCGTTTATAAATGATCTTTCAGCAAGCATCCTTGCGCAAGGGATGGCAACCTTGCGTTTTGATTTTAACGGTCATGGGAGAAGCGAAGGAGAGTTCAAGGACATGACAGTCCTGAATGAAATTGATGACCTTAAAGATGTTATAGCCTGGGCTCAGAAACAACCTTGGGTGAAGGATATAAGTCTTGTGGGTCACTCTCAGGGGGGTGTTGTGGTAAGCATGGTGAGCGGTGAACTCGGCGACAAAGTGATAAAGGCTGAAGTATTGTTGGCCGCGGCTGCTGTGCTCCGAGATGATGCACTCCGCGGAAACACTATGGGGGCTCTCTATGATCCATGGAATTTCAAGGGAGATTACATTGAATTGCCTCATTCTCCCGAAGCCGGAGCTCTCCTGCTCGGCAAGAATTATGTGGAGACTGCAATCCACCTTCCTATATATGAGACGGCTGCCAATTACAAGGGTCCGACTCTTATTGTGCAGGGAACGCATGATCAGATAGTCCCTTACACGTATGCAGAAAGATACAACGAAAAAATTGATAACAGTGAGCTGAAATTGATTCCCGACGAGAACCACGTCTTCTCCAGAACACAGAAAGAGACCTCAATATTGGTCGCTGATTGGCTTCATGCAAAACTCTTTTAATCCCCTTTACCCCACTTTTCCCCAAGCGAATATACCGACAAGAGATATATAAAGAGTTCCAAGTGACAACGTTTCTGATAATCCGCCAAGAAACATTGCCTGAATTTTCTTATATCCTTGTCAGGAAAAGACTCCGCGTGGATATCATAAAAGGACGCTCAATTCAAACGATGGGTGGAATGTGAACTCTGCTATTCCTTTCCTAAACTTCAAATCCTTCGAATATGCCGATGAACCGTAGAATGCCGTCATGATTGTCCATGGCGACAAAGCTCATTCTTTCTATTTCGGAAGGGATGATTTCGAAAAACTTAAAGGTGAAAATACGGAATTCGTAGTTATTCCCGGTGCCAGCCATACAGATTTGTCTGACCAAAAAGATATCATACCCTTCGGACGTATAGTGGATTTCTTCTAAAAAAATTTTGATAAATTAGATTAAGGATTGCAGACAAAAGGGATGCCTGAACATCCTGATGAATATGACATAATCAACAAAACCTCTTCCGGACTTGTTTCATTTAATATGAAAATATAAATTAAAATATTGATATGAAGATAATAGCAATAAATGGTAGTCCGCGCAAAGGGTGGAACAGTGACAAGCTTGTTGATAAATGGGCAGAGGGAATCACCTCCGTTCTTCCTGATGCAGAAGTGAAAAAGGTTAATCTTTATGATTTGAAATTTACCGGATGTCGAAGCTGTTTCTCCTGTAAGTTGAAAGGTGGTAAATTTTTTGGCACGTGTCCTATTAATGACGGAATCCACGACCTGCTTGCTGAAATCCGCGAAGCCGATGCAGTAGCGATAGCTTCCCCGATCTATTATATGGATCTGAATGCTTATACCAAATGTCTGCTGGAACGTATGATTTTCTCAGTGGCCCAATATTCCAGTCCTGCTGTCAGTCTCGCGCCAAAACGAGTTTCCTTTACCATGATTTATACTATGAATGCCACTGAAGAAGATTTCAGGAATTATGGAATTGAAGCCAGATGTGCTCTTGAAGAAAGACTCCTGAGTCTTTTCTATTTTATGCCTGCTCATAGAGTCACTGCTTTTGACACTTATCAGTTTACCGACTACGCGAAATATGAATCGAGCGCTTTCTCTGAGCCTGCCAAGCACCTGCAAAGAGAGGAGCAGTTTCCCAAAGACCTGCAGACAGCTTTTGATACAGGAGTAAAGGTGGCGGAGGAAATTCAGAATCCCGATATAAAAACCGCCCCTATAGATCATACCATACGTTTTTGAATTTCAAAAAACCGGCAATTTATACATTTATAAACTTAAATCAGGCGTTTGTCACGTGACAAACGCCTGATTTTATGATAAATAAAATATTATCCCAAGCTATGGACCCATTATTTATCCGGGTCTTGCTTCATAAAATTTTAATATATTCCGGCTCGTTCTCCTCTTTTGAATTTATGAATCCGAAGAATAAGAATTGATCATGCAACACATTTTATGCCGAGCCATACCATAAGGAGACCCAAGACCACGGAAGGAACGATATAGCAGATAAATTTCCACCATTCACCCTTCTGAATCATTGCGAAGCTGTCATGACTGAACGAGGAGAATGTAGTGAAACCACCACAGAATCCGGAAATAAGGAGTGCGTTTACTATAGGACTCATATCATGGCGAGTCCACAGGCCCACAAAAATACCGATGATGAAACATCCTAACACATTGACCGCAAATGTTCCGGCGGGATACTTGTCTCCGAAAAGTTTCTTTCCGGCCACGCCGGTGAGGTATCGTCCGCAGGTACCGGCAAAACCGCCTAACCCTGCTATAAGCATATATTCGATAATCATAATTTTTAACAGTTTATAGGGTTAAGCATTCTGTGTTTTGGCTGAAGGTTTACGTATACATGCAGCTCCGAGAGCTACCATAGCGATACCGAAAACAAGACTCGTTACCATATAGAAAACAAACATACCAGTATCTCCCTTCTCAAGAAGCGAAATCATATCGTCAGAGAAGGAGGAGAAAGTTGTCAGTCCTCCACAGAAACCTGTGATCCATAACAGATTGTTGGTCTTGCTAAGACGCCCGGTCTTATTAAGATAGCCATAAAGCATACCGATAATTATACAGCCTACCATATTGGCCATGAATGTTCCCAAAGGGAACGAAAGGTGACATATAGCAGCACCCAATTTATCCGAAAGGAAGCGGAGACAAGTGCCTAAAAAACCTCCTGCTCCCGCAATCATTGTTGATTTAAACATAATAAGTATATTTATAATTATTTAAGTATTATATAATTTAATATCGCGTCTGAAATGCCATTTGTTCCCGTCTCGGACGCCTGACACTGTCTATAAAGCCCCTTAAATTTGTAGTGAAATTATCCACTGAAAAATAAAGGTGGATATCGGGTGATTAATGACTGATAATAAAATACTCCTGATATTGAGCGAAATAAAAAGTCTTACTGCGGGAATTTTTCGCAACCGATGTAGAAGGTATGGAAAAACTTAAACCCCCGAAGCAATAATAGCTTCAGGGGTTTAAGTGAAAATAATTTCGGATTGCGGAGAGGACGAGATTCGAACTCGTGGTAGGATTACTCCTACGACAGTTTAGCAAACTGTTGGTTTCAGCCACTCACCCACCTCTCCTTGTGGTGTTTGCTGTTTGCGTCTGCAAAGTTAATACCATTTTTCGTATTTTCCAAATCTTTACAGATTTTTCCGCTTTTTCTATCGATTTTTACTATTTCTTACGTTCTAACTGACTCTCCAAAGCTTGAGTCAAACGGATGAATTCTTCTACACCAAGCCGTTCAGGACGTTCCCCCATAAGTTCCGATGACATTATCGGATTCTCCTTATCTATTAATCCTCCTAAGGAATTCCTGAGTGTCTTGCGCCTTTGTCCGAAGGCTGTCTTCACTATGGTCTTAAACAGTTTTTCTGAACATCCTAATTCCTGGCGTTTGTTGCGGGTAAGTCGCAGGACACCGCTGGTAACCTTCGGCGGAGGGTTGAAGACTCCCGGCGAAACATCAAACAGATATTTGCAATCATACCAAGCCTGCAAAAGCACTGACAATATCCCATAAACCTTGCTGCCGGGTCCGGCACAAATCCTTTGCGCCACTTCCTTCTGGAGCATACCCGAAATCACAGGTATCGAATCCTTATATTCCAATGCCTTGAAGAAAATCTGCGAGGAGATATTATACGGATAATTGCCTATCAAGACAAACTCCCCTGAAAATAAGTCTTTCAGATTCATTTTCAGGAAATCCCCTTCAATTACATTTAGATCGGGATATACGCGCCGGAGATATTCAACGCTCTCAGTATCAATCTCCACACACTTTATCTGTCTTCCGGCTGAAAGAAGAAATTGAGAAAGCACTCCCATACCGGGACCAATTTCCAGGACAGGAAGGTCGCCCCACTCCCGGTGAACCGCCGGAAGTGAGGCGCTCTCTATAGTATCGGCGATTTTCCGGGCTATCCCCAAATCTGTAAGGAAATGTTGCCCTAACGCCTTTTTAGCCTTTACCTGTGAAGACATTATTTAAATTTCTTGGCTATATCCTTGGGAACAGCGTTCTTATTTACCAACACAGAGATTGTCTTGTCAAGGAAATAGGGTTCGGAAACATAGATGAATCCTCCGTAAAGCTGGTTGGTATCCCAAGAGTTTTTCACCTTATAATAACGGTTACCCTCCTGATCAGTAGCCACACCAACAATAGCCATTCCATGGTCGTCGGTAGTCTCGAAATTATCGAAAGACTTTTGGCGGGACTCCTGTGTAATCTCACGTTCCTTACAAGGACCGGTGATTTTATTTTTCTCTTTTTCGCGGTCTTGGTCAGAGAGTTGTGTCCAGCGGCTCACTTCGGAATTGGTCATATCTTTTTCATCCTTGCCGAGTGGGAGGAGAGCATACCCTTGACGCCATTTAAATCCCGGTTCGGACACATCGGCGGCCCAACCTATGGAATACCCCTTTTCAAGGGCATTATCCACAATCTTCTTCATCTCATCCATAGGAACATTCATACTCTTTTCCCAACGCCAGTTATCAGGAATCTCTATAGCGAAAGCCTCATAAAAAGGATGATGATTATAACTCGTAATGCTGATGAAATCGTCGGCATTTATTCCCATCTCTTTTGCGAAAGATTTCGGAGTATATTTCTTTCCGTTATAGGTAAATTCTTCAGGCACTTTCCCTAAATACGCATCCAGAATACCCTCAAAACCGGGTAGCCATGCAGTAGAAAGTTTCTTGTTGGGGTTGGTGAGGATTGCGTTGAGATATGCTGTAAGGGCAGCTGCCATCTCGTAATGAGAATGTTTCTCCTCTCCATAATTCAGTCCGGAATAAACCTCCTCCGGGACTGCGCCGAACTCCTTGGTGGCAGCCAAAACATCTGCAAATCCTCCACCCTGAGCGAAATTGATCTTTCCTCCGGTGCGGATATACTTCTTTGCCTTGTCGATATAGTTCTGACGCACTATAAACATTTCGGACAGATCGAGTTCCGGACCCCCTTTACGCATAACATCCTCTTCCAGCACTGACACTCCGGAAAACGACCAGCATGTCCCTGATTTATTCTGGTCTTTGACCGGTGTTGTTCTGATAGAGATTACGTCGGTAAACTTAAACCCGGTAGAATCGGGCACCACGATTTCAGGATCTGCCATGGCTGGCGCCTCCATATAGGTGGTGGCGGAAAAGCCGATGAGTGCCGTTGATGAACTCAACAAAGTTGCTAAAAGAATTTTTCTCTTCATGATATTGGATTTTTTTATCTGTGAATTAGTGAGGAGAGAAGGGGGACCATTGAATTAATTAAGGGCAAATTTAGTGAAATTTCGTTTGTAAACAAAATCTTCCCGCCGATTAACCCGGCAGGAAGATTTTCCATAATCTAAATTCTTTAGATTTTATTTGATGATAACTTTGGTGGTCTTGTTGCCCTGACGACGGATGAAGAGTCCGTTTTCCGGATTAGCCACGCGTACACCCTGCAGATTGTAATATTCTACAGGTGCATTTTCTGCGTCAACAACAGCTGCTCCAACTGTTCCGGTTCCACTACCCACTGTGTACTGGATAGGATTTTCCATCACACCACCGGCAATAGGAAGACGGAACAACACAGTGATTACATCCCCTGCATTGTAAGTATCGGTGGTGGTAAGAACACGGTCAGCCGAAGAGGGGAAAGTATTCATTACATTGTTAATCCACACTTCGCCCGGAGTAGCACCTACAGGCTCACCATTTTTCCAATCATAATTGGCCTTAACTGTTAAAGTCTTGTCAGTATTGTAGGTGATTGAATAATTGATATTGTATTTATATTCTGGAGCATCCGATAAATTCGGAGTATAAGAAAGGTCTGAGATGACACCGGTATAAACCTTATTCTCACCCGGCTGGTCAGGTTGGTCGGGGTTGTCCCCACTCTTGTAGAAATATACATTAGCGATATATCCTTCAGCACCACCACCGAAGTCAAACTTCACCTGGAAAACTGATTCAAGGTCAATACCGAAGTCAGCGAGAGCTAAATCATACGAATTCCACTCATTCTGCTTTACAGCAACGCGAGTAGCTTTTTCCTTTGTTACACCGTTATAATTAGAGATGGGAGTATAACCGAAATCAGTTCCGTTGGGAGTGTAATAATCCACGTGCATATATGAATAACCGGTAAGGTCAAGAGTACCGTTAAGTTCCCAGCCGAGGTAATTGAAGTTCTTAAGGTATTCCACGGGACTGTCAGCTATTGTCATATTTGTAACCAGAGTAGTCTGACCCCAACCGCCGATACCGAAAGAGATAGCCGGAGTATAAGCACCTGAAAGAAGAGACTTCACGTCAGCAGCAGGCTGAACAGGCACAGGAACAGTGGTAGGTGCGGGATAAGTTTCCTGTTCGGGAGCCTTCCAGCTTTCATCTATATTCTTATATACGATATTGTTGAAATAGATTGAGGGTGTGGGAGCCTGGAAATCATTCTGAATAACCGCGAATACGAATCCGGCACCATCACCTTTATACTCTTTCCATTGAGTATTTACATTCGGGAAAGTTGTGGCAACGGGTAATGAAACTTTGTTCCATTTGTTGATGTTTGACTCATCCGCATAAAATACATAGTTCTCTTCCGCTCCACCTACAGCTGTAAGACGGATAGTGTATTTTGCAGCCCCTGTAGCATACCACTCGAATTCGAGAGTAGAGTTATTCAAAACACCGCAAGCAAAATCGGAACCATTGTTGAGAAATCCCATACAACCATTGTCTACAGCATCCTGAGTATAGAACTGGTAAGCTACCCCACTTCCGGAAGGGGAGGGAGCCGCCAGATTAAAACCGGCCGCATACCATGGGTTGGGTTCTACACCTGCACTCAAAGCACCATCCTGATAGATGACCTTGTCGGCAGCTGACATACCGAAAACAGCAAGCGCTGCTAAAGCTGTTGTAAAAAGTTTTTTCATAAAAATTATATTTTGTTGTTAAACATTATTGCCATAAAAAATACCCGGGGACTGACATCACGTCAGCCCATCCGGGTGCGAATCAGAATTTATTAACCCAAAACATCCCATGCACGGGATGATTGTATCATGATACGAATCAATTGCCACAACATATTTACCTATCAGATAATTATTGATTCTCTGACAGTTATATACTCCTCCGTTGAACAAGAAGGATATATATTCATGACTGATTCGCATTCTTTTCAATTCTCATCTGCAAATATCTATAAAAAACTTTAAATAAACAATATTTTTCTCCTATATTTTAATCTTTTCTCATTTTTCCGCTGTCTACTTTTTTCACATCACGTAGCTTCAAGGTTTGAAGTGCCTGGCTATGGGGGAGAACATAGACCACCTTTTCTCCATCGCCGGTATGAAAAATACGGGTACGTGTACGCGACCGGATCCTATCCCCATTCTCAAGTGTTAACTCCACATCGAATCTATCCTCCGGAAATATTCCCCGCATTATAATCTTATCTTTATATAAATACAGATGGTCTCCACTACATTTCCTGACCTCCGGATTATCAAACGAAAAATTCACTAACACAGAGGGGAGAAGATTTATTCCACGCAAGCCGTAAGTGGTGTTGAGGGCATTATATGAGGGTTTCAATAAATCTATTCCGAAACGTATAGGGGTCACATCATAATATACCTCCGGATTCTCACCCCCTGCCTTCGCTGCCAACACCATCACATCGTTATACTCCCTTGTAAGACGTTTCTGGACCATTATTGAATAACCTAAATTGATATATGACGCTGTCAAAACCAACACTGCTATTATCCACCTCCTTTTACAGGCATATATCAGCCAATCATTCACCCCCATATAGGGGAGAAGTCTTAAAATTGCAATCGCCGAAAGTATCTGGCAAAATGCACCCGTGCGCGGTCCGTTAAAATAAATAAGATAGATAAGTGTGGACACCCCCCCGGCCCCCAGGAAAGCCAGATTAAGAGCAAGTCCGAATTTACCATTAGTAATCAATCGGTTACGGATTGTGCGCCGGCAAACAGCAATTATGAAAAGCAAAAGATATAAATAATATAAACAATTCCACACCAATATGTTAACTGCCGATTCCCACCATACTGATTTAAGAAGTTGGGAGTGTCGCTCTCCAACCTGATTACGGAACGCCGGCAGAGAGAAGAGAATCAATAATCCGCATACCAATCCGAGAATACTCCAATTCATTCGGACTCTGCCGCATTGTGGCGTCCTATAAAATATCCGGAAAATAATCATGCCGCTAATGAGCAACACCGACAAACCCTCATGCCACCATCCAACAATTAACGAAAGAATAAAAATAATAATCGCATTAGCAATTTTATTTCTTTCCCGAACTAAAAATGGAGAGGGATGGATAATACATCTCATTAAGAGGAACGCAAAAAAAACAGACCATAAATAATTTGCCGAATAAATCACACCGAAAAGATAATCGAGCCACGGAAAGATGAAAACAACGGTAAAAATCCAAAATGCGCTTCCCGGGGAAAAGGGGGCACATCCGCTGAATTTGCAGCCGATAATCAGAATATACCATATAGCCAATCCTGAAAGGGTAGCGTACAGCCAATCGGGAAAAAGAGACAAGGCTATAGCACCTGATAAATTCGAGAGACGTCCGGTGTCAAAATTCCAATGGTCTATAGCATTGGCAACAGTGGTCTGCAGATGAATCAGCGACCCTCTTTCTCCGACAGAATTCCCCAAAAACCATACATCATCATTATAGATAGGTGTAAGGTAGAAAATGAATCCGAAAAGAACTGCAGCCACTCCGCAAGCCCACACAAAAATTGAGCGATTTAGGTTAAAATCCTCTTTCATAAAATCAGGATAAACTTTTCTTAAATACCTTCGAAATTACAAAAAAAATTTGTTTCCTAAACACTGATTTTTAAAGGTGCGTAGATAAACCGGAAATCCCCTCACAATCCAACTTAAAAAATGATAAAATTCAAAATATTTAAAATATGAGTCTAATAAATAAAAATTTTTGTTAACTTTGGATGTTAGTCCGTATTCGATCAGTTTTACATCTGGATAAAGCCGGTCGGACATGGGAAAATGTTATGATGTGGGCTCTGACTCTGAATAATACGGAAGAGGGTTCAATTGTTGAAAAATTATGAAATTTAAAAGGATATTATTGAAACTGTCCGGAGAGTCACTTATGGGTTCTCTGGGCTACGGAATAGATAAGGAACGCTTAAACTCATACGCAAGTCAAATAAAGGAAGCTGTAGACTCAGGAGTGGAAGTCGGAATTGTGATAGGAGGTGGCAATATCTTCCGCGGACTGTCAGGAGCATCCAAAGGTTTCGATCGTGTGAAAGGAGACCAAATGGGAATGCTCGCCACCGTTATCAACTCCCTTGCACTGAGTTCGGCATTGGAAGCTATCGGACAGCCGGCAACCGTGCTTACAGCCATCGGGATGTTCCCAATCGGGGAGCCCTATTCAAAATGGAAAGCTATCGAGGCAATGAAAAAGGGGAAAGTGGCTATTATCTCAGGAGGCACCGGCAATCCTTATTTCACCACAGATACCGGCTCGGCACTCCGCGCTATCGAGACTGAGTCTGAAGTAATGCTCAAAGGGACCCGCGTTGACGGAATATACACCGCAGACCCTGAGAAAGACCCCTCCGCTACTAAATTCGACATCATCACCTACGACGAAGTGATTGAAAGAGGATTGAAAGTAATGGACCTTACCGCCACAGCCCTTTGCAAAGAGAATTCCATGCCTATCTATGTCTTCAATATGGATGTGGAAGGGAATCTGATGAAAATGCTTAACGGTGAAAACATCGGAACCTACGTCCATTCTTAATCTCCCTCAACACTAAATCTTAAACACTAAAACCTAAAAATATATGGAAGTAAAAGAATATCTCAGCAATGCTGAAGAATCCATGCAGCTGGCTGCCGACTACCTGGAAGAGACTCTTTCACACATCCGCGCCGGAAAAGCCTCCGCTCGTCTTCTGGATGGAATACGTGTAGATTATTATGGCACACAGGCACCAATATCCAACGTTGCCAATATCAGTGTGCCCGATGCACGTACCATCGCTATCACACCTTGGGAAAAATCCATGTTCAAGGAGATTGAGAAAGCAATCATTAACTCTGATTTAGGTGTCACTCCCGAAAATAATGGTGAGGTAATCCGTCTGTGCATACCCCCCCTGACCGAAGAGCGCCGTAAAGCCCTCGTAAAGCAATGTAAGGGTGAGGCTGAAAATGCAAAGGTTTCCGTAAGAAATGCACGCCGCGAAGCTATTGATGGCCTGAAAAAGGAAATTAAGGAAGGACTTAGCGAAGACGTAGAAAAAGATGCTGAAAATGATGTGCAGAAACTTCATGACAAATACATGAAGATTATTGACAACACTTTCGCTGAAAAAGAGAAAGAGATACTCACAGTCTGATTCCTTTCCTATTCCGATAAATATGTTATGATAATGAGCCGGCCCACAGTAAGTATAATTGTTCCGGTCTATAACACAGCGCAATATCTGCGGCAATGCGTCATGAGCGTATTGTCGCAGACCTTTTCTGACTGGGAACTTATACTCGTGGATGACGGCTCTTCAGACGGCAGTGATTTAATATGCAAGGAATTTGCCGATTCATATCCGTCAATCATTGCAATTTTATCCGGGAACAACGGCGTCTCGGCCGCCCGAAATTCAGGCATTCAGGCAGCCACCGGAGATTTTATTACATTCCTGGATTCCGACGATATCCTGGACCCGGATTTCCTCCAGGTTTGTATTGACATTGCTCTTCAGAAACTTCGTAACCCGGAGGTAAACGAAATTATAGTGCAGACCGAGTGGCGACCCTTTAAATCCTCAACTGCCAACACCGGAATTCAACCCCTGTCCGGAACGGAAAGAGGTATGCCCCCAATCAGGGAGTACTCACCCGTGGAAGCCGTTGAGTCGTTATTGTATCAAACAGGATTATGCAGCTCCGTGTGGGCCACCCTCTACTCCTCCTCTCTTTTCAAGGGAGAGAACCCAATGCTCTTTACCGAAAAAATCAGATATGAGGACCTGGATATAGCCTGGCAACTTATGTTGAATGCCGACTTGTCCGTTCTCGTGAAAGCTCCTCTCTATCACTACCGGATACATCCCGGCAGTTTCCTCAACAGAGCCACCTCCAACCGGTTGGATGTACTTAAAGTCACCGACAGGATAGTTAAATATATGGAAAAAAGGGACGGAGAGGTTAGATCACGTCTCCTTCCGGCGGCACACGACCGCCGGCTAAGCGCCGCCTTCAACATGTATTGCCTGCTGAATATTCCTCACTCTATTCCTGAAACCCTCAGCGCTCCGGCGCTCAGATTATGCAAAGAGATTATCAGTAGGTATCGCTCTGAATCTCTCTTCAATCCTAAAGTGAGAATGAAAAATAAAACCGGTATACTCCTGACTTACATCGGAGGATTTCCCTTAATTCGGGCTCTTGCACCATTAATCTATAAGTAACCTTTGTTCAACAAAACCATACTTCTCTCAAAATTCATTAATCCCTTAACCTCAAACATCAATATTTAGAAACTGAAATGACAACCTTTTTAATATCCTTAATAGTCCTCATTGCAGGATATATGCTATACGGTGCATTAGTAGAAAAAATTTTCGGTTCTGATTCCCGACGCGCCACACCGGCACATACGATGCAGGATGGTGTCGACTTTGTGCCGATGCCCTCATGGAAAGTCTTCCTCATTCAGTTTCTCAACATAGCCGGATTAGGACCCATTTTCGGAGCAATCATGGGTGTGATGTTCGGACCTTCAGCATTCCTGTGGATAGTATTCGGCACCATTTTCGGGGGTGCGGTCCACGATTATCTCTCAGGAATGATATCGTTGCGCAAGAATGGAGCATCGCTTCCTGAAATAGTTGGAGAACAATTAGGAGGGGGGATACGGCAGACCATGCGCATATTCTCTATGCTTCTGATGATTCTGGTCGGTGCGGTATTTGTGATCAATCCTGCAGATTTGCTTGCGGGCATGACTCCCCCTTCACTAAACCGGATGTTCTGGATTTGCATCATCTTCGCCTATTATATGTTGGCAACTCTCCTGCCGGTAGATAAACTTATAGGGAAGGTATATCCCCTTTTCGGGGGCGCGCTCCTTTTTATGGCGGTAGGATTAATGGGATATATGCTATTCTCGGGGACAACAATTCCCATAGGGATGGAGGAGGGTCTGTATAATCGCGCATCCAACGCTGCGGATAATCCTATCTTCCCAATGATGTTCGTATCAATTGCATGTGGAGCTATCTCGGGGTTCCACGCAACACAATCACCGATGATGGCTCGTTGTCTGAAAAATGAGAAGATGGGAAGACCTATCTTTTATGGTGCTATGGTTGCCGAGGGGATAGTGGCTCTTATCTGGGCGGCCGCAGCCATTACTTTCACCGGAGGTTACGAAGGTTTGGAAAATTACATGAATGAACATTCACAGCTTCCGGCAGCTCTCGTTAACGATATTTCAGTCTCCTGGTTAGGAAAGGTGGGTGGTATCCTGGCTATTCTGGGAGTGGTTGCCGCACCTATCACCACCGGTGACACAGCGCTTCGTTCGGCACGTCTCATAGCCGCTGATTTTCTCAATTTCTCTCAAAAGACAATTGCAAAGAGACTTGCAATTTCCGTACCTATCTTTATTCTCACCTTCATTGTCATGACCATTGATTTCACCATACTCTGGAGATATTTCGGGTGGTGTAATCAAACCCTGTCGGTATTCACTCTTTGGGCAATCACTGTTTACTTATCGCGCAAAGGGGGGTGGAGCTACATCCTGACACTTTTACCGGCTATGTTTATGACATGTGTATGTGTAAGCTATCTGCTATATGCTCCATCATTGGGAATTGCTCTCGACTACGGAATCTCCGTCGGTGCCGGAATCGCCATGGCTTTCATCTTCCTGATTCTCTTTCTACGTAAAAAGAAAAGTCTCAATCCCGTGACCCTTCAAAACTCCTGAAATCCATTTGATTTTTCAGGGACAACTCACATTTAGGCTCTGTCTCAAAATTAGTTATAAACATTGTAAAGACATTTTTTAGAATGTTTGCTTTGGGTATTGGATTTTTTTATTTACATTTGCAATTCATTAGTCGGGAGGGTTACCTTTTTATTAAAAAACCTTAGAAAACGATAATGAGAAATTATTGATAATAAAACATAACTCAAATATTTACAAAACAATGAAAAAGATTTATTCACTTCTTTGCGCCGGTTCTTTAATGGTGCTCGCTACTGCTTGCGGTGGCAATAAGACTGCTGAAACTGACTCAGATTCACTGGCAGCAGATACTGCAGTATTAGTAGAAGAAGGTGTGGCCGTTGATAGCGACACTATAGTTGCAGTTGAAGCTGTAGAAGAGGTTGTAGAAGAAGCTGCTCCTGTTAAGGAAGCTGCTAAAGAGACAGTTAAGAACACTGTTAAAAACACTGTTAACACTACAAAGAAAACTACCGACAAAGTAAAAGAGGAAGTTAAGAAGGTAGGAGAAGAAACTAAAACTAAAGCAGAAGCTGCAGTGGAAAAAGCTGTAGATAAAGTTGCTGACAAGGCTGCTTCTAAAATCGGAAGCAAATTCAAAAAGAAAACTGAAAATGCCGAGTAATCCTACTCCACAATATAATAACGGGACTCTCCAGAGAAAAGGGAGTCCCGTTATTATTGATGGTGCCATCGGTTCCTTAATCCTTAATCTACCCATATCTTCCTCTTTTCCTCAATTGAAATTACGTCCGGAACTGCTCCCGGTTTATGATTCACCACTCCTTACCTCCATCCATCTCGATTATCTGAAAGCCGGCGCTGAAATCATCACTACCAACACATTCAACCTCTCTCCCTCTTCTTCCGATTTCAAGAATATTTGCTCTCTGAATGTCAGATGCGCGCAGGATGCCATCGATGAATTCTGCCGGGAAACGAATCTGCCGGGAAATAAACGCCCCCTCCTTGCAGCTTCTGTGGGTCCTTCCGATATTTCTCTGACATCCGCTTCCCACAACGGTCACGATACTATCCCTATCAGAAAATCATATTACGATTGGTATCAAATCTCGTCCACCCTTATCTCTCTGGGGGTAGATTTATTACTTCTGGAAACATTCTTCGACCCTCTCAATGCCGAGACCGCGCTTCTCGCTGCTATGCAAGCACGGAATGATATCAATCGACAAATCCCCCTCTTTATATCTTTTACTCTTACTCATGAAGGGAGATTGCCTATTGGTGACCGAGATTTTACAGAGGTGTCGGAAAACATAATCTCTCTGAACCCTCAAGGGATTGGTGTCAACTGTGTCACCCATTCACCCGAAATAATCGAAAGACTTCAGCAATTACGCCAGCTCTACAAGGGTAAAATCCTGTATTACCCCAATATGGGGATGCCGGATAAGAACGGGAACTATCATTGTTCTCCGGAAGAGAATTATTATAATATGCTCCCCTTACTCCACCAGAATATCGTTGATATTCTCGGCACTTGCTGCGGCTCAACACCAGCCCACACCTCCTGTCTTTACCACTACGCCAATCCCCAGGCTCTCAGATAGCGTAGCGCTACCACATTGCAATCATTGTGTTTAAGCACAAATTCTCGGCTGCTGGCCCCTCGTTCACAAAGAAGCTCGGGATGAAGCACCGTCTCCTCTATTACTTTCTCAAGCTCATCAACTGTGAGAGGTGCATTGATAATGGGGCGATTCTCCCGCTCCCCTATAAATTCATAATAATCATCCTCTCCCCCTGAAAGCACATTGAGTCCCATCGACATGGCCATGAGTGCGGTTGTGGCAGGGGTATAACTATAAATCTGGTCAAGCACAACGTGAGCACCCCTCAATTCCTCAACAAATTGATTAAACGGCACATTCTCAACAATCTTCAATTCCGCCTTGTCGGGATATTTCTCCACTATCCTGCGTGCGGCTTCCTCGATAAAGTCCGATCCCTTAAGCAATTTCCGATTCCTGTCGCGACCTAAAAATAGTTTTACCTTATCTATTTTTTCTCCCCATTTCACCGGTTTATAAAGGGATGTATCGATAGGCATACCTCCATAAAAAACTTTTTCTGCCGGAAGAGCTTCCAGCAACCCGAGATAATACTCATATAGAGTTGCCACGGCGCCATCAAACTGAGTGTAAGCATAACGCTGATAATCCGAAATTTCCTGAGCATGCCATTCTTCCCATTCCTGCTCCCGCTCTATGCGCATACGGTTCGGTTTCCCTTCCACAAACCATTCGCTATACCTCAACGGTGAATCCTTTCGCTCCAGCATATCGAGAAAGGGGAGGTCTGTGCTCATTGCATTCAGATACACACCACCATTTTCACGTTTCAGCCGGTCGAGGAAGAAACGTATCCTCTCCGGACGCAATTTTAAAAAATTCGGGTCATGTACCGACACTATATCATACCCTCTGAGGTGGGGATGGAGCCGATAACGCAAATTGATATAAAAAAGGAATCCTCCCAATTTCCCCGGTCGGCGATTCAGGCTCAGATCCCGTTCGCAATTCATCCATCCCGAACCATCCGAGATAAGAGTCACGTCACACCCGATATTCCTCAGTCCCGTAGCCAGTGTGCGCTGACAATTGCTATAATCCCCCAGAAGCAGAATCTTCGGAGGTCTTGACCCTTTAAAAAATTTTCCTTCCCCATCCATAACATTCTTTCCTATATCTCACCCTGCACTTTATTCAATTCGCTGCAAAGGGTATCAAGCAATTTCTTCATTTTCAGCGCTATTTTCTCCATCGGATAACACTTGTCCGCTAAATACACTATTGCCACGCTGAGTGTGCGGATATCATCCCTGTCTTGAAGCTGCTCCTTAAGTGGAAGACGCTGCAACCGCCACGCCTCTCTCATGCGTCTTCGCATAGCAACTCTATCTACAGCAAGCTTCTGCTTACGTTTGGGCACGGTAAACATCACTTGCACTCTCCCAAGCTTATCGGGAACTATGTCTCGAAAACTATCCTTTAACTCCTCTTCTGTCAACACTCTCCACGTCATACGCATAGGGAAGACCGTAAGGTGGTTACCCTCCGAAAAAAGCGGGTCTACCAGACTCTTATGACGCAGTCTTTCCGATTTATTGAAAGTCAATCTTTTTTCCGCACTCATTCCTTTCCAGTCAGTAAAGATTGTAGTTCATGAAGAGTTGTCAGGGCCTGCAGTGGAGTGAGTGTATCGATAGAGATATTGAGCAGGCGATCCCGGATTTGCGAAAGAAGAGGGTCATCCAGCTGGAAAAAACTTAACTGATACCCTTCGCGTGTTTTCCCGATTGCGCTTACATCCGCTTTGCTCACTTCCGTCACACCCCTCTTTTTCCCTTCCTCCTGAGGCCTTTTGGATGCCGACTCCAGCTGAGCGAGCACCTGATCAGCCCTTTTCACTATGGAGGGGGGCATCCCTGCCAGCCGCGCCACATGAATACCGAAACTGTGAGCTGAACCTCCACGCTCCAATTTCCTCATGAACACTACCTTTCCGGCTATCTCCTTTACAGAAACGTTATAGTTGACTATTCTGCCGAAACTTTTCTCCATCTCATTGAGCTCATGATAATGAGTGGCAAAAAGTGTCTTCGGACGACAACGCCCGTTTTCATGTATGTATTCTACTATCGACCAGGCTATCGATATGCCGTCGTAAGTGGAAGTGCCACGTCCCAGTTCATCAAACAGAATAAGCGAACGCTCTGACATATTATTGAGGATTGAGGATGCCTCATTCATCTCAACCATAAATGTGGATTCCCCTTCCGAAATATTATCTGACGCCCCCACGCGTGTAAAAATCTTATCTACTATGCCGATTCGGGCACTCTTCGCCGGCACAAAAGAACCAATCTGCGCCAACAGTACAATCAGAGCCGTCTGGCGTAAAAGAGCCGACTTTCCGCTCATATTCGGTCCCGTAAGGATTATTATCTGATTTTTGTCGCAATCCAGATGCACATCGTTGCTGATATACGTCTCACCGGGGGGAAGACGGCGCTCAATCACCGGATGACGACCCTCATGGATGGTCAGCTCCAGAGAATCATCCACCACCGGACGGACATAATTATAATCCTCAGCCACCAGAGCCATGGATAGCAATGCATCCACGCGCCCCGCCATGCGTGCCACATCACCCATTGCCGCTACATGATGTCCGAGCTCATCAAGTAGCTCTGAATAAATCTTTGACTCGATAGCCGCTATCTTGTCTTCAGCACCCATGATGGTCTCTTCATACTCCTTCAATTCGGGTGTTATATATCTTTCCGCACTCACCAGAGTCTGCTTACGTATCCAGTCTGCCGGCACCTTGTCGCGATGGGTGTTGCGCACCTCGATATAATAACCGAACACATTATTGAATCCGATTTTAAGAGATGTGATACCTGTTTTTTCCACCTCCCTGTCCTGAATCTCCTTCAATGCGTTTTTCCCTCCTGATGCTATCTGACGCAATCTGTCAAGCTCTTCACTCACTCCGGGAGCTATTAAGGGACCTTTCCCGGAAAGTGAGGGGGATGCCGGATGAATGGTCCGCTTTATCAGAGTGATGATGTCAGCACAATCCTTCATCTTTACAGCCATTGAACGGAATGTCTCATTCTCACCCTCAATCATGCTGCGTCGCAAACTCATGGCATTCCCGAGTGAATCAGCCATGGCAAGGAGATCGCGACCCGAGATTCGACGGGTTGCCACCCGCGATACCATCCTTTCCAAATCTCCCATCTCCGATAGAGCACGCATAGCCACATCACGAAATTCAATATCCCGAAAGAAATATTCCACTCCCTGCTGACGCGCCTGAATATGATCGATGTCGACAAGCGGAAAGAGAAGCCATTTGCGTAAAGTGCGAGCCCCCATAGGAGACTGGGTCTTATCTATGATGTCAAGTAAACTCTTTCCCTCCTCCCCGAGAGCATTCACCAATTCCAGATTGCGGATTGTAAAGCGGTCAAGACGTACATATTTAGCAGCATCAATTCGATTTAGCGTAGAGATGTGACGGATATGTGTGTGCTGAGTATAATCGAGATAATGAAGCAAAGAGCCGGCGGCTATTATCGCAGCTGGCATATCCTCCACACCAAACCCCTTGAGAGAGACAGTGTCGAAATGACGCATTAACCTCTCCCGGGCTGCCTCTTCGGTAAATACCCAGTCATCGAGTTCGTTGACGGATGCCGTGCGAAAAGTGATGCTGTCTTCATATTTCTGACGCGTGCCACGCATACGCAACACTTCAGCCGGACCAATATTATTTATGAGTTTGTCCACATAATCCGCCGTCCCCTGTGTACACAGAAATTCTCCGGTAGTAATGTCAAGGAAAGCTACCCCCATCATATCCGGCATTCCACGATGGGCTGGAAGAAAATGCACTCCTGCAAGGAAGTTATTCTCTCTTGAGGGTAGTGATGAATCTCCCGTATTAATGCCGGGAGTAATAAGTTCCGTTATCCCTCGCTTCACCAATTTTTTGGTAAGTTTAGGGTCCTCCAACTGCTCACAGATTGCAACTCTTCTCCCGGCTCTGACAAGTTTTGGGAGATATGTATCCAAAGCATGATGAGGAAAGCCGGCGAGTTCTATGGAAGCTGCCTTTCCGTTAGCCCGACGAGTGAGTGTAATCCCGAGAATTTCACTCGTGGCTATGGCATCCTCGCAAAAGGTTTCATAGAAATCTCCGACTCTAAAAAGGAGTATCGCATCCGGATGCTTCTTTTTCATCTCCGCATACTGCGTCATAAGAGGAGTCTCTGCTACTTTCTTTCCCATAAGAGTTGTTGAGTTAATGAGTTTGGGCAAACAGGCGAAGCATCCATGTAGACATCGCAACATATATTAACAGCCCCACCACATCATTGGTGATCTGTATGAAGGGTCCGGTTGCAAGAGCCGGATTAATCTTCAGTTTCTCAAGCATAAGGGGTACAAATGTGCCGAACACGGTAGCAAAAATCACCACGCAGAACAATGAAGCTGCCACAGCAAAACTCACCGCATAGAAATGTGGCTGAGTAATAAGCACATATCCTAACACTACTCCTGAAATCACAATGGCATTAATCAAAGCCACCAGCACCTCGCGTCCTATCTGACGCCATGCGTTCTTTATCTCCAGTCTACCGTTGGCAAGACCCTGCACCACGATTGCAGATGCCTGCACACCGACATTTCCTCCCGTTCCACCAATAAGGGGAATAAAGATAGCCAAGGCTGTCACAGCTGCTATCTGTGCCTCAAAGCCGGTGAGAATCACTGAATTGACTATTCCGCCGATTATTCCTATGAGCAACCAGGGGAGACGTGCCTTGGTCTGTGCAAATATCGAATCGTCAGCATCTACATCGGAGGAGATACCGGATGCCAACTGATAGTCACGCTCACTCTGCTCACGCACCTCATCCATCACGTCATCTACCGTGATCTGTCCTACCAAACGCCCGATACTGTCAACAACCGGCATGGCCACGAGGTCATACTTCTCGAAGTCTATAGCCACATCCTCTATAGGTGTCTCCGTGCGCACTGCCACCGGATCCCGTTCCATGACATGCTTAATCTTCGACACCGCCGGATGTGTAACCATCTTCTTCAACGGCAACACGCCGATAAGACGATTGTCATCATCCACTACATACACATAGTAGATATCATCCAAATCTTCTGCCTGACGCCTTATCTCCTTGATACATTCCGGCATGGAGAAATTTTCGTTGACTGAAATATACTCCGTACCCATAAGACCACCGGCAGTATCTTCGTCATACTGGAGAAGATCTACGATGTCTCCGGCCTGCTCCATATCGTCGATATGCTGGATAACTTCATCCCGATCCTCCTTATCCAGTTCCTGGATAAGGTCAACAGCATCGTCCGTGTCAAGCAAATCGATAAAATGTCCAATCTGCTCGGGATTCATCCCCTCAAGGAGCTTCTTGCGGTCCTCCTCATCCAATTCCATGAGGACCTCGGCCTTCTTCTCTTTATCATCTATCAGATTAAAGACCCATTCCGCCTGCCGCAGATTGAGATTACGCAACAATTCTGCAATATCCGCCGGATGCAAATCTTGTATCTCTTCCCATACACTCTTGGTGTCGGAAGCATCTATAAGTTCTTCAATCTTCTCTATATCTTCTGTTGTGAATTCCTTCATCTCTTATCTTTAATCTTTACCCTTAATTTTCAAAAACATGAAAATTAATAATGAAATGATGAACCTCCAAGAAATTCTCTCAATAAGGAGGTGGTCGGTATCTGTTCTGCCGGTATTGAACGAAAATAACTCAGTAATTTCAACAGACGGAATGCTGTGGCATACTCCTCAACATTATGGGGCACCTCTCGCAATAACGGCTCTACATAATCCTTCATCACTCCTAACTCAAATATCAACGAGGAATTAAAGGTGGCGTCGGCATTCTCCTGGAAGGGGAATATCCATTTCTCCTCACCACGTCTTACACTGTCCCACCGCTGAAGAGAGGAGAGAGCCGATGTGTGGCGATACTTATTATCCCGCACTATCCTACGCAATAAACGTGTGTCAGTAGTGGATATCCAATTGTGATTATCTATGCTGAGGGTGGTTAAGGCTGATACATACACCTTATATAATGAATCGGGGTGAAGTGCTGAGGTCAGTTCGGGATTCAGACCGTGAATCCCCTCTATCAATAATACTTCGTTGGGATTGAGCCGCATCGGACGCACCCTTTCTATCCGACACCCATGTTCAAAACTATATGTGGGAAGATTTATCTCCTCTCCGTCCAATAATTTTCTAAGGTCGGAATTGAATCTCTCCAAATCCAGTGAATAAAGACTCTCATAATCATAATCACCATTAATGTCACGCGGAGTGTTGACCCTGTCCACAAAGTAATCATCTAAAGATATCATCTTAGGGGTCAGCAGATTGGTCATCAACTGGATTGCAAGACGCTTGGTAGAGGTGGTCTTGCCGGATGAGGAGGGACCGGCTATCAACACCACACGCGCTCCCCCATGCTCATATCGCTGAGTAATCTCATCGGCTATTCTTCCGAGTAATTTATTATGAAGTGCTTCCGCCACATTTATCAGGTCTGACGTACGCTTTTCTTGTACGGCCTCGTTGAGCTCTCCTACATTCGACACACCTATCACTCGGTTGAATCGCAGATAATCGGTAAAGGCATTAAACATTTTCTCCTGAGTCACCGGAGAAACCGGAATGCCCGGATTGGCTACATCATCACCCAAGAGCAACATTCCATCTTTAAAAGGAATCAAATTGAATGTAGTGATATAATCAGTTGAAGGTGCCAACGGACCATAATAACTGTCAGCAATCCCATCGAGAACATAATAGGTGGTATAAATCTCTTTCGTCGACTCCATGAGCTTCACCTTATCGAAAAGATGCTGTTCAGAAAAAATCCTCACCACATCTGTGGAAAGTTTCTCTTTCCTCTCAAAGGGAAGACACCGGTCCCTGAGACTTCGGATTCCTTCAAGAAGTGAAAAAAGTATCTCGTCAGTAATTGCTATATTTTTCCCCTCTCTGTCAAAGAGACGGCAAAAATACCCTTTAGAAACAGCGTGCTCAATTTTTATACCCCATTGCGGATTTATATCCATCAAAGCCTTATAAAGCATCATGCAAAGAGAGCGGATATAAACTCTCTGGCCGGAAGAGGAAAAATGATCAAGAAATTCAATCTGTTTTGGCGCAAACACCGGAAAAGATAGAGCCTCATTCTTATTATTGACCAAAGCACAAATAGGTCTGAAAGGGATATGAGACTGAATAGAACGGGCTATATCCAAAAGAGAATCACCACCGTTCACTTCCAGATAAGAATTACTGTTTTTACAAAAAATCTTAATATTTTTCGCCATAAGAGAAAATAAAGGGGTATGAAAAGGGTATAAAAAGAGGAGGGAGAGATAAAAAACACACAAATTTACGATTTTTTTTGGATAGATAAAAAAGATTGTATACCTTTGCAGTCGCAAAAGTGCCCCACGGGAGCAGTTGCAAGTAAGTGGCCCATTCGTCTATCGGTTAGGACGAGAGATTTTCATTCTCTAAAGAGCAGTTCGACTCTGCTATGGGCTACCAATAAAAAATAGAAAGAAATTTGATTTAAAAGATGGCTAACCATAAATCATCCATAAAAAGAATTCGCCAAGCGGAAAAAAGAAGACTTGAGAACCGCTATTGGGCAAAATCCGCACGTACAGCAGTACGCAAAATCCGCAGAATGACCGACAAAACTGAAGCACAGGCTGCTTTCAATAAAGTAGCTGCTCTTCTCGAACGTCTCGGTCGTAAGAACATTATCTCAAAAAATAAAGCTTCTAACCTCGTAAGCGGTCTTCAGAAGCATATTAATAAACTCGGTTAATCCGATTATCCGACAGCGTGTGTGAATCAGCAAGATTTACAGCGCTACTTCGGTATGGCCCATCCGTCTATCGGTTAGGACGAGAGATTTTCATTCTCTAAAGAGCAGTTCGACTCTGCTATGGGCTACCACCTCCAAATATTCCATCCTACCCCGCGGGTGTTTATCCTCCAATAAACACCCGCACTCTCTTTTTATACACAACAAAGTAAAAGCCTTCAACACCTGATTCTAACATATCGGGTAATGAAGGCTTTACTCTTATTGATTAATTATATCAGACAAAGGTTTAGTTTTTTATTTTTTTACCACCGGACGTATAGAATATCCTGCATTAAGTACAAAAAGCAATAATGATGGCTTCTTCTCATCACTCCATTGTGACATTACTGAACGCCCGGATTTACCAAGAGTACGGGAACCATACCTTAATATTTTATTAATTTCTTTTGAATCATTATCTATTTTACCACCTGCTGCAGGCAAAAAGATTGAATTTCCACTTGGACCGATAACTAAAGACCCATTGATTCCATCAATAGTTATATGATACCATGTGCATCTACTAATTAATTCGCTAATTTCGTCTTCAGACGGTATCATCCAGTAACGTCCCCATGATTGGCTTACGCAATCATAATCGGAAGTAAGTTCATTGTATCGGTCAATCACTCCAGAATCTCTTAAATCTTGTAATGATTTTCCCTGGAATTGGTAATTAGACTCTGTATATGAAGATTTTGTATTGAGTTCACCGAATGCGTAATAGCCACCATAGTCTATAGGACTAATTTGTCTGGTACCATAGAAATTATGTACTGCCCAATTCACAGACAGCCCAAGATCCACATATTCATATCCGCTCTTCTCTCCTGTCGGTTTAAGATAAAGGGGATTCCAGCCCTTTTCCAATACCTGCTGTGCTCCCGATGTGGAAATTTTAATAAATACATTGGAACTCAAATTATAATCAGAATTTGATGATTCACGTTTTACTAATTTCATTCGACTACCGTTTACACTGGAAATTGCAACATCTATTGCCGGACAGGAATGAGCATCTCCAAAAACAATCATGGTAAAAGATAAGATATTAATATTCATATTAGACTCCCATGAAAGATACCCTTTACCACCCGGTGTTGACTCCTTCAATTTGGGAACATAAGATATTATCTTGCAACTATTGTCTTGTTCTTGAAACTGAAGAACACACGATTCGTCTTCATTAATCCAATATCCCAGAAGATCAAGATAGTCTTTTGTCAAGTCAGGCGTTTCCGGAATAGTTTGGTTGTTGGAAGACTCAGGCTCATCATCTCCACATGATGTTAATAAAGCAGAGAATATTACCATTGTAAATAACAATAGTAATGAATAGATTGATTTTTTCATATATTCAATATTACAGTATGTTTTTTTTAGTTAAAATACACCTGATGGTGCAGGTTTTAATATCCTCTTATATATTTATCTTTTAATTATAACATTACCTACAGATGAGGTAGATGAGCCTGCTGAATTCGATGCCTTAACCTGGAAGTAAACGTACTGACCCGGACTGAAACCTGCGTGAGTAACTTTATAATAATACCATGTATAGCCACTTTTTGATTTGACTTCATCATAGGTTCTTGTAACACTACCCCCTCTGTTCAAGGAAGGAGATGAGGTACTTGAACCATGACTGCTATAATTTAAATAAACAGTAGGTTTATTTACACTTTTCACTCTGAACGACACAGTAAAGTCATCCTTAGTTGCCACACTCGAAATCATTTTTATTTCAGGTTTAACTTCACTACTTGATGAATTACCATTGGAGTTTGTATCATGTATGGGATCTTCTTTATCACATGAAGTGAGCAAGTAGAATGGCAACAATAAAATTAACAGGTATTTTAATGATTTCATTTTAATATTATTTTATTTTTTTGTAAGACTGATACTATCAAAACTATTATATAATTTCAACTTGGTATTTGATGAAAATGAGCAGGAAAACGTAGAATTTAAAATATTGGAAAGTACGATTCCTAATTCTTCATCAAGTGTTATCTTCCCATTCTTCAATGTAAACATAGTAACATTATATTCACCATTCCATCTTTCAATAAGATGACCATCTTCCTTGAATTCAAATTCAACAGAATCTCCATAATAAGTTCCTTTCCATACACCGAATATACGGTTATCATCAGAAACTGCAGTTAATACCTCTTCAAATGGAGAATAAATTATACTTTGTCCATAATAGAGATTGTTACCGACTTTAGTATATGTTCCATTTATACGTACATGAGCACCACCCCATGATCCGTTGCATTTTAATTCCCAACTTTTTCCTTTACTATCGTATGTCCATGTTCCAATCCCGGTAAGTCTTCCGTAATAATCATCATTTAAATCATAAGAGAAATATCCATTATTATCAAATTCAAGAATATTACTATAATAAGGTGTGTCTATTTTCCATTTACCTACTATATCATACATTGCGGGATCAATTTTATCATTATCTTCCTTATCCTTACTGTCATCCTCATCCGGTGTTTCTACAGGTATAATGGGAGTCGATACATCAGGTTCATCATCCCCGCAACTTATCATTGCAGAATTGAAACATATTATTAAAAATGAAAATATAAAATATTTAATTACTTGTTTTTTACTTAAATGCTTAATCATTTTTACGGTAAGAAATCGTCTTGATGATTCTCCTATAAATGAAGAAATTCTATAACTTTTTATCTCCCCTGTAGGATTGGAATTGCGGACCTCCTGCCAGGATTCCTCACGTACATTCATGTCGGAACCAAGTTGATTTACATCATGGCAAGCTCCAACTTTAAATGACAGTGATGCATTGTTTCCAATGCGACTTTGATTCAAAATTCTTAGGTTCATTGTTTTAATTTTTTAGTTGATATTATATTTTATAATAGAGTAGCGATACTATAATTTATGGCATCCTGAAAGATTGTATGGGATAAAATTTATTATCTACACATACTTCAATGATGGGTTTATAAGAATATTTCACTTCTTTTTGACATTCATTTAAGTAATTAATAATTTCGTTGTATAAATTCTTTTCATCAGATGAAAGCTTTGAATAACCTTTTTCCTTTAAATACATATATGAATCGTAATATCGTTCACATAATGTCCATTTTTCTTTATCCTGATTGATAAAAACATAATAAAACCAAAAAGGATTCTTGAGAGTGACAGTTTCTGTATCACCGCTTACTGACGATGAATAAAAATATGCTTGTTTTCCTAAGGATACGCTTATATAAGCAGATTCGAAAACGGTACCATGCCCTATACCGTAATCTATATCATAATATGGTAATCTGGATTTTAATTTTGATTTAATAGTGAATGTGAATGAATAGTCCGAATAAAAACAAGTAACTGAAACATTGTTTTGTATTAGATTTTCTACAAGTGTTTCATCTTTATTTGCATCGTTATTTCCATTTTCGGAATTATCATATTTAGTGTCAGACGGCATTTCCGGTTCATGCTTACTGCAGGCTTGCAAGAATAATGACGATGCAATCAATATCATGCAAAATTTCAATGGTTTAACCATAACTTTTTATCATTGTCATCTCCATTCCCGATTTGACCATATATGATAAAAAAAGAAGCGTGGAATGATGTTCTTGTCTATCTTCACGGGGCATCGCCAAACGCCTTGTACGAAATAAACAGTCCACTCCCACGCC
>CAZDWB010000029.1:0-29622 GCA_964509225.1 uncultured Sangeribacter sp.
TGTTTTTCAGCATGTTAAACACATGAGGGTGTGCCTATTTTGACACACCCTCTTTTTTTTGCATTAAAAGTATTATAGAATGTATTTTATAAAAGATGTAAGTAATCAATGCTCTCCTCTTTTTTTGTCACATATTTTTTAGGAAATTAAAATCATACAATTCGAAGTTAAACCTTATCACGCCGCTGGTGATGGTTTTCTTTGGGAAAGCGGGAGAGTAGGTAATCGCCACCTTACTTAAGGGCATCCATATTTGGGTACCTTTTTACTATTAATCAAATTTTAATTTTATTCCTTTATTTCGAGGTTAAACCTTTTCACGAAGGGATGATGGTTACGCATTGATATTAAGTCAGTGATACTATAAAGATTTTTAGATATTTTTTTATTTAATTTTTTGTCGGGTCAGTTTTTATTGTTAATTTTGCGAGCCGATTATATCCAGTTGACTTTGCAAATCTGATGTTGGAGTGCATTGGCCCGTCTCCAATTGAAAGATGTAGAAGAACTTTAATCAATCTAAAACTACTTAAAAGTGGATACTTTAAGCTATAAGACTCTTTCAGCTACTCCTGCCAATATCAAGAAGGAGTGGGTGATTATCGATGCAACAGATGTTGTGCTCGGTCGTCTTTGCTCTGTTGTGGCAAAGATCCTTCGTGGAAAGAATAAAGCCGACTTTACTCCTAACTTGGATTGCGGCGATAATGTTATCATCATTAATGCTGATAAGGTGGTGATGACTAACGATAAGATGACAAAACGCGAATATTTACGTTATACCGGTTATCCGGGTGGTCAGCGTACATTCACACCTGCACAGCTGATGGAGAAATCCAAGAAGGCGAAACTTAAGGCAGGTCGTCATCCTCTCTTTATCAAGGTTGTAAAAGGTATGCTTCCCAAGACAAAACTTGGTGCAGCCCAGCTAAACAATCTTTATGTTTACAATGGAAGTGAACATCCCCATGTAGACGTTAATCCCAAAGTTATCGACATTAAAAATTTTAAATAAAGAAGATGGAAAAAGTGAATGCAATCGGCCGTCGTAAGGCCGCTGTAGCGCGAGTATATCTTACTGAAGGATCCGGCAAAATTGTTATTAACAAGCGTCCTCTGGATGTTTATTTCCCGTCTTCGATTCTGCAGTATGTAGTAAAACAGCCGTTGAATACTCTCGATTGCGTTGAGAAGTATGACATTATGGCTCACCTTGACGGTGGTGGTTACAAAGGGCAGGCAGAGGCTCTTCGCCTTGCTATTTCACGTGCGCTCGTGAAAATCAATCCGGAAGATAAACCGGCACTTCGTGCTGAAGGCTTCATGACTCGTGATCCGCGTTCCGTGGAAAGAAAGAAACCGGGTCAGCCCAAGGCTCGCAAGCGCTTCCAGTTCTCAAAACGTTAATATTCTTTTATCGTCAGAGACTATTTCGAGTTTAGTATCTAAATTTTCGGGATGTCAATTTCTTCAGGAAATGATGATCTACCCGGGAATTGAATTTTAAAGAAAGTAAACAAATAAATAAATGGCAACACCAACATTTGAACAATTACTTGAGGCAGGCTGTCACTTCGGTCACCTTAAGCGTAAATGGAATCCCGCAATGGCTCCCTATATCTTCATGGAGCGTAACGGTATTCATATTATAGACCTTTATAAAACTGCAGCAAAGATTGAAGATGCTGCCAATATCCTCCGTAATCTTGCAAGAAACGGAAAGAAAGTTCTTTTCGTTGCTACAAAGAAGCAAGCTAAAGAGGTAGTTGCAGACAAGGCTACTTCAATCGGCATGCCCTACGTAATAGAGCGTTGGCCGGGTGGTATGTTGACTAACTTCCCCACAATCCGCAAGGCTGTGAAGAAGATGACACAGATCGACAAAATGGCTAACGACGGTACATTCGATAATCTTTCAAAACGTGAGAAGCTTCAAATCACTCGTCAGCGTGCTAAACTTGAGAAGAACCTCGGTTCAATAGCTGAAATGGTGAAGCTTCCTTCAGCTCTCTTTGTTGTAGACGTGATGAAAGAGCACATCGCAGTGGCTGAGGCAAAGCGTCTCGGTATCCCCGTATTCGCTATAGTTGATACTAATTCCGATCCGGGAGAAGTAGATTATATCATCCCTGCTAATGACGATGCTTCCAAGAGCATCGAGGTGATTCTCGATGCAGTATGTTCTGCTATGGCTGAAGGTCTTGAAGAGCGTAAGGTTGAGAAGAATGATGAAGTAGAGATGAAAGAGGAGGATCGTCCGGCTCCCGGCAAGCGTCGCAGAGTAACACGTCGCCCGGAGGCAGCAGCAGAGGCAGTGGCAGAAACTACTGTTGAAGTAGAAACCGAGACAGAGGCTCCCGCCGCAGAATAATTATATTAAATATATCATAGAGATAGGGAGCCTTCATGACCGAATTCCGATCAGGAAGGCTCCTCTTCACAAATTTCAGAATACAATGGCTGTTTCAATAGAAGATATTAAGAAATTACGCACCATGACCGGTGCAGGTATGATGGACTGCAAGAATGCACTTGCTGAAACCGGTGGTGATATTCAGGCTGCTATCGAAATTATTCGCAAGAAGGGTCAGGCAGTGGCAGCAAAGAGAGAGGATCGTCAGGCAGCAGAGGGTTGTGTCCTCGCAGCAGCTAAAGATGGTTTTGCCGCTATTGTGGCTTTGAAGTGTGAGACTGACTTCGTTGCTAAAAATGAATCCTTCCGCGCTTTGACAAAGACTATCCTGGACGCAGCTGTCGCTGCATCTGCCAAGAGCCTTGATGAGGTTAAGGAGCTCAAGCTTGAGGATGGTCGTACAGTGGCTGAACACGTTACAGATGAAATCGGTAAGACCGGTGAGAAGATGGAACTTGGTGCATACGAATATGTAGAGGCTCCCACAGTCGCTGCGTATGAACACCTTGGCAATAAGCTTGCAACACTGGTTGGACTTTCTGAGTCAGGCATTGATCCTCAGGTTGGAAAAGAGGTTGCTATGCAGGTTGCTGCTATGAATCCTCTTTCAGTAAGTCGTGAATCTGTTCCTGCTAACGTTATAGAGGAGGAGAAGAATATCGCGATTGATAAAACCAAAGAGGAGCAGGTTAAGAAGGCTGTTGAGGCTGCTCTTAAGAAGGCCGGTTATAATCTATATATCTGTGAGAGCGATGAACACCTTAACGAGGGTGTGATGAAGGGCTATATCACAGAAGAGGATGTTGTTAAAATCAAGGCTCTCAAAGAGAGTGTAGCTGCAGAGAAAGCCGCTAACTTACCGGCAGCCATGATAGAAAATATCGCTAACGGTCGTCTTAACAAATTCTTCAAAGAGAGCTGTCTGATGGAGCAGGAATACCATCGCGATGCTAAGATGACAGTTGCAGAGTATCTTAATAGTGTTAAGAAGGGTCTTGTATGTCTCAGCTTCAAGCGTGTTAATCTTAATGCAGATTAAGCAATCCTGATTCTAAAAAACAGGATATATTATAAAAAAAGGTGAATCGAAATTGTTTCGATTCACCTTTTTTGAATTTAAACAGTCTTCTAATTCATTGAGTTCTCATGGATAAGAAGATTGGAGACATATACCTATTTTATTTATTCGGGAAGACAGGCAATCATCTCGGAGGGAGTCTTGCCGGATATCGGATGATGCCATCCGGGGGCTAATTCTTCCATAGGTTGCAGAAAGAAGATTCGTTCAGCAAGATGTGGATGAGGCACCTTTAAACGGTCGGTATCAATGATCATCTCGTCAAGTGCCATGATATCGATATCAATTTCGCGGTCAGAATACTCTCCGTCATCTTTACGATGGGGAGTTTTATTAATCTCTTTCTCAACTTCCTGAAGCATATCCAGCAGTTCTTCCGGAGTCTTGTCTGTCTGGAAAGCCATACCGACATTTAGAAACATCTTATCAGACACGTAACCCCAAGGGTGGGTTTCAAGGGTATGAGACAGTTCAAAATAGTTATCTATTCTCTTTTCAATAGCCGCCACAGCTTTACTCAGATTCAAGCGGCGGTTGCCAAGATTGCTTCCTATATTTATAAAGGCATACATTTCTTTAGTAAGTTAAACCTGTGCTGACGATATTTTCCGGTGATTAATGAAACTCATATTACTGAAACTCATAAAGAAACAGAACACGTCTCATGTCGAGAATTTATGTAATGTGAGTTTATTAAAGATAAGAAAATATCAAACCAATAGGGATGTTTTTAAACAGGAATATTTTTGAATTTAAAAAGGAGGGTGTGTCTGAAAACAGATGCCACACCCTCCCTATAATGTTTTAAGTATTAAAGCGTTTTCTTAACTTCAACTTCTTCAAATCCTTCAATCATATCTCCGACACGGATATCATTATATCCTTGAACCGAGAGACCGCAGTCGTACCCAGCCACCACATCTTTGACATCGTCCTTGAAGCGTTTGAGAGAGCCGAGGTCACCGGTATATATTACGATACCATCCCGGATTACGCGGACTTTGCTTTGGCGCTTAATCTTACCATCACGCACAATGGCGCCGGCAATAGTTCCCACCTTTGATATGTGATATGTTTGGAGCACTTCTGCTGTACCAGTAATCTCTTCGCGAATTTCGGGAGAAAGAAGACCTTCCATGGCATCTTTAACCTCTTCGATAGCTTTATAAATTACGGAGTATAAACGAATTTCCACTCCCTCTTTTTCCGCTTCTTTTCGTGCAGTGCCGGAAGGACGCACCTGGAATCCGATTATGATTGCGTCAGATGCAGCTGCGAGTGTCACATCACTTTCAGAGATAGCACCGACACCTTTATGAAGCACATTAACTTGAATTTGTGGTGTGGAAAGTTTGATAAGGGAGTCAGAGAGCGCTTCCACAGAGCCATCGACATCACCTTTCACCACAAGGTTAAGTTCATGGAAATCCTCACGAAGTTTTCCGAGTTCCTCAAGTCCCGGACGTTTCTTAGTGCGCAATCCAAGTTCGCGCTGTAATTGTTCGCGTTTTGAAGCAATTTCACGGGCTTCCTGTTCGGTAGGAAGGACATTAAATGTATCACCGGCAGTCGGTGCGCCGTTAAGACCGAGAATGAGAACAGGGGTTGCCGGACCGGCTTCATTGATACGTTGGTTACGTTCATTGAACATTGCGCGAATTTTTCCGTAGTGTGTACCGGCAAGAATTACGTCTCCGGTACGAAGGGTTCCATTCTGCACGAGTACTGTAGCAACATATCCACGCCCCTTATCGAGACTGGATTCAATTACAGAGCCTATGGCGAGACGGTTAGGATTAGCTTTCAATTCGAGCATTTCAGCTTCGAGAAGCACTTTTTCCATGAGTTCTTCAACTCCGATACCCTTTTTTGCAGAGATGTCCTGGCTCTGGTATTTACCACCCCAATCCTCAACCAGATAATTCATACCGGCGAGTTGCTCTTTAATTTTATCAGGGTTTGCTGATGGCTTATCAATTTTATTGATAGCGAAAACCATAGGTACACCGGCAGCCGATGCGTGGTTGATAGCTTCGATGGTTTGAGGCATTACATCATCATCGGCAGCAACAATGATTATCGCAAGGTCAGTAACCTTTGCACCACGGTCACGCATCGCGGTGAATGCTCCGTGACCCGGAGCATCAAGGAAGGTGATATGACGTCCGTCACCAAGTTTAACGTTGTAAGCTCCGATATGCTGGGTAATACCACCTGCTTCACCCGCGATGACATTAGCGTTGCGGATATAGTCAAGCAAAGAGGTCTTACCATGGTCTACGTGACCCATGACCGTCACAATTGGCGGACGGGGTACAAGGTCTTCCTCCTTGTCCTCTTCTGTGGCTATAGCTTCGGAAACTTCTGCGGAAACATATTCTGTGGTGAATCCGAATTCTTCTGCAACAATATTTATTGTCTCCGCATCCAGACGTTGGTTGATAGATACCATCACGCCGAGGTTCATGCAGGTTGCGATAATATTGTTGACAGGTATTTCCATCAGGTTAGCCAGATCGGAAGCTGTCACAAATTCCGTAATTTTAATAATCTTGCTTTCGGCAGCTTCACGTTCAGCGTTAGCCAATTCACGGTTATGAATCTCTTCACGTTTTTCTTTACGCCATTTTACACTCTTCTTTGTTTGTTTATTCTGTAATCTGGCGAGAGTTTCCTTAACCTGTTTGCGAACATCTTCCGATGAAACTTCGCGAGTATTGGAATTCTGGTTACGGTTGCCCTGTTTCTGGTTACGGTTGCCATTACTCTGTTGGTTGTTACGGTTACGACCGGAGCCACCATTCCCGTTATTATTACCCCCTTTATTTCCGTTTCCTGAAGGTTTACGTTGGTCTTGACCTATACCCATGGACGCTGCTTTCTCGATATCAATTTTTTCTTTACCGATGCGCTGGCGTCTGCGACCGCTCCCGTTTCCGCTGCGGGAAGCATTAGGTTCAGTTGATGCAGTATTTTCCTTATTTCGATTGCGTTCCTTGCGGCGTTCACTTCCTGATTTCTTTTTAGGGCGTGTTGCCTGGTTCAGGGCTGAAAGATCAATCGTTCCCACAACTTTTAGTTGGGGAAGTTCCGTTGATGGTTCAAGACGGAAGACGTTGTTGTCGTTGTCAGTCTGATTTTCAGCCGGTTTCTTTTCAGGAGCCACCGCCGGTTTCGGTTCAGGTTTTTTATCCTGAACTGGTTTAGGGTCAGCAGGTTTTGATGATTCAGCCGGTTTTTGCTCAGGCTTCTTTTCAGTCTTGGGTTCGGATTTTACCTCATTCTTAACTTCTTGTTTAGCTTCCGGTTTATCTTTCGGTTTAGCTTCAGCTTCGGGTTGAGACTCGGGAACCGTTTTTTCAGGTTTTTTCTCATTTTCCGGGGGGGTAGAAGTAACCGGAGCTTTCACTTCCGGAATCGGTTCTTTGGAAGCGGGCTTCGGGGTTTGAGTCTTATTTTCGGTTTTTGGGGTGCTGATCCGACCGGGATTATCGAGGTCGATTTTACCTACAATTTTAAGACCTGTCACTTCGGGAGTGATGGTTTTGACGGTTTCCGGTCGACGTTCAGGTTTATTTTTCTTAACGCCACGAATGGAGGTAATCTGGTCAGACTCCGCTTTAATGTTTTTATCCTTGCTGAATTCTTTTTTGAGCAGGTCCACGGCATGCTCATCAATGCGGGCATTAGGGTTCGCATCGACTTCAATATTATGTTTTCGGAGGAATTCAACCGCCGTGCTGACTCCGACATTTAATTGTTTTACTATTTTGCTTATCTGTGTACGCATAGATTTTTGTTTATCGAGATCAGTTTTCGAATTCAGCACGAAGAATATTCATGACATTTTCGATTGTAGATTCTTCCAAGTCAGCCTGGTCGAGCTGTTCTTGAGAAGCATTGAGGACGGATTTGGCAGTTCCTAACCCGACATCTTTGAGAGCGTCTATAATCCAGCCGTCGATTTCATCGCGGAATTCATCGAGGAAGATGTCTTCTTCACCCTCTTCAATATCGCGGTAAACATCAATGGTGTAACCGGTGAGCATGGATGCAAGACGAATATTTAGACCACCTTTACCGATTGCGAGACTCACCTCATCGGGATGGAGGAATACTTCAGCCTTTTTCTCTTCTTCATTGAGACGGATAGATGAAATTTTTGCAGGGGAGAGCGCGCGTTGGATGAAGAGCTGGGGATTGGAAGTATAAGAAATTACGTCAATATTTTCATTGCGTAGTTCATGAACGATGCTGCGTATGCGGGCACCTTTCATTCCGACACAAGCGCCGACGGGGTCGATGCGGTCGTCATAGCTCTCAACAGCGATTTTTGCTCTTTCTCCCGGCACACGTGCAACAGCTTTGATAGTGATGAGACCATCGTGAATTTCAGGTATCTCCTGTTCGAAGAGTCTGCGGAGGAAACGCTCGTCTGTGCGAGAGATGATAACTTTGGGATTATTGTTAGGATTATCAACGCGTTTTACGACGGCTCTGACAGTGTCTCCTTTATGAAAGAAGTCTCCGGGGATTTGTTCATCCTTAGGCATGAGGAGTTCGTTCTGTTCGTCATCCATCATAAGCATCTCACGTTTCCAGATCTGATGCACTTCACCGGTGATTAATTCTCCTTCAAGGTCTTTGAATTTTGAGTAGATGGCATCTTTCTGAAGTTCGAGAATTTTTGATTGGAGAGTTTGACGGAGGTTTAGGATTGCGCGGCGACCGAATTTTTCAAAAAATATCTGTTTTGCCACCTCTTCACCAATTTCACACTCAGGGTCGATCTCGCGTGCTTCAGTGAGACCTATCTCCATATTTTTATTGGCAACCTCACCGTCAGGCACTACGGTTAGATTTTGATAGATTTCACAGTCTCCTTTATCGGGGTTCATGATGACAACGAAGTTTTCATCAGTGCCAAACATTTTTGCGAGCACATTGCGGAAGGATTCTTCCAGCACGCTGATCATGGTAGTTTTATCGACATTTTTTTGCTCCTTGAATTCATCGAAGCGGTCGACCATATTTACGTTTTCTACTTTTTTAGCCATAACGATTGAAAGAGAGAGGTTAAATGGGATATAATCTTAAAATTTCAGGATGTAGGTTACTTTTTTAGTTTTGTCGTAGGGGAATATGAGATCCGTTTCTTGAATGACAGGGCGCTTCTCTCCCTCTACTCTAACTTTTTGGGTCACTTTAAGAGTGAAATTTTCGTCGTTAGCAGCCGTAAGGATTCCAGTGAATTTTTTACCGTCTGTTGTGATGACTTCCATTTCATCATCAATGTGTTTTTGATATTGACGTGGAAGGCGGAGGGGAGACGTAAGTCCGGCAGAGCCCACTTCCAATTCGTAATCCTCTTCATCGGAGGGGAAAGCTTCTTCTATAGCTTGGTTCAGAGCAATGCAGGAATCGAGGTCCACCCCTGAATCCGAGTCTATCTCTACAGTAATCTCATTAGTGGGAGTTACATTGAGATAGGTTAGGTATGAATCAGTGTCGTTAAGTTGCGACTCGATAAAATTCTGCAATTTTTTTTTGTCAATCATCTCCGGAATATTATTATAAAACGCGGAGGAGACTTGCGTCCCCTCCGGAATTCTTGTGCAAAGATAGTAAAGATTTCATTAACTTGCAAATACCTTTTTGTTTTTTATGGAGTTTAGTTATAATTTCGTGTTTTATTTGTCAATAAATAATAAGGAGGATGTGCTTTGCACACCCTCCCGTTTATTTGGGGTTATTCAGAGTAATCCGATATTATTTGATGATAACCTTAGTTGCTTTGCCGTTAAGGACTTTGATAAATAGACCTTTTTCAGGATTAGCGACTTTTACACCTTGAATAGTATAGTATTCAGCAACACCTTCTTCAATTGCTTCCACACCTTCAACACTTACGTTAAGATCCTTGTCAACCTTAGCTGTGAGACGGTATTGGTCAACAACGTTCACCATACCTTCGTTGCCGAAATAAACAGCGTAGGTGTAAGTGGAGCCGGATGCGGGAACATTGATAGTGTTTCCTTTGATAAATCCGTAACCGTCACCCTTGGTTGTAGCTTCTTCTTCAGTCACCCAGTCTTCAGTGGGTTGTACACCTGCTTTCAGAGGATTAACAAGAGACTGCAATGCGTAGTACATTGAATCGTAACCTTCAGGTATTTCGATTGTAACGGGAGCTGAATCCTGTGAAGTGGTAATGAAGGCTACGATACCGGCGCTTTCATCGCTTGTTTCGGGCACGAATTGTAAAACGCCTGTGTATTCACCTGTTGAGGGGAATGAAGCTGAGAGCTTAATACCCGGGATTTCGGTCAATTCACCTGTTTTGGTGTAAGAGATAGGACGGAAGAAGAGAGAACCGTTTGCTTTAGCGACTGCACCAACTACGTTGTAAACACCCATTTCGACAGCGCCGGGAGTTTCAACGATTTCAGTAGAGAAGAGGCATGAAGAACCGTTGGCAAGTGTGCCGATGAAGGATTGTTCATTACCCTTCAGGTCGTTGTAGATTGAAACGCCGGTAAGAGTGATGATGTGGTTAACGTCAGCTTCAGTGAAGTAACCCTTGGGAGAGTATTGAACAAGGTCGAGGAGATTGTAGGTTGAGCCACTCGGTTTTCCTGTCCAAGTTTCGCTGTTACCTTTAGTTGTGGAGTTTGTAGCATACCATCCTGTAGGAATCACATTGTCTTTTCTGTAAGAAGTGGTGTTCTCAGTCATGATAAGTGTAGCGCCACCGAGAAGGTTACCATTAGCGATATCGAGAACGTAGAGGTAATGATTCTTGTAGTAAGCTACAACGCTTTCGAATTCCACCTTCACTTCATCGCCCTCTTGCGGTGCGAGAGTAGAGAGTTCCTTGATATTGAGAGCGCCGTTTATTACGGTGAGTTTCATAGTAGCTTTTCCAGCTTCGAAATCATTTTGCTCTTCAGTTGTAGCGGTAATTGTAGTAGTACCGGCACCTTTTATTTCAATAACTTCACCATTAACAACTGCTACACTTTCGTCGGAGGATGTGAAAGAAGCTTCGAGGTTGTTGGGATTTAAGAAGTTAAGGGGATAAGTAGTGTTGGCTATAGAAATTGTGATGTCATCAGAAACGAAGCTGATTTCAGGCTCATGGGCAGCATTGGCATCTACCTCATAAGTAACGGTTATAGATTCGAAATAGCGGCTTGAACCATAGTTTTCATCGCTGTTGCATACTGTAAAGACGATATCGCCACCGTCATAGTCAGCGGGTGCTGTCCAAGTGAAGGAATCCATATATGAGGTTCCTGTGAATTTGCCATAGTTTGAAATGACACCATCGTGGATTTCGCCACCGAATTTCAAGACAACTTTTGTTAATTTATTGTCCTTAGAGCTGAGAGTGAAGGTAGTATCACCTTTCTTCATGAAGATACCCTTGTCTTCACCACGATATTGAACGTCAGCACCGGTAGTTGAGTCATAAGTCAGTGTAAGGAAAGAGCTTTGGAACTTAGTGCCCTCGCTAAGCGGTTGCCATGGAGAAGCAGTAGTAGGTTCGGGCCATCCTTCCAGTTTTACACCGGCTAAATTCAATGTAAAATCTCTTGTGGGATTTACTACGGGATCATCACCTGAGCCGCCATTTTCATCAATGTATTGAACTTCAATGGTGTAAAGAGCTCTATTTCCTTCGCTTGTGATAGTGAAGTCAATACCGTCAGCACCTCCATCAGGAATTGAAAGAGTGTAAACATTACCTTCATTGGTGATTGTTCCTTCCGGGGAAGTCATGGAGAATGCCTTGCTGATATCATCGAAAGAAAAGACTACTTTCGTAATTTTGTTAGAGTCAGCAGTGATGTTGAAGGTACTGGTTCCTTTCTTAATGAAAAGGTCCTGATAACTACGATACATAATACTATTTGTAGTGTTAGTAAGGGTAAGAGTCAGGGGAGCAACTTCAAACTTTGCTTCTGTTAAATCTTCATAATCAAGATTTTGACCATAAATGTCACCATTTGAAAAGTCAATCGTCGCTGTTTTTTCAGTCTGAGCCTGGGCTTCAACGCAGTAGGCAGCTGATGCCAAAAGGGCTACAGACAAAAACGTGTAGATTTTGCGCATGATGTAAATCGTTAGGTTAATATTTAGTATAAAATCACTTGTCGCGTTATTCCGGATTCCTGAATAACGCGACAAATATATAAATAAATTCTTTAAATGACAAATTCAATTAAAAAACAATAAATTTTTCTAATAGACGGGATTTATTTTAGTGTTTTAACTGTTTTTAGTTTAGTCCTGCAGGGTTATAGGGTGTCATGTGGTAACCCAGCGCATTTAACTCAGCGGCCATACCCATCAGATATAATTCGTGGAGGGCAGCCACGTAGCATCCGAAAGCTTCTTCAGTGCCCGGTTCAATGTGATTATGGGTTAGGAGAGAGTAGACTCTTGAGGCACATTCAGCCACCATATCGGTAATGCCGTCAGCCTTCTCTCCTTCATATCCTAATATGTCGGTTACAACCGCTTCATCAAGATTGTCATACCCTTTGAGGTCTCTGATTGTTTCATAATAATCTTCCCGGGGGCTATGTTTTTCCCAATCTTCATCCCAGTAATAGGCCATGGCCATTCCGATAAGCATCATCCAGCCGAGGGAAGTGACGGGATAATCTTGAAATTCCTTAATTCCATCGGGGATATATGCACGGGAAATGACAGGCCACTTCTCCTCGACATCCGGACAATCCGGTAAGTGAGCGTCTATTGCGTTTTTATGAATCAGGAAGTTGTAGAGGTCATCATGAACTTTCTGTTGAAAATTTTTAACTTTCTGTGTATCCATAACAGGTAATTTTAACGGGTAATATTTCTTATTATAAATCAAAATTAGAACAAAGAAGAGAGCGAAAAGGATTTATGAGAGGGGATGAATTCGTGTCGTAATTTTTAGTGTATTGAATGGCAAGGAGTTATAGGTTTTAAAAATGTTATAAAAATTTAATAAAAAATTTCTAATATTTTTGTTGATATTCAATAAATAAGTATTAACTTTGCGCCAAAGATATTCACTAATTAAAACAACAAGAAAATGAAGAAATTTTTACTTTCTTTAGCAGTTCTCTCCCTGGGTTTTGCGGCTCAGGCAGACGAATTGAAGATTACATGGTCCTCAGAGGGTTATACCAATGCCCAGGATGTAACTACTGTGGACAAGAGTCCTGTCACCATCAAATGTGACAAAGGATCAAACAACAATGCTCCCAAGTATTATAATTCCGGTACAGCATTGCGTTTGTATGGAGGAAACACAATGACTATCAGCGTGCCCTCAGGCTATGTATTGGACGGCATCTCTTTTACAACAGGTTCCAGCAATGCCTTCAATTCAGCTTCAACTGCTTCAACAGGCACATTCAACGTATCAGGCGCTAAATGGACTCCTGATGCATCAGAGCCTACTTCTTCTGTGACTTTCACACAGGGAGGCTCCTCAGGTCACGTAAGAATCGAGACAACTACAATCACCTATTCATTGGCAGGAAATCCGGGTCTTAAGCCTGCAGGTCTTTCATTCAGCGAAAGCACCGTGGTTACAGCCGCTACCAAATCAGTTGTATTCAATGCACCTGTTTTATCTAACCCCAATAACCTTCCTATCACATGGGAATCTACAAATCCCAGTGTAGCTACTGTAAATGCTGATGGTGTTGTAACAATTGTTACAAATGCATTCGGAACAGGCGGAACTACTGAGATCATTGCAAAAAGCGAGGAAACAGCAGAGTTCAACGCAGGTGAAGCACGCTACACTATCAATTCAGCTTCTGTAGCAACAAGCGTTGCACAAATGAAAAAATTAGCTCCCAATAAGGGTGATATCGTATATGTAAACCGTCCGCTCTATGTAGTATATGTGAACGGTAACTATGTATATGTACAGGATCATCTCGAAGACGGAACACTTTTGTATGGTGCATACAACTTGGAAGCAGGTGATATCATTCCTCAGGGATGGTATGCAACTAACTCTACTTACAATGGTCTTCTTGAATGGAATGGTGAAGTTCCCGCACCTACTTCCACTTCAACCTCTATCAACTTTGAGACAGTTTCAGAAGTTTCTCTTGACGATGTAAACAATATCGTTTATCTTTCTAACGTAGAATTCTCAGCAGCCACTCCGGATGACAATTCTAATTTCACCGGTACATATAACGGTAAGAGTTATACATTCCGCAACACCTTTAAGATTGCTTCTGCAGAGGCCGGTACTTATAAGGTGCTTTGTGCAGTAGGTCAGTATAACAATGACCTTCAGCTTTATCCTATCAGCTATTCAGCAGCAGGTGTAGTATCAGACGGTAAGGTTAAATTTACTGCTGAATATCCTGTAGAATACGAATGGGTACCTGAATCAAACCTTGAAGATGAACACTGGATGGTAACAGTTAAGGTTCCTGTAGGAACTCAGAGCATCCCTGTCACTATCACTCCTCCTACAGGCTTCTCAGAAGTTTATACCCTTCTTGCTGCTTGGGGTGCTAATCCTATGAATGCTCGCCTTGGCGATACTGTAACAATTCCTGTTACTGATGACGAGGAAGATACCACACCTTATTTAGTATGTTTCGGTAACGATAATACTCCTGACTATGATACATTTGTAAGAGTATATTTCCTTGCAATGGAAGATCCTAATGTAGGCGTAGAGGGTATTGCAGCAGAAACAGAGGCTACTTACTTCACTCTCGATGGCGTGAAGGTTGTAAATCCTGAAAAGGGTCTCTATATCAAAGTAGCTAATGGTAAGGCAGAGAAAGTAATTTTCTAAGCGACCATAGGTGAAATACCTTTAAAACAGACAGCATAAATCTGCCGAAGAGCAAGTTTTTGGTCAGTGAGCAGGTAGATGACTGTTTAGAATATAAAGTGCTGGATCTCTTGATTCAGCACTTTTTTCACCTTATCCATCATTAAAAATCTCAGGATGGGTAAGGGTTAAATATGGCATAAGGTCTGAATATGAGAATAGAGCGATTATGAAAAAAATCATTTTAACATTGCTGCAAATAATTCTGACAATTGGTGTCGTCAACGGACGAGATGCTTTTCAACAGAATTTCTCTGACAGTACATTGAGGATGGACTATATATTCGGAGGGACAAACAGGAGCGGTATGCAGGCATTATTGAGCCGTCAGTCAAAGTATGCCGGATGGGCAGGACGTCGCCAACATCTTGACAGACTCCCTTATAAAGCACTCGGGGTGATATCTATGATAGATCCGCTCACCGGGGATACTCTTTACCGACATTCTTTTTCCACACTTTTCCAGGAATGGATATCTACTCCTGAGGCAGATTCCATAGCCAAATCATTTGAGGGGAGTTTTCTTCTCCCTTTACCTCAGAGAGAAATGGAGATAAATGTCAAGATATCAAATGACCGACGAATACCGATTATCAATGTGTCACATACTTATAATCCGGGTGATGAACTTGTGAGAGTAGCCAAAACCGGGCTAATCAATTATGAGTATATACATAAAGGAGGAGAACCTGCGGAATGTATAGATATTGCCATACTCGCAGAGGGTTATACAAAGGATGAGATGAGCTTATTTAAAGAGGATGCGAACAAGATTGCAGAAGAGATTCTGCGTTATGAACCGTACGCTTCGAATCGGGATAAATTTAATTTTGTCATAGTTTATTCCGAATCTGAAGAGAGCGGTGTCTCTATTCCGGCAAAAGGAGAATGGCGCAACACCCCTTTTAATGCACATTTCTCGACATTCCATCTTCCACGGTATATGACGACTCCGAGTGTACATAAAGTACATGACTCACTTGCCGGTATCCCCTATGAGCATGTGATGATTCTTGTGAACACTGACCAATATGGAGGAGGGGGGATTTATAATAATTATCTGATTACATCTGCACACAATAAGTTTGTTCTCCCTGTTACAGTGCATGAGTTCGGTCATAGCTTCGGAGGTCTGGCAGATGAATATTTCTATGCCAGTGAGGAGAATGAACATTATCCGTTGGATATTGAACCTTGGGAGCCAAACATTACGACAATGGTAGATTTCGCGTCTAAATGGGAAGATATGATTTCGGATGATAAGCCGATAAATGATACAATTCATCCTGGTTTATTTGAAGGGGGAGGATATAGGGTAAAAGGTATTTTTCGTCCTTTCGATACTTGCCGCATGAGGGATAATTATCATCCGGATTTTTGTGCGGTGTGTCGCAGAGCGTTAGAGCGATTGATAAAATTTTATACTCATTCAGAGGAATAGTAATAATCCGAATAAACTTTAAGGCTTTTTCGTTATATAATGAAAACCGGGATGAGCTGAATGTTCGTCCCGGTTTTTAGAGAATTTAAAACTTTTGTATTATTTAATCATCTCCGAAAGCGTCATCGAAGTTACCTTCGTCGATTGTAAGGTGATTATTATGGTCTACTGTAATAGCCGCTCCCTGGTTCCACTCATTCACAGTTTCTGTGAATTGTATACCACGACCGAGGATAGGAGTAAATTCCAATACTTTGTCCTCCATTCCTTCAGCACCCGGAGCAACGTAACCGGCACCATTAGAGAAGTCAACAAAATAGTCAACATAGTGTCCGGGAACCCAGAGAGATGAGATGGGGAATGCAGCCCAAGCATATTTGACTCCTTCGATTTCCTTAGAGATATTATCCACACCTTCAGCATAAGGATAGATAACTTCGTCAGTGATTGTGTTGGTTATACGTACAAGGAAAGCTATATAGGTCATCCCTTCACCAAATGTGCCTGAGTTGATGGTACCCTCTTCGTTAACGAAATCAGCGCTCAATTGCTGAGGAATCATCATAAAGTTTTGTTTACCATCGTTGCCATCAGTATCATCACCTGTCATGATGGTAGGTCTTTGATTATTCTTGTCTACAATAATGGGTTCATCGAAAATATATGTTATTTCGGAAGTGGGAGTGCCTGTTGGCTTCCAGCAAATCTGACCATTTCCATCCCATATATATCCGTTAGAGTCGAAAGCCTCGCATGGTTCGTCTTCTGTACGTGCAATCCAGCGTTCACCTTCATATTCGAAATCACCGGTAGTGTGAATGTTACCGAATTTTACACCGATAATCTCATATTTGAAGCGTTCATCTGTATTGAGAACTTCAGAGATGTACACTTTTGTAAGTGCATGTTGGAAAGTAAGTTCCTGGTCATCATCTTCCGGTTCAAGATTTGAACCACCATCTGCGCAGATAAGGTCGATTTGCTTGGTAATATCAGTATCCACAGTAAAGTTATTGTACTTGATACCACCATATTGGTCGGTAGATATCCCTGTGAGATTACTGGGGGCATAAGCTCTGAAGGTAAGCCAAGAACCGTCAACAGGATAATAGTAGGTGGGATTGGATGTAAAGATAATATCCCCTTCAAGTCTTGAGAACTTTACAGCTTCCCCTGTTTTGTTAAAGTATGGGGTAAGTACGTCACCATCCTCAACACATCCTTTGTAACCAAAGAGCATAAAGTCGTCGAGAGAATAGGTAGAGAATTCTGCGGAACGAGAGGTTTTAGCAGAACGAACACGGAAAGAGATTGCGTTGCTGTCTAATTTTGAGTCATTAACGCTGAGGACATCTTCCTGAGAGCAGGAAGAGAGAACCAAAGCGGCAATACCCATCATAAAAAAGGTCTTTTTCATGAATCTGTTGTTAAAGTTAATGAATTTATAAATATTTATTTTTACATACCAATTATTTCTTTTGTACCGGTCCAACCGGAGACGGTGGGAGAGAATCCCTCTCCTCCCGTAGGTCGAGGGAATGGGATGGAATCGAGGCGTATTACACAATCGGAAATTTTAGAATTATGTATTTGGTCGGTGACATCGTGGACCGACGACCATTGTTGCCCATTTCTCATAGTTGCGTGAATTGCCAGTATATGAGGGGCCTCATTTTCAGAAGAGCGGGATGAAATATCATTTTCACCGCAATGTCCGAAAGTAAGAATTTCTCCGATAAGATTTCCTGTAGGGGTTGGAAACATTTCGAATAAATGAGTAACGGTCTCAGAGCCTGTTGTTCCACGACCGGGATGTACAGTAGAAGCCATTCCGGAAATAGTTGCTGATACAGAAATGGACTTATTAAAATTTATAGGATTGTTGATAAGGAATGTATAGTGTGACACCACAGGATGCATTAAGAATCGCAAAACGTAAGGAGAGCGTGGCGATTTCGTATCGGTGGGGGGTTGAGGAATTTCAATCAGTGAAATTGCTGAAACCCACATTGAATCCGGAGAATGAGCAATTCTTTCGTTGGCAAGTTTCATATAGGCGGTAGAATTGCTTTGGAAATTGCCGTTATATCTGTTGTCATTGAGACGTATACCGAAATCATCGAAAGAGTTGGAGCCGATAAATCCATGTCGTCCGGAGTCATTATTATGGCAGATTGCAGCGTAAACACCGGGAGAGAGTTGGATTGTACCACCGTTTTTCCCTTTGAAATCGTAATTAATTACAGAGGAACCGGAGGAATTGAGGCGGAAGAGGGCTATTGTCATTTCCGATGGATTTGCGGTTGGATCTTCCGACCAATCAAACTCCACGTATACCGGTGTGCGTCGCGAAGGTGTTTCATACAGAAACTCCCTGTGTCTACACCCCCCTATACAAAGGAGTAGTCCTACCAATATAGATATTAGAATCAAGGGTCTCATTTCTCACCCTCCTTCCTGTTATTTACGTTGTCACGTCCCAGAAGCCAAACTAATGAAATCTCTGCTTTAGTAGGACCGATCCATGTTTTTCTTGTAGTGGATTGCCAAATATAGTTACCTGAAGATGGTATGAATTTCTCTACGATACCGCCCATATATCCCACTCCAAGTGTGAAATCGAGATTAAGTCTTCTTGATATAGGAAGGGTATAACCGTATTCTATTCCCGTATTAAGGAAGAATCTGTCCCAAAGTGTATGTCCCGGACGACCACCCATGTATGCTTTTCCTCCCCATTCGAAATCAAAGGTATAAGCACCTATATAGACTCCGGCATGATGACCTGTGAGTGGTTTTTTATTAGAATTGCAGAACCAATAACGTGCCGAGATATCACCACCATATATGCGCCAGTAACGATGGCGGGTGTCGTTGCTCCACCAGGCATACATCCATTGTGCCCCGACGGAGAAATTTTTTCCCACGTAGAACTCTGCTCCAATGTTGGGAACTAATAATGCATCAACGAGCATATTGGTCTTTATTGAGAAAAGTAATGGGTGGGATGAGGAGGATGTGTTATCCTGAGCAGAAAGAGGGAAGTGTAAAAAAGAGAACATAACGATGGCTCCGAGGTGTACGATAATATGTCGAACCCTTGAGTGTCGTTTATGTTTCATAATGTGATGTCCTATAAATTAATTGATTATTTTACAAAATTATGAATAATTTTTATTTGTAAAAAATCGGAAATTTTTTTTATGCAGATTTAGTGATAAAATAAGGACAGCGTGTACGATTCAGACACGCTGTCCTGTATTTAAAGGGATGAATTTTTAGAATAAACTCTTGACAAGTTGTTCAAGGATATATACGCCGATACCTGCGAGATAACCTAAAAGAGCGAGTCCGCTGAATCTCTTTAGATACCAACCGAAATTAATTTTTTCGAGACCCATGGCGATAACACCAGCTGCCGAACCTATGATGAGGATACTTCCTCCAACACCGGCACAATAGGATAGAAGTTCCCAGAAGGTGCCGTCGACAACAAAGTTTGCGGCATATCCTGTGGCAGCTGGATCGGAAACGGGATACATTCCCATAACTCCTGCAACTAATGGCACGTTGTCGACTATGGAGGAGAGTATTCCGAGTACGGTGTCGATAATGTATACATTATGGATACCGGAATCCAATTCACGTGCGAGCCAAGCAAGCACTCCGGTAGATTGAAGCACAGCTACAGCCATCAGGATTCCGAGGAAGAAAAGAATCGAAGGCATGTCAATGCGTGAAATCACGCTTGGCAGACGATGCTCTTTAATTTTTTCTACCATCTTTTTGTTGTAATATATTTCTGTATATACCCATAGAATTCCGAGGACAAGGAGCATGCCGACGAATGGAGGCAGATGAGTGATTGTCTTAAATATAGGCACAAAAATCAATCCTCCTACCCCTAAGAAGAATATTGTGTTTCGTTCTGAAGGCGTTATTGTATTATCTACTGTAACCTGTTGAGGGATTGCGGCAAGTTCACCTTTTAGAGAACGGCTGATAAAGAGGAGAGGAACTACCATGGATATAATACTGGGTAGGAGCACATAGCAGATAAGGGCTTGCGCAGTAACATTCCCTTTCACCCAAAGCATAATGGTGGTAACATCGCCTATAGGGCTCCAGGCACCTCCGCTATTGGCAGCAATCACGATGGCACCGGCATATAACCAGCGTGTCTTTTGATCGTCGACTAATTTACGCAAGAGCATAATCATCACGATAGTTGTGGTGAGATTGTCGAGAATTGCTGACATGAAGAACGTGGTTGCACAAATTATCCAGAGGAGTTTACGCTTGTTGCGGGTGACGATTCTATCTGTAATTACCCTAAAACCACCGTGAACATCCACGAGCTCAACAATTGTCATTGCCCCGATAAGGAAAAGGAGTGTTTGTGTTATATCTCCTAAATGTTCCACGATATCGACATTTATAATATAGGAGAGGGTTTGATGTGCCAGACTTTCATTTTGGAGTGAAGGATGGGAATTTACATAATCAGAGAAGTGTTCACCATTTACTGCGGGAACAATCGACTCACCTCCCAGAGCATAACAAATCCAAAGAACCATGCCGAGAATCAGGGCTGAGGCAGTCTTGTCTACTTTGATGGGATGTTCAAGAGCTATTGCCAGATATCCAATTACAAAAATAATTAGAAGGGTGGTAATCATAAGGTTAGGGGCTTGATTTAAGTTTTAAGGTTGAAATTTTTTCAAAATTAACAATACTTTCGATATTTGGAAAATTTTTAAAGATAAATACTGAAAAAATTCTTTAATACTTTTTCGAGGTCTTAAATTGCCCTTGATTCTCAGAAGGGCGCAGGGGATTCAAATGAATAAATTTTTCCGTCGATGGGGAACATGAATTCTATTTTTTGAGCATGGAGAAGCAGTCTGGATTGCCCCGGATTATTACGTTTCCCGTAAAGCCTGTCACCGACAATCGGAATCCCTAACCCTTCTTTGGCTGCGGCATGAACACGCAGCTGATGAGTTCGTCCGGTGAGGGGATGAAAGATAACACGGCTTCTTCCGTTGTGTGATTTTAGAAATTTAAAGTCTGTAACAGCGGATTTGCCTCTTTCATTGTCTATTCGTTGGCGGGGACGATCGAGCAAGTCCGGAGTTAAAGAGAGTTCAATCCGTCCTTCTGATGGTAAATTCAGAGATTTGTAATCGCCATCCAATATGGCAATATAGGTTTTGTTGACTTTACGGGAAGCGAAAAGGGATTGCATTATTTTATAAGAGGTGTCGCCGAATGTTGCTATAATGAGTCCCGAAGTGTCCTGGTCCAGTCGATGGGCAAGTTTTACCTTTTTTTGTGGTCCGTATTTCTCATTGAGCCATTCTAAAAGAGAAAAAGAATCCCCTTTACCCGGAACGGAAAGCATCCCATCGGGTTTAATTACCACACAAAACCATTGATTTTCATGAATTACCTTAGGGAAGAAGGTTTTCCGGGGAGGTACTGTATCAAGAAGAGGGGTATTGATTGACAATCCTTGAAGCATCCATTTGAGGATGGGTAGACATTTTCCTCTACATGCAGGGTAATGCTGTCCGTGAATTCTTACCTCTCCACCTTTAGGTTTTCCATACCAGAATTCAGCCATCGAAATTGGTGTTAAACCTTTTTTATAGGCAGTCTGGAGCAATTTTGGTGCGCAACATTCACCGGCACCAGAGGGAGGGGTTTTGAAGGGTGTTTCGGCGAAAATATCATAAAGATTTCGTTTTTCCCCTTTTGCATTGAGAAAAGCAAAGTTTGAGAAAAGCCATTTTTGCAGGAGTTCAGACTTTGTGCGACGTTTATCAATCAGAGTATTGAGCTGTTCTTCCGCTTTCTGTAATTTGGCTGCCAAGGGCGCAAGATTTTCGGCTACTCTTTTTTTAAGACGTCCTAATTCAGCTTTTTCAAACTGGCTTTGACGTATGAGTGAGGAGAGTTCGAAATCATTTAATTTACCCGATTCTCTTTTCGCATCCCGTTCCAATTTCGAGATGTGCAAACGTTTTTTAAAATCTGAAATTTCTGATTTCCCGGTTAGCTCTGTGCTATTATATTCATTTTTTATTCGGGAGAGGGTATTCTCTTCGAAGTCTTTGATTTGATGAGAGATTTCTATTATTTCACTTTCTTTGATTTTGTAATAGCCGTTGACCTGAAGGTAGTCAAATACCGGTTCAACGAAATCCGGAAAGTGAAAGCCATCTGTTCCGATTTGTCCGGAAAAGGCATAAAGAGTATGTTTATTCCCGTAGCTATCTTTAGCTATAAGAACTCCCAGCATCTTCCCCTCCTCCAATTCGCGACAGAATTTCTTATCTCCCGGAATAGAACTTTTTTTGAGTAATTCTATTCTGGATAACAGAATATTGTATGCCTTTTGGCAATCCTCATCGGGTTTATAATCAAAAGGATTGTTCATATTGCTGATGGAAGAAAGAGCGTTTCTGATTTTTTCTCAAGACATTCTTAATTTTTTTAATGAAATTGGCTTTATGACGAAGAATAAGCTTTATAGCCCGGTCAAAACGTATGAAAACTTTAGGTTAAGTAGTCATAATAATCTCTCTTTTTTACAAAGATAATCCTTTTTTAATAAAATTTCAAGTCATAATTTTATATACAGATTTTTGTTGAAGTATTCTTCAATTCCCAAATTGTTTTCTGAAATGTACTCAACTAATTTAATATTATGCTTGTTTTAAAATAAGTTAAAAGACAGTTTTATGAAAGACAGATACTATGGGAAACAATCACTGATAAAATCCTTTAAGATACATGACAGTTTTTATAAAGTGTTATATCTTGCTATTTTCGGAATATCAGCGATTTTTGGGAGTCAATCCTTAAAAGCTCAAAATATTGTTTCAGATTCCACAGAAGTAAAATTTTTACAATCACGAAGTGTTCTTAATACAGCTTTGGATAAAAATAAACCGAATCTTGATAGAATGCTTCGCGTTCTTAAGGAAAGGAAGGATAGCGCAGATTATTACCGTTTACGAAATATTAAAGTGATTGGTTCGGCATCTCCGGAGGGGAGTGTCAAGATCAACCGTACCCTTTCACAAAAGCGAGCCAACAGTATTTTCAATTATATAGGGGAACGGATTCCCCTGGATTATTCGCTGACAAAATTTGAATTTCTGGGACGAGATTGGAAGGGACTTTACAATATGGTACACTCGGATTCCGCGGTGCCTTATAGACAGGAGGTCTTGGCGATTCTTGAATCTGTAAATGGTTTGGATACGGTAACATCCTTTGAGTCTGACAAGACCTTAAACAAACTGAAAAGTTTGCATAACGGTGTCCCGTATAGATATCTTTATTACCATTTATTTCCATCACTGAGGAATTCAAAATTGTTTGTGGAATATGATTTTCTTCAGCCCACTCATGAAATTGTAGATTCCCTTCCGGAGACGCCACAAATTGTTGTGACAGATTCCATACTCCTTATAGAGGATGAATTTATCCCTCAGCCCATCATACCAGCTGGTTCAGCAAGGTCATTTTACATGGGTTTAAAGACTAATCTTCTTTCAGATGCCTTGTTGTTGCCGAATATCGGGGTAGAGTTTTATCTTGGTAAGAATTGGTCGGTGGTAGGAAATTGGACTTATGGGTGGTGGGATAAAAATAAGACCCATTGGTATTGGCGTGGTTATGGCGGCGATATTGCAGTTCGAAAATGGTTTGGACATGCCGCAGAGGAGAAGCCGCTCACCGGTCATCATTTAGGGGTGTATGGTGGAGTCTTAACCTATGACTTTGAAGCAGGAGGGAAAGGATATATGGGAGGACGTCCGGGACATAACCTTTGGAATCGCTGTCTGTTTACCGCAGGCGTAGAATATGGATATTCATTGCCTATAGCACGTCATTTCAACTTGGATTTCACATTAGGCATAGGTTATATAGGAGGTAAGATAGTTAAATATAAACCTCAGGGAGATAAGTATATATGGGAGTCCACCAGAAATTTCAAAGGAGTCTTGCCTACAAAGGCTGAGATTTCACTTGTATGGTTGATAGGTAGTGGCAATTATAATAAATAAGGCGATGAAAAAAATATATTATACGATTCTAACCATATTTTTGGGAGGATTATTGGTCTCTTGTGATCATAAGGATTTAATTTATGATGACACCGGAACCCCTGAAATCGAGATAGCATTTGATTGGAGTAAAGCTCCGGAAGCTCAACCGGCGTCAGTGGTGGCATATTTATTTCCGGTCACAGAGGAATATGCACCGTTAAGATATAATTTCAGTGGATATCTGGGAGGTGCCGCTAATGTGCCGTCAGGAGAGTTCGTGGGAATAGGTATGAACAGTGATAACACATATTGGGCTCATTTTCGTAATACAGCCGACCATGAACAGTTTGAGGTCTATACTAATGATTTATCAACTCTGACGGCTTTGGGACTGGAGACACGCGCTATTCCGCGGAGTCCGGAAAATGAAACGGAAAGAATGGCAGAAGCAGCTGCTGATATGATGTGGACAGATCGGGAAAATGGAATTAGTATCGATCCTTATAAAGAGGGACAGGTCATTACCTTTTATCCTGAGGAGATTACATGTCATTATACAGTCACTATTAATAATATAGAAAATATCGAGTATCTTAAGGGGGCTTCAATAGATGCCACACTTTCAGGATTATCCGAGAGCTATTTCCCGGGGCAACGTAAAACCTCTTTCACCCCTGTCACGATGCCGGTAGTTTTAAGTCAGATAAAAGGGAAAAATTCGGTAGAGGGTAGATTCATTAATTTTGGTAATTCCGCCGACCCTACACGAAAGAATATACTCACTGTCTATCTGGTTTTTGATGACCGTACCGGAAGTTATGCGACATACGATGTGACAGATCAGGTAAGGGAAGCGCCGGATCCCCATCATGTAAATATAGTAGTAGACGGGCTTAAACTCCCGAAGCCGATATCATCGGGAAGTGGTTTTATGCCCAATGTAAATGAGTGGAACAGTGTAGATTACACCTTAGAGATGTAAAAAACAAGCATAATTTAAAAATTAACATTTAGTTAATGAACCTTTAAGAGTTATAAATTGTATATATAATAAATGAAAATTAACAGGAGATATTGAGTACCTTAAAATTCAGGTAAGGTTCAAGAATAAACTGTAAATTTGGAGAATATTAATAAAAAATATAGATTATGAAGAACACATTTCTTTTTGCAGCAGCGGCTTCATTATTAGCACTGACAGCATGTACGAATGAAGATTCAGTAGAGCTGAATCAGGGACGCAAGATAAGTTTTCGTCCGGCAGTTACAACCCGTGCATTAGAGACAAACAACAGTAATCTGGTTGATTTCAAGGCATCCGCATTTCTTGGAAACACACCATATTTTCTGGATCAGACATTTACCAAGAGTGATGGCTCAAGCTTTTATAATTCAGTAGCGGATTATTATTGGCCCGGTGATGACAGCGAGCTTTCATTTCTGGCATATTCTCCAGTTAATCTGGAAGGAGTGACAATCAATGAGACAGAAAAGAGATTGTCAGATTTTACACCTTCGCAAGATATCAACAGTCAGATAGACTTTATATCAGCTAAGGCTACCGGTAAAAAATCATTAAATGAAGGACCCGGTGTCCCCCTCGATTTCAATCATAATCTTGTACAGATAGAGGTAAGGGGATTAACGAATAATAAAAATTATACTTTCAAAGTAACAGGCGTGCGAATTGGAGAACCAGTTGCAACCGGTTCATTTGATTTCGATACAGATTCATGGACTCTGGCAAGTAATAAGACAGATTATGAATCTACATATAGCACACCTATTGTATTAGGAACAAATGCCCAAAGCCTAATGGGCAGTAATGGCAATGCGATGATTCTCCCCCAGCAGCTTGTGGCATGGGATCCCAATGGAGATGCTTCAAATGCTCATAAAGGGGCTTATCTGTCAGTGAAACTGCAAATCAATATCCTTGATGCAGACGGAAATGAAGGACTCCAGATTTATCCTTTCCCCTCTGACGGAAATTGTATCTGGGCTGCAATTCCTATTAATACAAATTGGGAACCGGGTAAGAAATATATCTACACACTCGACTTTACTCATGGAGCAGGATATGTAGATCCTAAGGATCCTAAACCCGGAACACCGGTACTTGGAGGTCCGATTAAGTTCACAGTTAATGTAGAAGACTGGGTTGATACCCCTTCAAACCTGGATATGCAGACTTATACCCCTGCTAATAATAACTAAAAAGGGAAGAATATAAACTTTTAAAAAAGGACATAGGATCCCGGGGAGAGGTTCCTCTCCTCGGGATCCATTCTTATAATTAAAGTCGATTCCATGAAAAGTACAAATAATACCCGGAATAATATCACACTCGCAATTTTATTTGGGTGCGCCGTGTTGTCGGTAGGTTCTTGTACGGATGATAACCTATTTGACAGTGGTTTATCCGGAGATAAAAAAATACGTTTTGAGCTGACAACAGTCTCTTTCAATACCAGGTCCGGTTCAACTACAAGAAGAGGGGGAGCTATACTTCTTGAGAGTGGCGGTTCATCCCTTTATCTTAATCCGACCATAACACCGGGTATTGATTTGTATGATTCCAATGCTAATACCACAAGGTCGACATCAGTAAATAATTCTACCATAAATAGTTTTGGAGTGTTTGCCAATACTTCAGACGGGGGTGTTTATATGGACAACGTTGAGATTACCAGAGCGAATGGCTGGGCTCCGGAAAGGGAGTATCTCTGGCCCGGCAAGGAGGTGTTGACGTTTAATGCTTATTCACCGTATGGTATTGTAACCCAAGATAATGACGGGAAAAGAGTTGTTGACTATACCACTCCTTCGAGTGTTAAGGATCAGTTTGATTTATTATGGGCTACAGAAACAATGGCTGATGCATCCCCTTGTAACCTCACGTTTAATCATGCTCTGAGTGCAATCAGGTTTGTTGCCGGGTCTGAGATGCAGGCATGTAAGGTAAAGAGTATTGAGATTTCCGGAGTAGCTTCAAAGGGAATCCTTAACATTCAGAATGGAGAGTGGAGCTCTATTTCAGGGAAAGAGTCATTCACTGTAAATCCGGCAAATCCCACATTAAGCGCTGCAGAAGGTAGTCAATATGTTGCGCCACAAACGCCCATCACAGCCGATGATGAGGTGTTTATGATGATTCCGGGCACATTGCCGGAAGAGGCGACAGTTACAATGACGATAGATATAGATGGAGTGGAGTCGGTGTATACAGCATCAATCGGGGGTCAGGAATGGCCCGAGGGTAGCACAGTGACCTACCATCTATCAGCCAAACCTGAAACGAATCGTCTTATTTTGGATGTGTTGGGTACATTTGAGACACCTTATCCCGGACAGACTGTTCCTTTTCGTGTAAACAGCTGCTATGTGAATGAGAACGGAGATTCGATACCGGTGAGTTGGAAAGCTGAATTTATTGATGAAAATGGTCAGGTGATAGATATGCCAGAGTGGATTAAGGAATTTCCGGGCTCCGGTAAAGGAAGTGAATTAACCAAGGCTGTAACTAAAATGCAGAGGTTAACATTTGCCAAACTCAGTGAGGAGTCCCAGAAGCTTCAGAATACTCCGAATATTAATAATACGTCAGGTTTTACCCCCTATAATCTTTCCAATTCTACAGGTGCCAAGGGGATTGAGAATACAGCAAATTGTTATATAGTAAATGCGCCAGGTAAATATTCCTTTCCTTTGGTTTATGGAAATGCTATAAAGAATAGTGTGGATAACAAGAGTGCATATACATCAACATCGCATAACCGGTATGCTTTGAAAGATTTTGTAAATCATCTGAATAATCCTATAACCTCTCCATACATATATGAGAATCAAGGATGTAGTAATCCGGCAGATGCTATTCTCGTATGGGAAGGACGATTAGATCTTATAAGAAATGTTAAGTTAAACGCTGATCATACAATCTCATTTGAGGTGCCGGAAGAATCTATACGTCAGGGAAATGCTATCATAGCATTACGAGATAAAAATGGTACGGTGATGTGGAGTTGGGATATTTGGGTTACAGATTATGTTGCCGGCACAGATCTTGCTTCAGTTACCGAGTCCGGACATACTTACAGGTATTATCCGCGCAATGTAGGAAGGATTATGGGTGGAGATGTAACGGTATTTCCACACTGTCAGGCAAATGTGAGATTCACGCAGACAGGTGATATTCCGCAAGGGATGGAACCGCTGACCACGACAATTTTGCTGAATCAGACAGGGATAACTACGGAGACAGTGGATTGTTACAATTTCTATCAATGGGGAAGAAAAGACCCGATAAAATCAAGCTTGAATGAGTGGTTTGATGCTGAACATTATGAGATTAAAAAATTCAGAACCCGGGATTTGAGTCAATCAGTGACGGGGAATGATTTTCTATCAGTATTCATAAAGAATCCCGATGTATTCTTTATGGGATCTCATGAGTATGTGTTCCCATATACAAATCTTTGGAATTCTTCATTGACAGCAACAAGTGAAAAAACGATCTACGATCCATGTCCGGTAGGCGCTAAAGTCCCTTACGGGACCGGTCTTATAGCCCTGATAAAGAATCCGGCGGAATCCGGAGCTGCCCTGACAGGCTCTCATTCAATGGGATTATATTTCCCGTTAGCAGACGGATCAAAAATCTTCTTCCCTTTACTTGGTTACCGTTCAGGTCAGCTTGGTTCTGAGGTTGGAGGATATGGAGCCAACGGCACAATATGGTTATCGCAGACAACAGGAGGCTCCAATGGTCAGAAAGAGGCTGGTTGCATCGTAATGGATAACGGGAAAGCGCAGCAGCAACTGAATCCGCGTCTCCATGGTTTCGGCATAAGACCGGTAATGGAATAAAATCCTTAAAGAAGTTACGACTTACGATAGTATAATAAGAAGAATAATTCCGATAAAAGACAACATGTTTATATTGTTTTTTATCGGAATTATTCTGTTTGTTATCCCCGGCAGGAAAGAAGGATGTAAATAAAAAGTAAAAGATTAAAAAAATTGGGCCCGAGATAAAGTTAGGACTGAATTCAAATTTGAACTCAGTCCCCAAATCATAATAATCGTGTAAACTAAATCTAATACACACTTATTTCGTTTAGAGTGTATTTATTCTGCATAGAGGTTTTCTTCTTTCTGCGGGATATAATGATCCACCAGTTTTTGGATTTTATGTAAATCGGGTTTCTTGGCAGCATAATCAATCAATGTGCCAATGGGGTATAGGTCAGGGTCGGAAGCAGACTGAAAATCCGCTGCGTCTTCTGAATAATCTCCATCTTCCACAGCATCTTCTTCAATAGCGTAGTCGCTGAATGCAATGGAACGATCAGCATCTTCGTGTCGCTCGATACTTACTAAAAGAGTTGTGGGGATAATGCTTAGTTGAGGGTCTTCACCCCAGAAGCCGGGGTTGTCGATAACCTCCTTCACTTTAGAGGTAATTATATCATTTAGTTCTTTTCTTTCCATAATAGTGTTTTTATTTTAAAAACATTTCACTGAGAGGAATGGTTCCCTTCTGCACGAAAATTCCTATTAGACAATCCCAACCACCATTCCCCTTTAAGTTATAAAACACCTGGTCAATCTATTCAATATCGCTTTAAGATATTCAATCAAACTTATAATATGAGATATATTAAGATTTTGTTACTTTGAGTAAAATTAGTAATTTTGTACTTCAAATCTACGCCGATGACGAAAAATTTCGTCGGCTGGGTGGGTTTGAGACATATT
>CAZDWB010000030.1:0-29262 GCA_964509225.1 uncultured Sangeribacter sp.
CGCGACGCTGCGGACATGAATCCAATGCCGGCGATTTGCTCTTGTCCTTAAGAACATTACGTCCTTTTCTTACTAATTGCTGAATTGTAGGCATTCTTTTTTGCTTGTTTTTTATTCTTTTATTGTTCGCAATTCCTCTTTAAAAACCTTACACCACACACAACATAACACCTCAAGAGGCTATCAATCACCCCTTTAAGTCGTTACTGCGCTCGGCTTAGTCCTTAAAGCGTTGCAAAAATACTAAAAACTAATGAATTACACAAATTTCCGCGAAACTTTTTTACTTCTTTTATTTTATTTTTATTTTTTGTCCCGCGTCATTTATCCTCATCGCTTAAGACTCGAAGCAACCCGATACACCTCCTCATATATGTGTCGGTCACACTCATCAAGATTTATTTCGCGCCGCGACATCACACGCTCGGCAATGTCGTAGAATTTCTTAAGGCTTACATCCGTAAACCCTCCTGCCGGCGACCCTTCGCTGAAACTCGGTATGAACACCCTCGGGAATCCACTTCCGTGGATGTTACATCCCACACCCACCACAGTGGCCGTATTGAACATGCAGTTTATCCCGGCCTTGGAATGGTCGCCCATAATGAGTCCGCAAAATTGTAAATCCGTACGCATAAAAGTGCGCGTGGCATAATTCCATATCCTTATCTTGGAATAATCATTTTTAAGATTGGAGGCATTGACCCCTGCTCCTATGTTACACCATTCTCCGATCACTGCATTTCCCAGATATCCGTCATGCGCCTTATTGCTATAGCCGAATATCACGGTATTATCCACCTCTCCCCCTATTTTACAATATGGACCGAAGGTGGTGCCCCCGTAGATTCTTGCTCCCATCCTTATCTTGGATTTACGGTTGAGCGCTACCGGACCTCGCATCGCCACACACTCCATCACCTGGGCATCCTCTCCTATATATATAGGTCCGTCAGTGGTGTTCAAAACGGCTCCCTCTACACTGGCGCCCTCCTCAATAAAAATCAGCGGATTCCCATTCTCATCAAGATATGGTCCGATAACCCTGTTTGTCACCGGAAGGGGCTGCGACTTCCTCCCCAGGGTGAGCCGTTGATAATCTTCAATTATCATCTCGGCGTTACGGAGAAAGATATCGAATACATATCTTATACGTCTCACACCCTCAATCCGGACACCACTCTCCTGCAATTGCTTTTCTTCATCGGGCACTATTCCGCGTATCGCAACAATCCCGGAATCATCCGTCAGACACTCACCCCTTTCCAACGATTCAATCCTGAGAGCAAGTTCCGGAGTGGGGAGAATATTACCGGCAATATAGACAGTATCGGCGTCCTCTGCCGGCAACTGTTCGAATTTTGACCTTAAATAATCTACCGGACGGAAAGTGCAGACTGTCTCCAACAACATATTCCATTTATCGGCAATAGTGTCTATTCCGACCCGGAATTGAGCTATGGGTCGCGTAAACGATAATGGTAAGAGATTAAGATAAGTTTCTTGCGTATCAAACAATACGTAGTGTCGCATATTCAATTATTTATTCCCATCTCACTCCCACACCCTATGAACAGGAGGGTCTCTGCAAGTTTCTGAAATCTCCCCGGGAATTTATTCAGGAGTGTCGGGAGAGGTTCTGCCTGCAAAAATAGTGAAAAATATCCGCTTCACAATAACAACCTCCGAAATATACCAATTATACCAATCCATGACATAAAAATCAGAGAGGGATAGTTTCACAACTCTCCCTCTCTAAAAATGCTTTTCAATCGATTTTCACAAATCAATTGACTGAATAACCACATGTAATCTAAATCACTATATTACATTAGTAAGCATTTGACTGCAATTCCTTATTCTCAAATTTAAATTACCAAATAACTTAACCAGGGTTTGACCCCTGATTCGACAACACAAAATTAATATTATTCCAACCCCCCCCAAAATTATTTTTGAACTTTTTATTCCATTTGCGCCAAAGTGACAAAAAAAAAAACGATTATACCAGTTTTAAATTGACTCATTTTTCAAGTGGGATTTTACCGTTCCTTTTCATAAAAAAATGGTCGTTTTTGTCTCTATTGCCAATTTTTTATATCTTTACTGAAAATTCCGGGATAGTTAACCTTCAACCTATCCCGACCCCCAATAAACATAACCGATATGGCAAAGAAAAACCTTGAATATCTTGAACGTTTACGCAACGCCATGAAAGAACACGGCATTGATGCATGCGTAATATCCGGCACCGACCCTCACCAGAGTGAATTACCCCCTCATCACTGGCGCGGTCGCGAATGGCTCACCGGTTTTGAATCCGGAAACGGCACAAACGGTACGGCGGTAGTGCTTCAGGACCAGGCATATTGCTGGACCGACTCCCGTTATTTTATTCAGGCTGAAAAACAGCTTGAAGGGACTGGCTTCAAAATGATGAAAGAGGATGGTCCGGAGGCTGTCGACCTCATCGACTGGCTCACAGAGCACACCACAGCCGGGCAAACTGTCGGCATCGACGGGATGACTTTCTCAATCTCCATGGCTCAAAGACTCGAACAGGAACTGAAAGATAACGGTGTGAACCTAAACACCAATTTCGCTCAGTTCGATTACATCTATCCTGAACGTCCGGAGCGTCCCAAAAACAAACTCTTCGTTCACGACGAAAATATTGTAGGCGAAACCGTTGACAGCAAGGTCAAGAGAATCATGACCGAAGTGAAAGGTGAACTTGCCAATGCCATCATGCTTTCCGCTCTCGATGACATAGCATGGGCAACCAATTTGCGCACAGCCGGCGACATCACCTTCTCTCCCATCTTCGTCAGCTATCTCTATCTTGACGACAACCGTCGCGTCCTCTTCATCGACCCGGAAAAGCTGACACCGGAAGTAGAAGCCCACCTCAAAAAATATAATTTTGAAGTAGAAGAATACGATAATGTCCTCAAATTTGTTGCAGCACTTCCAAAAGAGACACGTCTACTCATTGACCCGGCCAAGACCTCTCGCGGACTCTATGACCACCTTGGTTGCACACCCGTCTTCGGGGGTAGCGGTGTCGCACGTCTCAAGAGTGTGAAAAATGATACCATGCTTTCCAATCTGGCTATCGCCATGGAAAAGGATGGTGTAGCCCTCACGCGCTTTTTTATGATGGTGGAGAAGGAATTCCCCACCGGCAAACTCACTGAAGTAGAGCTCGGTAAACGTCTCCGCGCACTCCGTCTTGCCGACAAATCTTGTGTGGATGAAAGCTTTGCTCCGATCATCGGTTGGAAAGGACACGGTGCGATTGTGCATTATGAAGCGACTGCGGAAACAGACGTCACTATCGAAGGTAACGGTCTTCTTCTCGTTGACTCGGGAGGTCAATACATCTATGGCACCACCGACATCACCCGTACCGTGGCAATGGGCACTCCCACTGAGGAAGAACGCCATAACTTCACCCTGGTAATGAAAGGACACATTGCTCTTTCACGCGCCATATTCCCACAAGGCACAAGAGGAGCCCAGCTCGATGTGCTTGCACGTCAATTCCTCTGGGCCGAGGGAAAGGCCTATTATCACGGCACAGGTCATGGAGTAGGATTCTTCATCAATTGTCACGAAGGTCCGCAGAATATCCGACTAAACGAGAATCCCGCGACTCTCGAACCGGGGATGATCACCAGCAACGAACCGGGATTATATCTTGAGGACCGTTACGGCATACGTTGTGAAAACCTCATAGTTACTACCCCCTGGAAGAGCACTGAATTCGGACAATTCTATCATTTTGAGGAGATGACTCTCTTCCCGTTTGACCTCACCCTCTTCGAAACCGAAATTATGACAGATGACGAGATAGCCTGGGTAAATAATTATCACAAGAAGGTTCGCGAACGTCTCACACCGCTATTGACGGCTGAAGAGGCAGCCTGGATGGCTGAAAAGACAAAAGAACTACATCGTTAACAAATCAAAGCAAGAAAAAAAATAATGGCAATTATACGACCCGTAAGGGGATTTACTCCCGAAATAGGCAAAAACTGCTTTATTGCAGAGAATGCAGTGATTGTAGGAGATGTAATCATGGGCGACGATTGCTCAGTGTGGTATAGCACTGTGCTTCGTGGCGATGTCAATTCCATCCGTATCGGAAACCGTGTCAATATTCAGGATGGGAGCGTCCTCCACACACTTTACCAGAAATCAACGATTGAAATTGGAAATGATGTTTCTATCGGTCATAATGTTGTAATCCACGGAGCCAAAATCCGCGATTACGCATTAATCGGAATGGGAGCAATCGTGATGGATGATGCTGAAGTGGGAGAAGGCGCATTGGTGGCAGCCGGCTCAGTAGTATTAAGCCGCACAAAAATCGGCGCTCATGAACTTTGGGCGGGGGCCCCGGCAAAATTCGTAAAAATGGTGGAGCCGGAGAAAGCAAAGGAGATGAACGTGAAGATTGCCAAAAACTATCTCATGTACTCCAAATGGTACGACCAAGATTCCGTCACTGAATAAACCCGGTGATTGGTTAGGGTGTGTCAAAATGAAAACCTGTTAAGACACACCGTACCCATCTCAATATAGTCAGAAATAAGAAGATGTGTCAGAACTCAATCTGAACACATCTTCTTTTTCTTCTTGAAAAACAACGAATAGAGGTCGTTATCAAAACATCGACACAAACAGATAGCAAATATATATATTACCAGTATATATTACCTGACTACACTTTCTGTATGACCATCCTTAAATCTCAAAACATAAAAACCTTCGGGTAAGGAACTCATAACCGTCTTCGTGTCAAATTCACCCACCCGAATTCCCGATGCTGAATAAACTGTACACATTTTTTCTCCTTCTAAGGATTCAACTCCACTTGAATCAGGAATATTAACCTCTATTGTCTGGACATTACCCGGTAAAACCGTCAATTTAGAATCAATGACATTCTCCGACACATTCTCCCCATTTATTATCACCTCAACTCTTCCGATTTCATCTCTGAAATATGTAAAATCAAAACACAAAGGTTTCTCAATCGGTGCAATAATGGTCATCCCCGGTGCCCACAAACCTGAAGACGCCTTGTCTTCATTTTCATCTGAAAATGAAAAAATGATATTTCCAAACATTGGTTTAAAATCATCTGCTATCCAACTATTACGATAGTTGGATTTTATTTTCATTTCTCTTCTTCCATATCCAAATAATGACGTATGCATCTGGTAGTTATTTCTATATTCAGCCGGAAAGGCAAAAGCTGATTTCTCTTGCCACAAGGAAGCTCCCTTAACTTCGGCGTTCGCAGACAATGAAGTAAAGGTAATTTCATTAGAAGGGAAAGTTGAGGGAGAAAAGCAGTAACTCTCTGCGGCTATACTGACAGTTTGGACAGAAGTGTCAAAAAACACATTCTCCTCCAACCATATATCTGAACACTTAGCAATTGTAACTTCCTTGAGAGATTTACAATTACTGAAAGCATACTGTTTTATATTGTGTACACTTTCAGGTATTAAGAGGGTAGGAAAATCACAGCAATAGAATGTATATGGCTCAATAACCTCCAGCTTTTTCCCCCATTCGATTGAATTAAGAGGAGTCAACGCAAAAGCCCTGTCTCCTAATTTTTCAAGATTTTCCGGCAAAGTAATATTATTCAGAGAGGTATTACTGAAGGCCCCGGAACCTATAGTTTTCAGATTGTCAGGAAGGATAATCTTTTTCAACCTTCGACACCCTTCAAAGGCATAGGAACCGATAAATTCTAATGATGAAGGGAGCAAGACTTCTTCGAAATAAAAATTCGAAGCCTGAAACGCATTATCATCAACACCAACCACGGTATAAACGGCATCATCCAGTTTAACTGTCATGGGAAGCACACATTCCTTCAGTGTAATTTCCTCTCCAATATACCCGGCTATGACTGCTTTGTTCTCAGCTACCGCTTTGTAACAAAAACCATTATGTTCCCGGATTTTATCCTGAGCTTTGAGTGGAACTGACAGATTTAATAAAATAAATATATTAATAAAACCGATAAACTTTACTAAAACATTCATTACGCCAAACTCCTTAAATTTAATTTTTCTATCAAATAAAAATTCTAATTTTTTATTCAACTGCCCTATATCATATCTCGAATTTCAATTTTTTACATCAATTTCATTTGTGCAGCCAATTAATAGGAAAATGCCCAATAATAGCTTACTTACCCTAAAGAAATGTTTCAAATTTTTCATAACATACTGATTTAATTCCACAAATATAGTAAAATGATTCCAAAAAGAGTAAATGTTTATTAAAATTTTATCTTTGATATTCTGGTTTGGGAATTATCCTTCTTTCTTTTAATATATGGTACAAGTAAAATATAGTAAATGCTGTTTTTTTTGGGGGGGACCTTCAATGCCCTTGTTATATGGAGATTCATATATATGCATATTCATAATCAATTTTGATAAATAAAAGTTTAGCCATACATTTTCCGGATAGAATCACTAAAAGTTATATGAGGCTTATGGTAACTAATCTAAGGTTTAATCCCCATCATGCAGGATGCCGTTACAATCTATACAAAACTGAATGAAAAACATAGAAAATATGTTCCATCTAAGAAATTTAAAAAATTTTGGATTGAAACGGGGTAAAATTTTGCAGATTATTTAAGAATGACTAATTTTGCATCCGCATTCCCCAAAAGAGGAAGCATAACTAATTGAAAAAATCAAAACTTAAAGGAATAAAATGATAATCGTACAAGTAAAAGACAGCGAGAATATTGAAAAAGCTCTCAAAAGATTCAAACGTAAATTCGAACGCACCGGCATTGTAAAACAACTTCGTGCTCGTCAAGCATTCGAAAAGCCTTCTGTTGCAAACCGCAAGAAAATGGTGAAGGCAGTTTACGTTCAGAAGCTTCGTCAGGCTGAGCAGTAATTAACTCTCGCAGCCGTTTACAAATCTCGATTCTTCTGTAAAGACACCGGGATTACGTGAATTCTTATCATAAACCATTATCGGTATGGACTGTTTCTCAATCAGTCTATACCGCTTTGTCATATCCTGACTGTTCTTATCTGACTTCAACCTTCCGTTATGTGTGGCTATACCGAAAAGTTCCTGACATATCTTCGCCATGAGTTAGGGAGAGCTCACCTCACTGTGGAAGCCTATAATCGTGACCTGTCGGAATTCTCCAATTTCATCACTGACAATAAACCGCAAGATTTCCACCCTGAAGATATCACACAATCCGACATAAGATTGTGGGTGTCACACCTTGCCGCTGAGAAAAAGGAGAAACCGACTTCCATGAGACGTAAAATTCAATCCTTACGGTCTTTCTTCCGTTTTCTTTGCAAATCCGGTGTTCGCCGCGACAACCCGGCATTAAAAATTCCCTTGCCTAAACTTCCTTCCAAGCTGCCGCAGTTTATAAAAGCTTCGGAAATGGAGCAACTCCTTAACGATAATCATCCGGACAACATTGCTAACTTCTCCCCCAGGGCTGCTCAGCAGGATTCCCGACCTTCCTCCGTGGAAGATGTCAGAAACCACCTCATGGTCGAGATTCTATATACTACAGGTATTCGACGTGCCGAACTATTCTCCCTCTCCGACAACGATATTTATTTCTCCCACTCGGAAATGAGAGTTATCGGTAAACGCTCCAAACCACGAATCATACCTCTGCATCCCGACCTTCTAAATAAAATCTCACTTTGGCAACAACTGCGCAACAAAACCTGGGAAACAAAAGATGACGATTCTCCCCTTTTTACATCTTCCAACGGTCACAGACTTTCGATTTCATCAATTGAAAACATCGTAAAAAAGAAACTGGCTAACATTTCATCCGGCAGGAAAAGTCCGCATACTCTGCGCCACACATTTGCCACTGCGATGCTCAACGGAGGTGCCGGCATCAACGATGTGAAGGAACTCCTCGGACATGCCTCCATCTCCTCCACACAAATTTATACCCACGTCAGTTTCGCTGAAGTTAGCAAAGCATACAAAAAAGCTCATCCACGCGCCAAATCAGAATAATTCCCTTCACGGCTCTTACCGATACGCGTTCAAAAAATATTAGCTTTAAAAGAAATTTATACCAAAAATTTGTTTATCTTTGTGAAGAGTTTATTCACCGGATAGAAAATTTCCTCGCTCTCTTCTCACCCCCGTTCATGGAAAAATGGAGTGAGAGCAGTCCCGGAATTTCATCTACATGTTTCATTTGGAAACAATCATTTGTGTCTCAAACTCTTAGAAACCCAATTATCAACCTTAAGGTATAAGCAGTTTCCCCGGCAGCGAATACCTGATATAAAAACTCTTTACTATGGAAGTACAGATTAAAGCCATCCATTTCGACATGACAGACAAACTCGAAAGTTTCGTAAATAAAAAAATCGACCGTCTTGTCCGCCGTTTTGAAAATATCTCACAGGTTGAGGTTAATATGCGTCTCGTAAAACCTGAAACCGCCATGAATAAAGAAGCCGGTATCAAGCTCAGTGTTCCCGGTAATCCAGATCTATATGCGTCCAAGACTGCTGACACCTTCGAAGAGGCTATAGACCTCAGCATCGAAGCTCTCGAAAAACAGCTCGAAAAAATCAAAGGAAAATAAAAAATGTAAACTGCCGGAAGGTTCTATCTTCCGGCAGGCTCCCTGCTCCTCTTCTCAATCATTATCCTTCACTCCTCACCACTATATACAATTATCTCATCATTCCTCCATAATCAGATGAGATATTCTTTTGGCCTTTCTTTTCAATATTTTCTTACTTTTATGAACAACTCTAACAATAAGCAGAATTCCACAACCCCTACCGGGGAGAAACAAAAATTCAACGTTAATCTGCTGCTTATAATTCTCACTGTTATATTGGTAATAATCGGAGGTATCTCTGTCGCACCCCTTGTCTTTACACATTGCAAGGAGACCACAACAATTATTATCCCCAGGAATGCCACAATCGAAAATATCTCTGACACCCTAAAACAAAAGTTTGGAGAACATTTCGCTAAAAACACTCTGTTTTTAATTAAAACAAGGAATATCGACCCTTCAAAACGAGCCGGTGCTTACGAAATTAAAAAAGGAACCACACCTCTTGGTGTGATGCGGCGTCTCACATCCGGTGCTCAGACTCCCGTTCGACTTACTGTCAATCATTTCCGCAATCTCCAGACTCTTGCAGAAGGAATCAGCCGGAAAGTAAACTTCACCCCCGAAGAGTTTATTAAGGCTGCCACTGATTCGGCAACTCTATCCACATACGGTCTTACCCCGGAACAAGCCCTGTCACTGTTCATGGAAAACACTTATGAAGTCTATTGGACCAGCACCCCCGAGGAGGTGGTGAAAAAATTCGGAGATTTCTATAAAAACGTCTGGGACCAGGAGACAATCGACAAGGCAAAGCTGCTGAACATGACCCCGGCAGAGGTAATGACTATAGCCTCTATTGTGGATGAGGAAACAAATCGCAATCGTGAAAAAGGACATATCGGACAGCTTTACATAAATCGTCTTAACAAAGGGATGAAACTGCAGGCCGACCCTACTGTCAAGTATGCCCTCAGTAATTTCTCAATTAAAAGGATTACTAACGAGATGCTCCAGACACCAAGTCCCTATAACACCTACCGGGTTCAAGGGCTTCCCCCGGGTCCGATCCGTACTACAAGCCAGGCCACAGTAGAAGCCATCCTCAATGCACCGGAAACTGACGATATCTATATGTGTGCCAAAGAGGACTTCTCAGGCTATCACAACTTCGCCAAAACTTACGAAGAACATATTCAGAACGCTCTCAGATATCAACAGGAACTCGACAACAGGGGTATTAAGTAATGCAGCGGCTGATTTCCTTGGTTATGATTTTGTTATCACTATCGGCTTTCGCCGATAGTGATATCGAATATTCTGCAGACTCCGATTCCTTATCCGCGGCCCACCCTTCTCTCTTACCCGCCATTACTCCCGACTCTAACCCATCCCTATCTTCTGTTGATGCTGACACCAACCGCAATTGGTGGCACCTGCTTAAGAAAAACAAATTGGACCTTAAGGATTCAACCGTGCAGTATCCACGCTTCGTGAAATTATGTGTCGATATATATAATTGGGCTGACAAAGCCTTTAACTCCTATGATCCGGAATATGTGGAAGGCACGGGGAAAAGATGGAAAGCACGTATCATAAGCGATAACTGGAGCGACTATTATGCCATGCATCTCAATAAGGACATGTCAATGAGAATGCTCAGCGATCTTACTTCCAACTTAGGTCCATACGTGCAATATATGGCTGTCAGTGTAGGGTATTCAGCCAATCTAAATCATCTTATAAGCCACAATCCCGTTGCCAACAAGCGTATGGACTTCGGTTTCAACTGCGCACGCTTCAACCTCGAACTTTATTACCTGCAAAATACCGGCGGAACTCAACTCAGGCAGTTTAACTCATACAAGGGAAAAAAATTATTTAAAAGCTTCTTCCCCGGTGTGGACCTTTACACCTTCGGACTCGATATCTACTATTTCTTCAATAACAAAAAATATTCTCAGGGCGCAGCCTATAATTTCTCAAAAATACAGAAGAGAAGTGCAGGCTCCTTTATGCTTGGTTTCTCCTACTCCAATCAGGACATCTCTCTTGATTTCTCAACTCTCGACTCTGAAATCCTTAAATATTACACCCTCTCCACATATTTCCTGAAATTCCATTATAACAATTATTGTGTGTTATTTGGGTATGGTCACAACTTTGTTCTGAATCCTCACCTTTTGTTTAATGTCTCCCTTATGCCTTCTGCCGGTGTCAATCATTGTTATGAAGATTCCGCTGAAGGGTCTTCCACCATGTTCTCCTTCAACGTCAAAGGGAGAGTAAGCATGACATACAATCTCAAAAATTTCTTTGCCGGGATTTCGAGTAAAATTGACGGACACCTGTACAACACTTCACACTATTCACTTTTCAACGCAATCATGACCCTTTCGGCAAGCGCCGGTATCCGCTTCTGAGACCCCTTTTCCTATAAAAGGCTTGTCATCTCCTTCTCCTTATTGAAACATTGAAAACTCTAAGATAACAATCATGAGACCGCCTGACAAAAATTCAGACGGTCTCACCTACGCTAAATATTTTTAATCAACAGAGATTAATCCTCACGACGTTGACGCGGAGTGAAGGTTTTGCCACCTTCACGTCTCGGACCGCGATTTCCACCTTCGCGACGCGGACCTCTATCGCCACCCTCACGGCGAGGACGGGCTTCACGTTCTACATATCCTTCCGGCTTAGGGGTAAGTGCGCGCATAGAAAGTCGATACTTACCGGTCTTCTTATCTATCTCGATGAGTTTCACTTTCAATACGTCTCCCTCCTTTATGCCGCTCTCCTCCATAGAACCGAGACGATCCCAGGAGATTTCAGAAATGTGCAGAAGACCATCGCGTCCGGGCATAAACTCAACGAATGCTCCAAAATCGAGGATTGAGCGGACTTTACCTTCGTACACCTCTCCCTCCTCAGGCTGAGCCACAATTGCTTTAATCTTTGCCAGAGCAGCCTTGATGCTTTCTACATCCTTGGAAGCTATCTCAACTTTACCGATGCCAAGCTTCTCATCTTCGTCAATGGAGATGGTTGTACCCGTCTCTTCCTGTATACCCTGAATCACCTTACCCTGAGGACCGATAACGGCTCCTATCATCTCTTTCGGAATCTCAAGAGTGATAAGGCGTGGCACATGAGGCTTGTAATCTTCACGCGGCTCGGGGATTGTTTCCTTAATTATATTGAGGATATGCATACGACCCTGACGAGCCTGTTCAAGCGCTTTCTCCAACACCTCATAGCTCAGACCATCACACTTGATATCCATCTGGGTGGCGGTGATACCCTTTTCGGTACCGGTCACCTTGAAGTCCATATCTCCCAAGTGGTCTTCATCTCCGAGTATGTCGGATAAGACTGCGTATTTAACATTCCCGGCATCGGAGATAAGTCCCATTGCCACACCGGCTACCGGACGTTTCATCTTTACTCCGGCATCGAGAAGTGCAAGAGTTCCTCCGCACACTGTAGCCATGGAGCTACTTCCGTTTGATTCGAGAATATCACTTACTATACGGCAAGTATAGGGGAAATCATCGGGAAACATCCTCTTCAAGGCACGATGAGCAAGATTTCCATGTCCGATTTCGCGACGACCTACACCACGTTGCGGACGAGCCTCGCCTGTGGAGAAGGGTGGAAAATTGTAATGGAGCAGGAAGCGTTCCTTACTCTGATTCAACACATCGTCAACAATCTTCTCATCGAGAGTTGTGCCGAGAGTTGCAGTGACTAAAGCCTGGGTTTCGCCACGTGTGAATACTGCCGCTCCGTGAGGTCCGGGGAGATAGTCGATTTCGCACCAGATGGGACGGATTTCAGTAGTTTTACGTCCGTCAAGACGAATCCCTTCATCCAGCACACAACGGCGCATCGCCTCTTTCTCTACGTCATGGTAATAACGCTTCACCATCGCGATACGTTGATCCTCATTAGAGAGAGCCAGTTGCTCTTCTGTCATTTCAGGAAGCGAATCGATATATTCGTCACGAATCTGCTTGAATGCTTCTGCTCTCCAATGCTTGTCGGCATTTCCGGTGCGAGCTATGGCGTAAGCCTTGTCGTAGCACTTTTCACGCACATCCGCACGCAGAGCATCATCATTTATTTCATGATTATATTCACGTTTTTGCTCATGTCCGGATTCTTTCATCAGCTCCATCTGAGCCACACAATGCTTCTTTATCTCTTCATGAGCCACTTTAAGCGCTTCGAGGAGTTCAGCCTCTGAGACTTCATTCATCTCTCCCTCAACCATCATGATGTTATCGTAGGTCGCACCTACCATAAGTTCAATATCTGAACGTTCAATCTGGTCAAAAGTCGGATTTATAACCCACTGACCGTCAACACGAGCTACTCTTACTTCCGAAATCGGACCGTTGAACGGGATATCGGAGCATGCCAGAGCTGCGGATGCGGCTATACCCGCCAGGGCATCCGGAGCTTCATTTTCGTCTGCTGAGAATAAGGTGACATTTACAAATGTCTCTGCATGATAATTTTCCGGGAAGAGGGGTCTCAACACTCGGTCTACAAGACGTGAGGTCAGAATCTCATAATCGCTGGCACGACCTTCTCTTTTCAGAAATCCTCCCGGATAGCGTCCTATTGAGGCATATTTCTCCTTGTATTCTACTGTGAGCGGCATGAAATCCACTCCTTCATTTGCCTCCTGCGCGGAACATACCGTGGCAAGCAACATGGTATTTCCCATGCGTACCTCCACTGCGCCATCGGCTTGCTTGGCAAGTTTACCTGTCTCGATGGTGATGGTGCGCCCGTCACCAAGCTCGATGGTCTTTTTGATTGGTTTCAACATAAATTCTTTATTGTTTTTCTTCACGTTTTTGCTGCCGCAGACTTGCGGGTTCATTTAATGTTTTTAGCTCCCGTAAATCTGGTTAAATTTTTGCAAAGTTACTAAATTTTATTCGTTTACACTACTTTTCTCGATTTTTCGACATCCCCGAAACTATTTTTATCTCTTTTTTTGCTACTTTTGTACCCTCTCATCCACTGACATTGACCCAATCTATATAAAACTTTTACTTATGAGCTGGCACAAAAATATATCCCTCTCTTCTATCTTCTCTCTTTTACTCCTTTTCTCAGGCGCTTGTTCTGACGAGAATTTCAAAGTGTCGGGGGTAGTGGAAAATCCCCCGGCGGATTCTTTCATCACCCTTGAAAAATCTGACCCCAACGGTCGCTGGTTTGTCCTCGATTCCACAAAACTCTCCTCTTCCGGAAAATTCTCCTTCTCCCAACCGGCTCCCCCTGCTCCGGAAATCATCAGACTCCGCCTTAAAGGGGAATATATCTATCTCCCGGTAGACTCTACTGAAAAACTCTCCGTCCATACCTCCTTCCCCGGTTTCTCAACTAATTACTCTGTTGAAGGGAGCAAGATGGCCTCTGATTTGGAAAGATTTGAGAAACAACTCATAGCTTTCTCGCCATCAGCTGAGAATCCTGATTCTTTAAAAGCCTTCAAACGCCGCGTATATTCCGAATATCTCAAAGGTGCAGAGGGTTCCATCCTGAGTTATTATGTATTGACAAAAACCCTCAATGGCAAACCCCTGTATGATAATTCCACGGATTATCCCTATTTTGCAGCTGTCGCCACAGCCTTCCGGCAATACCGTCCCGATGATCCCCGCACCCCTTTACTGGAAGCGATATCCCTCGACGGGATGCGCCGGCACAATGCCGCTTTAGGACGCCAGAATGTGGTGCATGCACCCGAAATTGCCATTATCGATATCACTCTACCCGATGTTAACGGAAATCCCCTATCACTCTCGGAAGTGGTTGGGAAGGGTAGGAAAACTGTTCTCTATTTCTCTGACGCAAACTCAGAAGAAACCGCCAGACTGAACATGGCATTGCGTACCCTTCGCGACAACAAAGCAATAGAGATTTATCATGTTTCATTCGACCCGGATTCGCATGCCTGGCGTATGAGCGCCTCCAATCTCCCCTGGTATTCAGTGTGGGCCGGTGACCCGACTGCTTCGGCCAGGATTGCTGCCGACTATAATATATCGTCGCTCCCCGTGTTCTTCATCTACGATGAACAGGGTCAGCTCTCCAACCGCGCCGCCAATATCACCGAGCTTTCCGGACTCCTGTAACACCATAGTCTTTCCTGCGTTTATAATCCGCAATTTGCACGTATATCTCTGCATTTGTAGTCCACACTCCGTTCGGACTACCCCCTTTTTATGTTCTTTAACATAATTGCCAACTTTTCCTTTCCGCCGCTCGTTTCAAAAACGTCATTAAATTTTTAACCGGGGAGAGTCCATGCAGTTGCTTGCTTCCACTTCCCACAAATTCCAGAGTCTATGAGAACACATTTACGACTTTTCTCTTTCCTCCTTACAGGTATTTTTACAGTTTCCGCATTCTCCCAGGCCCCTACCGATGGCAGCATCAAGGATAATCGCACTAATCCCGATGTCTTCTTCATGGAGATGGGAGACATGCCTAACAGTCTGGTGCTCCTTCCCGGTCCTCCCGACGCGGCTTCAATAGCTTTTATGTATGACAAAGCGCGCTATGACTGGGGGAAATCCATACGTAAAACAGAGCGTGGGGAACAGGCCTTTCTCGATGCCCGCGTAGAAGGTCAGGACCTCCCGAATGCTTTCTCCGAAGCCTTCGGAGTATCAATCAACCAAAAAGAGACTCCCGAAATCTACCGACTGATTGTCGGAATGCGTGAAGATGCCGGTGACCTCGCCACACGCGAAGCAAAACAACACTATAATCGTCCCCGCCCGTATTCATTCTTCGGCGAAGACACCTGCAATCCTGAACAACAGGCTGAACTCTCAACCAACGGCTCCTATCCCTCGGGACACTCCTCTTTAGGGTGGGCCACAGCCCTTATTCTCGCTGAATTAAATCCTGACCGACAGGATGAAATCCTGGAACGTGGATTTCAGATGGGTGAATCACGCGTAATATGCGGCTATCACTTCCAAAGCGATGTCGATGCCGGAAGAATCACGGGTGCCGGATGTGTGGCTCGTCTGCATGCCGACCCCAACTTCAATAAACAACTCGAAAAGGCTAAAAAGGAATTCGCCTCCCTTAAGAAAAATGGAAAAGTAAAAGAGGGGAAGCGACCGCAAAAGGCACACGGTTTCCGCGAACCGGGTAAGTGACAATATCCACACCTCTCTCCTCAACTTTATAAAAATCCTTAACCCCAAATGACTTACTATTATGAAGACCACTCGTCAACTACATAAGGGCTCTCTCCTTATACTCACCGGAACTCTTCTATGTTCCTCCCTCTCCCTGTCTGCAGAGGAGACAAAAAATGAAGCTCCGAAATTTAAAATTGCTCCCACAGGAAGAATACTCATTGATGGAGCCCTGTATGCCACCCCGCAAAAGGACCTCTTTAAAGATGGCGCCACAATTCCCGATGCCCGTCTGGGTGCTAAAATGGAATATGGGAAATGGAAAGCCAAAGTCGATGTAGGATTTGCTTACGGCAAGGTGGGTCTGAAAGACCTCTTTATTGAATATGATTTCAATGATAACAATATCCTTAAAATAGGTTCTTTCATCCATCAATACGGGCTGCAGAGTGCCACAAGTTCATCCATGAAGCCCACCATGGAGGAGCCGGTCAGCAATGCTATCTTCAACGACCCGCGCCAGTTGGGTATTCAATACCTGCATAGTGCCGAAAAGTATCTTGTCACAGCCAGTGCGCATGTAGAGCCGAGTGCCACCAATTTTATTCTTGCTCCGGAACAATTCACTCAGGAGGGGTTCGGAATCAGGTCTCGTCTTGTGGCACGCCCGTTCCATGAAGACGGGAAAGTGCTCCAGGTGGGATTCTCAGCCGGGTTCGCAACTCCTCAGCGCTGGGGAAATCCTGACACCCACAACGCCTTCACTCTCAAGGCTAATTATCCTACACGTGTAGCACAGATCACTGCCCTTGATGCTGAAGTTACTGATGCCAAGAATCTTTGGAAAATGACGCCGGAACTCCTCGTGGCTTACGGTCCGGTAGCCCTTGAATCCCAGTATTATTGGAATCGCGTTTCCCGCCGCAATAATCAATATCACTTCACTGGTCAGGGTGCTTATGCCACTGTGCGCGGTCTGATTCTCGGCGGCAACTACTCTTACGCGATGATTGACGGTGGTCTCGCTACTCCAAAACCGAAATCCCTGGAAACTGTGGTAAGCTATAACTATACCGATGTCTCCAGTCCCAAAGCCGGTATCATGGGTGGTAGGCTTAATGACCTGTCTGTAACCTTCAACTATTACATCAACAAGTATATGTTATGCCGTCTGCATTACAGCTACACCCACACCTGGGATCGCGCAGGTGCTCCCTCTGTAAGTGTCAACGGGTTCATGGCCCGTCTGCAGGTAATCTTCTGACAGTATTTCAACCTTATATCTTGAGACTGTGTCAAAATCCGGGATTTTGACACAGTCTCAAGTCTTTACAGCATCCCCTTTTTTCATCCGGATTTATTCACTAATTTTGCAATATGGATATGAATTGGAAATCTGCTCTTGAGCAATTGAAAAATTCGGGCAATTTGCCCGAAGGGGATAGTACGGAAACCGTCTCAGCTCCGGAAAAAACCGGTAAAGAGAATAAAGAGAAGCTTCATGTAACGGTGGAACGTAAAGGACGCCATGGTAAAACTGCCACCATCATAGATGGGTTTGTATGTGACGATGATACCCTTCAGGATATTGCCCGCAAACTGAAGCAGAAAATCGGCACCGGCGGAAGTGCACGTGGCGGAGAGATTCTTCTCCAGGGAGAATGGCGCGAAAAGGCAATCGAGCTCCTTCGCAAAGAGGGTTTTAAAGTTTCTTAACCGGTTATGCTGAAAATCCAACGCGCCTCTGCCGGCTCCGGAAAGACATACGCTCTTACAGGTACTTTTCTCACCTTTTTCCTTACTATCCCCCGAACCCCTCATCTGATACCGGACCCTGTCGCAAAAGAGATTCCCCGAAGACTTCGAACCTCTAATGAACTCTCCGATTCTCTGCAGCATATCCTGGCTGTGACATTTACAAATAAAGCCACCGCCGAGATGAAGTCGCGCATCGTTGATAAACTGTCAGCGTTAGCCGGTGCCGATATCTCTCTTCCCAAAAAGGGATGGCCCGACTACATGGATTTTCTGACTAATCTCACCTCTTCCTCTCCGGAAGATGTGAGGAATACTGCCCGGCAGGCTCTGAAAATTCTGCTGATGGACTTTTCATCATTCAATGTCTCTACAATTGACTCTTTCTTTCAGACTGTCTTACGCACTTTTGCCTACGAATCTGACCTCAATGACTCCTATCAACTTGAGCTTGATGATAAATTCACATCCAACGTTGGTGTAGACGAGACTCTGGACTCTGTTGTGTCGGGAGCTGCCGATACACAAACCTCCCGTTGGCTCCATTTCCTCATGGATGAATCGCTGAAAGAGGGGAAAGGCTGGAACCCTTTTCAACGTAAATTCACCAGAAACGGCGTTTATTTCAAACTGATTAATAACGCTTCTAAAATGCAAAGCGAGGATTTCAAGGGTATCAGAAGCCAGCTGACGAATTTCTTCAATTCCACCCCTGACTTCTATGAGTCTTTCGAAAAGATTGACGAACTAATCAACAAACCCATCTATAACGCTCTAAAAAATTTTAAAAGTGCGGCTCGTCAACTGAAAAAAGGGTTTGCCGAAAACAATCTTTCTCTTTCCGAGGATGGCTGTGCATATCTCGCTTCACGAATAGAAAAAACTCTCAATTACTCCAATCCCTTTGCCAAACTCCCCTTCGAGATGCGGAGCAAACCCTCCTCAGTATTCAAAAAAGGGAAAGCTCCCAAGGATGAAATCATAGCTCAGGACCTGGAAATATTACTTGAAGACTGGTATCTGGCTTTAACCACTCTTGTTGCCCTTAAGGAACAACCGAATGTGAGGTTATGGAACATTTATCGCCATTTGCTACCATACGTCCCGCTACTTAACACCATTGGCAATAACACCCGTCTTTATCTGGAACAATCCAACACCATGCAATTGAGCGACACGAACACTCTTCTCTATCGAATTATCGGGAATTGTGACGCTCCCTTCATATACGAACGGCTCGGGACTCGACTCCACCATTTTCTCATTGATGAATTTCAAGACACTTCACGCCTTCAATGGCGGAATTTCTACCCTCTCCTTAATGAAAGCAACTCCAGACAATACGAAAATCTCATTATCGGTGACGCCAAGCAGAGTATATATCGCTTCCGCAATGCCGACCCTTCGCTGATTACCTCGGTGGTGCCCTCTAATTTCCCCGACCATATTCCTGCAGGATATTCAAAAGCTGAAAACACTAACTGGCGAAGTGAACGGAATATAGTACAATTCAACAACCTTTTCTTCCATACACTGAGCCGCAATTTAGGAATGGGACTGGATAAACTCTATTCCAATGTGATTCAATATCCTAATAAAAAAGGGGACCGCGGTTTTGTAAAATTCCAATTCTACCGGAATCAACAATCTCAACTCCCGGAGCATATAGTGAATGCCGGAAAGTTGGTAAATGACCTTCTTCAACGGGGTTATCGACAAAAGGAGATAGCATTCCTCACCATCCGCACTGAAGAGAGTGAGCAAATCGTGAATGCCTTGATGGAATATAACTCTTCACTTGGAGAGGGGGAAAAGAGGATTGAATTTATATCTGACCAGTCTCTGCTTATCGGGTCTGCCCAATCAGTAAAAGTGATTCTCGCTTCACTCGAAACGATAGCCAGGGGGTATCATCCTAAAGTAAATACCGGGGAAGAGGCACGTAACAAAGGGGCTGCCAGATGGAACGATATTTCTACTAAATTTTCGTATCTCGCCGCACGTTATCCGGAGAAAAGCAGTGAAGAGATAGTGAAGCTTATTCTGGATAACCAAGCCGATGACAACCTCCTGTCCGACCTTCTGCACAGTATGCAATCTGTGGCACTCCCTTCATTGGTAGAAGCTCTTACAGAAGCCTTGGTTAATGAAAATCTCCGAGCTTCTGAAGTTGCATTTATAGCTGCTTTTCAGGATGCTGTCTTAAAATACTGTGAAAGCAACCCAGCCGATATCGCTTCGTTTCTGGATTGGTGGCACACAAAAGGTTCCATACTTTCCATCAATTCTCCGGAAGATATGGATGCTGTCAAAATAATGACTATCCATAAGTCGAAAGGTCTGGAGTTTGACTGTGTCATTATTCCCGTTGCCAATATGCTTTTCACACCCTCTCCTCATAAAGTGGAATGGGCTTGGGTGAAACCGGACCCACAATTTAGCGGCACCCCCCTGCTGCCTCCTTTCATACCGGTGGAAATCACCGATTCTCTCGCAGAAACACCTCATGCTGAATTGTGGAACAAACTTAACTATGACGTGGCTATGGATAGCCTTAATCAAAGTTATGTCGCTTTCACCAGGGCTGTAAAGGAACTTTATGTATATTCCCCCGTCACTCTTAACTCTTCTAATAAAAACAGAAGTAAAAAAGAGGTGGAGGAAAATAAGGATAGAGAACCCTCTGAAGTTCCCGTAAAAAATGATAATAAACTCGGGGTGAAAGCTCTCGATATATTTAAAAACTGGGACTCGGAAATAACCGATGCCAGGAACAGCATGAATGATATCTCGGAAGAAATACCGGATAAACCGCTGAATGTTGAATACCTCAATTCTTCCGACAACCAGGATTATCTTCCATGTTTCACTTTTGGCACTCCTTTCTCTGCTGAAGATATTGCACGCGCACGTGAGGAGAAGGAGTTAAAAATGAACGAAACCGGAGAAAATATTCCACCTGCCATAATCAATAACTATCATGTTAATTCCAACAGGGGGATTTTGAAAATACGTGAGTCTGATTCTGAATTTCTCGACAATGACGATGAGGAGGATCCACGTTCCGAAGGCAATATACTCCATTTAATAATGTCAAAAGTCAGAACTCCCGACACTCTGCATCAAGCAGTGGAAAAAGTCAGACTGAGCGGTTTGATCAACCATCAGAAAGCGGTTGAGATAGAGAGCACGCTCTCAAAAGCATTATCATCTGTTAAAGAGAGGGGATGGTTTGACCCGACAAACAGGGTATTGAGCGAGCGCTGGACACTGCAACAAGGTGCAGAACGCCTGCGTCCTGACCGGGTGGAAATCGACAGGGATGGGAATGCCACAATCATCGACTATAAATTCGGTGAAAAAACCGATGTGTCCAAATACCGCAAACAAGTTCGCGGATATATGCAACGACTTAAAGGAACAGGCAATTTCCGCACAGTGCGCGGGTTCTTATGGTACGTCTCCCGTTCTCACATCGAGGAAATCTCCCTTTAATCCTTATCTGCCCCCTCAATCTTTGAAATGAAGTATTTGCTACTCTCCCCCACTTGACACTGTCAACCAAAATAACTGCCTTTGACAACCAATACAGGAAACTGACAACCAAACCGAGCTTAATCTGACAACCATTTTCAGGAATAGACAAAGCACGAAAAAACAGAAAAGTAAGCCACATTTTGTTAATAAATGTTAAAATCGGGGGGGGGTAATTGGGAATTTTGGTTGTGAATATTTTAATATCTAACTTTACTTTTGAAAATGGTTATCGCCAAGAAAACCGTCATGTACTCCGTATTGCGGAGAAAGGAAATAAATATAATTTTCAATAAAAATTTTCCTGATTATTTACATTGACACCGGTGAAATTTCCTCAAATATTAGTTTTTATTAAAATAATCACTAACTTTGTTTTTTATAGAGTCCCGGGATTTCTAAATCACTAATCCTTTTTTACCCGGGACTCACCGGTGAATAAAATTAAATAATCGAACCCAAAAAAACTTAAACATGAAAAGAATTATCTCAATGCTGCTGATGCTTGTGATGCTCTCTTCCCTCAGCTATGCTAAAAAAAATGACGAGGGACTCACAAACCAGTATGTAATCGAAGGTGCAGGAGGTTCTTCTGAGTCCACCCGTGCAGTACGTGTCACTATCTATTCCAAGAAAAAGGATGTTTCAGATACTCAATTGGCGGCAGCTGCTGTACATGGGGTACTTTTCCGCTCGTACGTTGACAAATCATTCAGCGGTGGGAGTGGCAGCAATAAGCCATCACTTTTGAAGCCGACTGACGAAAAGAAACATATCGACCTCTTTGAGCCTTTCTTCAAGAATGGCGATTACATGAACTATGTATCTTTCGTCAAGGACACACGTAGAGTTGTAAAAGCAGGAAAAGAGTGGAAAATATCTGTTGAAGTTAAAGTTAATCAGAAAGACCTCAAAAAGATGCTTTCCGACCAGGGTATTTATAAAGGTCTCAACTCCGGTTGGTAATTAATGTATCAATCCTTTCATTATGAAAAAGTATCTTTATCTTCTTATCTGCGCAGTCACCATCCTGTTTGCCGGGTGCAGAAGCAAACAGGAAGTCTCCTCAACCTATTCAATGTATAACTTCGGGACCACCTGTATCTCCAACAATGGTGACGGAACATACGATTTAAGAGTCTTCGGGAATAAAGATAATAAGAACGCGGCTATCAACCAGGCGATGATTAATGCTGTGAATGAGGTGATATTCAAAGGTTTTAATTGTGACAACCAAACAGTATTACCCTTACTCACAGAGGTCAACGCCCGGGAGAGACATGCTGATTTTTTTGACATCTTCTTCCGCAACGGTGGAAACTATGTAAAATTTGTCCGGGAAACTTCCAACAAGGATAACTCCAGGATTCGTTCCAAGAGCAATTCGCGCGAAAATTATGGCATAATCGTCACTGTTGACCGCGCAGCCTTGAAAAATTATCTTAATCAGGAAGGTCTTATAAAATAACCTATCAGAAATAACAAAACATCGAATATCATGAGTATCAAAAAAATACTTTTCCTCATCTCCTTCTCAATCTTTTCCGTAGCCATGTTTGCCGGTGAACCGCCTACAATCATGATTCTTCCCGACAAAGCATTCTGTAATGAGAAAGGGTATGTGAATAAATCTGAAAGAAACGGGAAAACACGCATCTCCGAAGATTTTGACAAGGCAGCACTCGATCCAGAGTTAACTTCTGTAATCACCAAAATGGCAAGTTTCTTCGCCCCTGAGATTAAGGTGAAGGATCAACAGTCAACAAGCGAGATTGATGATGAAGAGGAGATGGAAGAGGAATTCTTTGAAAGCGACGACAGCGGTTCTGGTCTCACTCAGTCAAGCTACGAACAACTACTCACCAAGCTCCGCCCTGATATCCTTGTCAGATTTGGTTGGAATGAAAGAAGTGCTGGATTTAACAGAAGCTACTCTTTCCGCATCAATGCTTTTGACTCTTATACAGGAAAATCCATCGCCTCTATAGTGGGTGAAACTCCTACCGTAAAATCAGTGACCCCGGTGGAGACAGCTATCCTGGCAGCCACCGAACAACAGATGCCCGAATTTATTTCAAAACTCTTGGACCACTTTGAAGTGGTTCAGACCAAAGGTCGCGAGGTTACCCTTACATGCCGTATCATGGGTTCAAGCCATGTTAATTTTGAAACCGAATTTGGCGGCGAAGAATTGGGAACGCTTATCAACAACTGGGTAAGTGAAAACACCATAAATCATAGCTATTCCGAAAGAAATGCAACTACCAACCGTCTGCAGTTCGAACAGTGCAGAATACCTCTTCACAGCTCAAACGGTGGCGCTTTCCAGGCTAAACAGTGGGTGACCGGTCTGCAGAAATATCTTAAGACTTTAGGAATTAATTCAAAAAATACAACCAAGGGTCTTGGTGGCGGTCGCCTTTACATAGGAGAAAAATAATCTTTAACTTACCTCTTTTATGAAACTGATTTCAAAAATCGGCACATTTATTATAGCTTCTCTTTCCGTACTCATGGCTAATGCTCAGGAATGTGATATAGAGATAGCCATTGCCAATATTACAAAAGGTGAAGTAGTGCCTGCAGCTATAAACTCCCGCCTTGAAGCCAAACTCACTTCCGCGCTCTCAAAAGCCGGAATTGTCGCTGCCCCTTACGATGCTCAATTCTTCATTGCCGGTAGATTCGACGATGCATACAATGACATCACCGGAGGTCCGTCGCAAAAAGTGGCTGTCAAAACCACTCTTACCCTGTATATCGGAGATGCGGATAATCAGAAAATTTTTGCTTCCGAGACTTTCGATCTGAAAGGAGTGGGCTCAAGCGATACCCAGGCATATACCAACGCACTCAACAGAATCTCTCCTAATAACACTGCACTGATTGATTTCATCCGCAAGGGGAAAGATAAGATTATCGAATATTTCGACAATAACTATCAGCAATATATCAACAATGCCCGTAAGGCGGAAGGTGCGAGAAACTGGGATGAAGCTCTCTATTATGTTTCTCAGATTCCCTCTTGCTGCGTAGGTTATGCTCAAGCCAACGAGATGGCAATGAATCTTCTCAATAACCGCATGAATCACAATGCAGCTACCCTGCTCCAAAAGGCAAAAGCCGCCTGGGCAGCCGACCCTACTGAATCCGGAGCTCGTGAGGCTCATCATTATCTGTCACAGATTGACCCGGGAGCTTCCAATCAAGCCGAAGTCAATGCGCTGAGTTCTGAAATCTCCAAAACTGTTAAACAGCAATGGGAGTTTGAAAACGTGACAAAATACAAGGACCAGCTCGAAATGGATAAGCTGCGGATGAAACATAATGCTGACATCACCAAAGCCCGCCTTAATGCCGTGCGCGATGTGGCTGTGGCTTACGCTAAATCGCGTCCTCGGGTGGTGAACCGTTATGTATTCCTCCGATAAAATTTAAGAAACTGAATAACTGAGATAACTAACATTTTTCAAACAACATGAAACATCTTAACAAATCAATTGCAATTGCAGCAATTGCTGCCATGACTTGCTCCGCAGGTTATGCCAAGAAAGTGGAGCTGGAGAATCCCAACAACTATCTCCGAAGTTCTATTTACACCATTCTTCTTAACTCAGAAAAACAAAATCAAAGATACGAAACTGAGGCTAAAGAAGCAGCAGATGCCGATGCCGGTTCCATTTCAGGTATGGCTAAAAGTATTGCCGGAACTGATGCAAGAAAAGCAGCTAACGAAACAGAAAGCGACCTTTTCTCACTTCCCGCAAAACTCTTCCCTGAAATCGCTATACCTAATCAGTTTAACGACCACAATCTGGCAACACGTATCATCGATTTCGATGCTATCCGTGCTACTGTAACTGATGCTGAAAGAGATCAGCACAATCCCAAATCCAAAGGTGCTAAATTCGGTGCGCTCGCTAAAGGTATTGCCGGAGGTCTTATGGGTGGCAACGCAGGAAAGTCAGAATCTTCCATGCTGAAGACTGATGAAGTAGATGAATATCTACCTGCTGTAATGTATAAATATTTCCAGGCAGAGAATGTAGCTCCCAAGCTTCTTGCAAAGTGGTATAACTATGACCCCGCCAACTCCTCAGCACCATGGAACCTTAACCTCGTGACTGAAAGGGGCAGCTACAATTTTAATCCTGATGAACTTCAGAGAGCAGCTACCGATCCCTCTCTTCGTGCAAAAATCGATGCTACCGGTTTCGACCTCATCAACAACACCTATGTAGTAGCCCTCAACCTTCGCTTCCGCTCTTATCAGGCTGTAGTGCAGGAAGCAGCCGCTATGGCTAAGGCTGCCGGTTCCATGTTCGGTGGCATCGGCTCACTCGCTGCCGACGTGGCAGGCTCAGCTGCATCAATGGCTGCAGGTGACGGTTACACTGTACAGGCCGTAAGCCACCTTTACAAACTTAAATGGAACGATGATATCAACGACAAGTTTGCTGAAGATATCTACATGAAGAATGCTTCGCTTGATGACCTCGTGAAAGCCGGTCTTTGCGAACTCGAATATCTCGGTAAGGAAAAAGCTCAGGCTAATGTACGTCAGAGTCTCTTCTCTTCCAAACCTATGAGCGACCTTGTAAAGCGTGCCACTACACGTGCTATCGATGCCGCTATCGTAAAACTCCAGAATAAGAACGAACAGTTCCGCACAGTCACTCCAATTATCGGTGGTGACGGGGAGGGTATTCTCCACGCAGCCATAGGCACAAAAGAGGGTCTCTCTGAAAAGGATGAATACGAAATCCTCGAAGCTATGGAAGATGAGAAGGGACATATCTCTTACAAGGCTATCGGTTCTGTTAAACCGGTGAAAGGTAAAATCTGGAACAACGTTTACGGTGCAGTAGAAGAAGCTGAAGAAAATGCAGCAAACGCTAAGGGAGCCGATAAGGACTTCGATAATGATGCTGTAAATCTCGGTTACACTGAATTCAAAGGGAAGAAGGGTGACTACACCGGTTACTTCCTCCGTCTCAAGAAGAAAAAATAAATCACTCTAAATGAATCACACAAAGGCTGTGTCAAAATGAAAATTTTGGCGCAGCTTTTTAGTTTGTATTGATTGGTCAGATGCAAGACGCTGAAGATGAAACTGCGGGGAACACGCTGATGAATGTGACCGGCACCGAATTCCGAAAGCAACCTCACCGAAGAAATATTATGACACACCCTCTCTGCTACGTTTACTTTAAATTGTCATTTGAATCAGAGTCTTGATTTGCGGATGAAAAATAAAACCACTACCTTTGCAGATAGATAACCAATTGATAAAAAAACTTGGACGCAGACCCCTTACCGACGCCCCACCCGGGGCTCAATCTTTTGATTCTGCTTTTTAAGAGCATTGAATTCATGGCTCCTCCTTCGTGGGGTGGCTGGATAACTATAGTTGCTATTGCAGTAATTTGTCTCTTCCTTTCCGCTTTCGTCTCAGGTAGCGAAATCGCTTTCTTCGGACTGCAACCCTCTGAAATTGATGAACTGGAAGAAGCCTCTGACTCTAATTCCAGAAAAGCGCGCGATTTACTTAATAAAAGCGAAAAACTCCTCGCTACAATCCTTATAACTAACAATCTGGTGAATATCACCATGGTTGTACTGCTGACTTTTGCCATTAATCAGGTAACACATTTCAATTCGGCAACTCTCAATTTCCTGTTGCAGACAGTGTTCCTGACGTTTCTTCTCCTGCTCTTCGGTGAGATTTTTCCCAAACTTGTGGCTCGCGGACGCGCTCTGAAATGGGTACGCGTTGCCGCTTCCCCCCTCACCGCCATATCTGCAATATGCACCCCTCTGTCAACTTTAATGGTTAAATCCACATCTCTCGTCAATAAGCTCATCCATAAAAAGGAGGAATCCATTTCCACAGATGAACTTGAGAAAGCATTGGAGATTTCCGACATCTCGGAAGGGAAAGAGAAGGAGATGCTTGAAGGAATCCTCTCTTTCGGGGATAAAGAGGTGAGCGAAATTATGATATCACGTGTTGACGTGACGGCTATCGAATATCACGACTCGTGGGATGAGGCAATGAAAATTATCCTTGAATCCGGCTTTTCGCGTATTCCGGTCTATGATACTTCCCAAGATACAATACGCGGGATTCTATACAGCAAGGACCTGCTCCCTTATATCGGGAATCGTGATAATTCTTTCCGTTGGCAGACACTTCTAAGAGAACCATATTTTGTGCCCGAATCGAGAATGATTGATGACCTCCTTGAGGATTTCAGGAAACGTAAGATTCATATCGCAATCGTTGTGGATGAATATGGAGGGACATCCGGAATCGTAACCCTCGAAGATATTATTGAGGAAATTGTAGGCGAAATCGATGATGAATATGATGAGGCCAAACGTCTTTACCGTCGTGTAGGACCTGATTCCTTTATCTTTGATGCCAAAATACCTTTGAGTGATTTCTGTCACGCATGCGGCATCGAGGAGGATGAGCTCGGTGATGTGGGCGATGCTGAAACACTTGCCGGGGTATTGCTTGAAATTAAAGGTGATTTTCCCGTGACCGGAGAGAAACTGCAACTCGGTCCATGCCGCTTTGTTGTACTCCAGATGGAAAAACATCGCATCCTGAAAGTTAAAACCAATATCGTTCATACAGAATCTTCTCATAATGGAAACTGATTTTATTTATTGGCGTCATCCAACCCCTGCCGGAATTAAGGTGGAGGAGGTCTGCGGTGGGGAAATCTACCGGGGAAAAGTGTGGAAAGAACTGGCGTTGCAAGTTTATTGCGAAAACGGCAAAGATGATTTCCGCATCATAGACCATTTCCCTTCCGGTGCCCCTTTTCTCGAAAATTCCAAAGAACGAATCTCGATAACACATACCGACCGTTTTCTGGCAATCGCTACAATCCCGGTTCCCTCCGGTGCCGATCTGCAACATTTCTCGCCTGACACTGCTTTGGGTATCGATGCTGAAAAGGTGAACCGGCAAAAGGTGCTCAACATAAGAGAACGTTTCTTGAGCGAGAGGGAGCTGACAATGATTCCCGGTGAGGATGTCGAGATGAATATTCTTGCCTGGACCATAAAAGAAGCATTATATAAATGCGCCCTTACCCCCGGAATTGATTTCCGGAATGCGCTATCTATTATTTCGTTACCGAAAATCGACCGGATTACGGATTTTCGAAAATCCGACGAGAATTTCGGCAAAGGCAAAATCTCCTTCCCCTCAGGGGAAGTGGTGGATATACGCTTGTATTCCTATCTTTCCGAAGATTGCATAGTGACGCTTGCTTTTGTATAAACACACAACCGTATTCACTTCTTCCCCCGGGGTGAAAGTCTCCGCTTTTCTCTCTTATCCCCTATCTGTTGCTAAACAACGCAGTTTCCCGTCTAATCCAAGAAGAGACTTCTTAATTGAAGGAATACTATAAAAGTGCCGATGGCATACACTGACGCTACTCCTAAACCCTTCACTAATGTCGGTCGCAGACCATAAAATCTTTTTGTTTTCATAATTCTGTTGGCGTTTTGTTTTTGACACTGCAAATTTACCGCCCCTCACTGCCAGCAACCGACATGCATTTCTTAAAGAATGTTAATTTTTTATTTGAGGAAAATTTAGTAATTTTGTGGTTTAAAATATGCCTGACTGAAGGGAAAGGTTACCGGAATCAGCGCCTTTTTGCAATTGCCGGCAATGAAGATTCCGCAAGGTAGTGATAGAAACCGTTCAGTGAATGAATCTTTAACAATATCAAGGTTATAATTTAAGAAATGAGCATCGAGAATATTATATCACAGGGAGTGTCAAACGCTCTAAAAGCAATTTATGACTATGAAGTGGAACCTTCGTCAATCGTTCCACAGGCCACAAAGAAGGAGTTTGAGGGGAATCTGACAGTTGTCGTTTTCCCTTTCCTCAAGGCTTCTCATAAATCGCCGGAAGCCACTGCCAATGAGATTGGTGCGTGGCTTAAGGAGAATGTGCCGGCAGTGGGTGATTTCAACGCTGTCAAAGGATTTCTCAACCTTACTGTATCTCCCGATTTCTGGCTCACCAGGCTTAAGGAGATTGCCGCGGATGAAAATTTCGGATTGCGCAAGAGTGATGAAAACAGCGAACTGGTGATGGTGGAATACTCCTCGCCCAACACCAACAAGCCCCTCCACCTC
>CAZDWB010000031.1:0-28040 GCA_964509225.1 uncultured Sangeribacter sp.
ACAAGAGTGATGAGCCAAATGCTGTTATTGCAAACTGGATGCGAAATCGCAACACTATCGAGTATTTGGGTATATGGGAGCAACTTTATAATCCTTATTTTAAACCCACCGAATTCGAGGGGTTTAGAATGCAAGCTGGGCTAAATGCCTTTACGCTTTCCCCTAAAAAGTGGATAGAGTCTACAAATGCTGTTGGAATAATTGCGAAATCAGGGCGTTATGGTGGCACCTATGCTCACAAAGATATTGCATTTAAATTTGCAAGTTGGATATCAGTTGAATTCGAACTATACATAGTTAAAGAATTTCAGCGACTAAAGGCTAATGAGCAGAAACACCTTGGTTGGTCGGCAAAGCGCGAACTTTCCAAAATCAATTATCGTATCCACACGGATGCTATCAAGACCCATCTTCTTCCGTCAGAAATTACTCGCGAACAGGCATCAAACGTCTATGCAGACGAAGCCGACGTCTTGAACGTGGCAATGTTTGGTAAGACGGCTCGACAGTGGCGCGATGAAAATCCGGATTTGAAAGGTAATATCCGTGATTACGCTTCAATCAACGAGCTTATATGCCTCTCTAATATGCAAAATCTTAATGCCGTGTTTATTGAGCAAGGGGTGCCACAAGATGAGCGACTAATGAAACTCAACCAAATAGCCATTCACCAAATGCAGATTTTGGAAAGTGGAGGAAATGACCGTAAAATCCTAAAATAACACAGGGTAAGATAACTATCTTCTGCTGCAACGCAGCAAGGTCTTGACTTCGCCTGTTGCGAATTTGTTACACTCCGGCTCAGCTGCAAAAATATGTAGATTCAAGAACGAAGTGCAAAAATAAGGTGCATTTTTTTGTATTTTCAAAAGTATTTGCTAATTTTCCATCATTGATACTCTGTTGTATTCTTGCCGAAGGTGGCTGCTGTGCCTACTACTTGAAGGATGATGTCATGTAGTGCAGGATTCTCAGAGAGATCACTGACTACAACAAACCAATATTTAATATATGTTCCGTGTATATAGTCCTGGTGTTAATCTTTTTGCCTTGGTAGTTGCCGGTTTTCTCTCTTTATTCAAGCCTTCAAAGAAAACTCGTAGACAGATTGCAGAATCTGCTCCGAGTCCTTACTTAGATAGGGTTCGGAAGGTGGTCGCATCTCATACCGACTGCACTGCGGAGGTATGAGATGTTTTTATCTCGGGGGTAGAAAAAGTGCGAATATTTTCCGAGTTGATTCCCGGTGATAGGGTAGAATTGCGATTGAGAAATGGTGAAGTCACTCTATACGCCGACGGAAAATATATGTCAACTCCACTATTGTCAGATTCATCGCGTCTTCGTTTTTTGTTGGAGACCGATGAAGAAGTAGAGGCTTTTCTCGGAGGTCGGGATGTCACATCATCTTCTGAAGACGCTGAGTTCTGTTCAATCATCGCTTTTTATAAAATTCAGGATGTACCTCCGACAAAAATTATATTAGAATAGCTTCTTTTATTCTCTCATTGTCTAAGGAGTGGCATCTTTCAGGCGCCATTGTCGCGCTTGATTTACACAACCATGGGTGAAAAAGAGATAAAGAAAACGTGTAACGGACAAATCAGCACAGAGCTAAGGCCCCTATTTTTTATGAGTCGGGACCTAAAATAAAAAAACAGCCGGAAGGTGACGGCTGCCATGACTTAAAAAATACTATTGCTATGTCAATAGGCAAACAACTCTTGCAGGACGTTGGTCACATTAACTTTCTCCGATTCGGAGATCTCTCCGATTAAACTGCCTAATCCGGATTTGTCAACAGCCTTCAGCTGGTCAATAGCGGCGTAGCTGTCATTATTCAATCCGCTTTGAGGAGTAGCCTTAATCAGGACTCTTGTCGGGAGCTCCCTTGACACAGATGTCAAAGGTGTGATAATTACAGTACGCACGAAAGCATTCATCTCATCCGGTGAGATGACTAAACACGGTCTTGTCTTCTTCATCTCTGCCCCGACCGTCGGGTCAAGATTGACAGCATAAAGTTCAAATTTCTTCATACGCGTTTAATTAGTTATAATCTATATAGTAATTTGTTGAACAGAGTTTCGGATCACATCAAATCTACAGCTTCGGAATCGAGGTAGTCAGGCAGCAACATTGCGTCTTCACCTTCTTTTGCATATTTTGCAAATGCTTCAGCCCAACCTTCACGCTTGGCGATAGGTTTAGAAATGATTATTTGGTCGTTTTTAAATTCAATGTTCACTGACGAGCCTTTGGAGAAGCCTCCTTCAGTGGCGATAAATCTGGGGATTATTACTCCCACAGATGTACCGACTTGAGAGATTTTAGTTAGCATAATGTGTCATGTTTTACTGTCATTGTGTTATTAGTTTATTGCTAATAGAGTAATGCGGATTGATATAATCCGTTTTCTTTTCAACACTGCAAAATTACAAAAAGTTTTCCAATATTACAATAATATTATAATAAAAATTATAACATTATTATTATATCGGTATGTGGTAGAATAATTTTTTTGGCGTATAGGCCAAAAGTTATGGATGATTTTTCTGAATTTATAAAAGGCGTAAGACTTTCTTATGATAAGGAGAGTCCCATAAGGATTTTACGGGGGTCACACATCCAATTTTAACAATTCCAGCTCTCTTAAATTCTAATTTTCAGTGTATTATACAAGAGGATTCCTTAAATTTAGGGATTATTGACATTTTTAGGGAGTTTAAAAGGGGGATATTTGACATTTTTCTCAATTTTAATTTGGGGATTATTGACTCTACGAGAAAGATTTCATGAAAATTGACCCTTCAGGCATAGCTTCAAAATTATTTATGACTATACCTTCGGAATTGACTCGTAATGCTTCTCGTTATACAGTTAATGCTCCAACCGATGGAGATCCTTTTCTGTGAAAAATTTTCCTCACGTGTAAATAAACGATATCTTATCTATACAAAAGATTTGCGCAAGGAAGAAAGCATAACCTATCTTCCAGCTTATATGACTCTTTTTTTATAACTCTTTATAAAATATATGATTATGGCAACTTACGATTTTCATGTACTGCAATCGAGCGAATTTGAGGAACTTACCCGCGATTTATTGCAGAAAGAGTGGAATTGCATAATTGAATCATTCACATCAGGGCGAGATGGTGGGATTGATTTAAGATGTTCGACAAACCATGGGTGAAAAAGAGATAAAGAAAAAGTGTAACGGACAAATCAGCACAGAGCTAAGTTAGTAATTCGAAACAAAAAATGCTTGACTTGTTTTTATCCCGTTTAAAATGAAAAACGCTTGCAAGTTATTAACCTGCAAGCGTTTTTAAGACTCGGTCGGGGTGACAAGATTCGAACTTGCGACCACACGCCCCCCAGACGCGTACTCTAACCGGGCTGAGCTACACCCCGAGTCGGCTTTCCCGGGACCAACCGGTAATCCGAAGATTACTTTTTTCAGCTTATTGCTGAAAGGGGTCCCTGATTAAAGCGTCACAAAATTACACCGCTTTTTTGAATTGGCAAAATTTCATGACGCTTTTATGGTCTTTTTAACAATTTTTCACATTTCTATCCTACGCTCGCTCCGGGAAGAACAGGACCGGTTGGACCGATTACGGTGAGGGTTCCATCCGCGTTTACTGCGCTAAGAATCATTCCGTTGCTTTCAATTCCCATCATCTTGCGCGGTTCGAAATTTGCTATGAAGCATATTTCTTTCCCAATGAGCTCTTCGGGTTGATAGGAGGATGCGATTCCGCTCAGGATGGTTCGTGTGCCCATTCCGTCCTCGATAAGGAATTGCAGCAGTTTCTTGGATTTCTTTACCTTTTTACATTCGAGCACTTTACCAACGCGTATATCTATTTTCTCAAAGGTTTCGAAATCTACCGTCGGTTTTACAGGCTCCGGTGTCCAATTCTTGATAGCATTCTCCTTTTTTGTTTCGAGCAGCTTATTGACTTGAGCATCCACCACACTATCCTCTATTTTTTCAAATAGGAGATGAGGCTCACCGATGCAGGTGTCCGGTTTAACGATGTCAAACTTTCCGAGATTATTCCAATCGAGAGAGTTTACACGGAAGGTGTCGCGTATTTTAGCCGCAGCGAAAGGGGTGAATGGTTCAAAAGCGACAGCCAGATTAGCGCAAAGCTGGGTGCATAGGTACATGATTGTCTTTACGCGTTCCGGATCAGTCTTTATCAACTTCCAGGGCTCGGCATCGGCAAGATATTTATTGCCGATACGTGCAATATTCATGGCATCTTTAGAGGCATCGCGGAATTTGAAATTCTCCAGATTATCTTCCAGTGACTTTACGGTGTCCGCTACTTCCTGTTGCATCGCAAGGTCTTCCGGAGATAGCTCTCCGCATTGAGGCACTATGCCATCGTAATATTTATGAAGCAGAATAGAAACACGGTTGATGAAATTTCCCAATATGGCAACGAGTTCCGAATTGACCCTGATTTGGAAGTCAGCCCAAGTAAAGTTGTTGTCTTTAGTTTCGGGAGCGTTTGAAGTGAGCACATAACGGAGTTCATCCTGACGTCCGGGGAGTTCGCGGAGGTATTCGTGGAGCCATACCGCCCAATTGCGGGAAGTGGATATTTTGTCGTTTTCCAGGTTAAGGAATTCATTGGCAGGCACATTATCCGGGAGGTTATAAGAGCCGTCAGCCATAAGCATTGCTGGGAATACGATGCAATGGAACACTATGTTGTCCTTTCCGATGAAATGAATCATCCGGGTGTCTTTGTCTTTCCACCATTTTTCCCAATCGTTTCCAACGAGGTCAATTGTATTTGAGATATAACCTATAGGGGCATCGAACCATACATAAAGCACCTTTCCTTCGGCACCCTCGACAGGTACGGGAATTCCCCAATCGAGGTCGCGGCTCACAGCACGTGGCTGGAGTCCGAGGTCGAGCCAGGATTTACATTGGCCATATACATTCGGGCGCCATTCCTTATGTTCTTCGAGAATCCATCGGCGGAGTTCAGGCTCCCATTTGTCGAGAGGAAGATACCAGTGGGAAGTAGGGCGAAGGACGGGAGTTTTTCCGGTTATAGTAGAATGGGGGTTGATGAGGTCGGTAGCATTCAGGGAAGTGCCGCATGCTTCACATTGGTCGCCGTAGGCATGTTCGTTGCCACAGTGAGGGCATGTGCCCGTCACATAGCGGTCAGCGAGGAACAGTCCGGCCTCTTCGTCATAAAATTGTTCCGAAGTTTTTTCGATAAATTCCCCTTTGTCATAGAGTCGTCTGAAGAAATCGGAAGCCACCTTGCGGTGAGTGTCTGAAGATGTTCTGCCGTAAACATCGAAAGAGATTCCGAATTCTTCGAAAGAGTCTTTAATAATATTATGGTAGCGGTCCACGATATCTTGAGGAGAAACACCTTCGGCCTTGGCTTTGATAGTAATGGGGACACCATGTTCGTCAGAACCGCCTATGAACAGGACATCGCGTCCTTGCTGCCGGAGGTATCTGGCATATATATCAGCAGGCACATAAACACCGGCAAGGTGTCCGATGTGTACCGGACCATTAGCGTATGGGAGAGCTGAAGTAATAAGGGTACGTTTGAAATCTTTCATGCTTAAAGAGATATTTATTTCGTAGAAAGCGCCATGTCGGGGAGAGGAAAAAAGGGGAGAGGAGATGGCTTAATCTTGTGAAATGAGTTACAAAATTAGTGAAAATATTAGATATGAAGGGGAAAAATTGGCAAAAAATGATGAAAATTACAGGAAATAGCGATGGAGCATTTGTAGATTTATCAAAATGTATTAATTTTGCATCGCAATCTAACCCTGAGGGATATAATATTTTGTCACGAAGGGTCGTTAAAAGAATATTAACCCTGTATTACCATTTATCAAAGAGAAATCATCAAAAGTCAAGAATTGAGTTCTCGCAGAATCAAGGGATGTACAGACCTTAAACAATTATCATGGACAGAATTGACAAATTAGACCGAAAAATCCTGAGTATTATTATGAAGAATGCGCGCATACCGTCCAAGGATGTAGCAGTGCAATGTGGAGTTTCACGGGCAGCAATCCATCAGCGCATTCAACGCCTTATCGATATGAAGGTTATCACCGGCTCCGGGTATAACGTAAATCCCAAGAGCTTAGGTTACAACACATGCACTTACGTGGGTGTGAAACTTCAGAGAGGCTCTATGTATCGTGAAGTATCAAGGGAGATTGAAAGAATCCCCGAAGTAGTAGAATGTCACTACACCACAGGTCCTTACTCTATGCTTATCAAGGTTTATGCCAAGGATAACCATAACCTTATGGAAATTCTTAACGACCGGATTCAGCATATCCCCGGTGTTACAGAAACAGAAACTTTGATTTCACTTGAACAAAGTTTGAATCGGGAGCTTCATGTGTATATAGATGAATAAGAAAAATATTTTATATACAGGAATGGCTGCACTGCTCTTAGCGGTAGTAGCCATTTTGTTTTTTATTCCCGATCTGTTCGAGGGGAATGTGCTTCAGCAGCACGACACCATTCAGGGTATAGCCAATGGTCAGGAAGGGAAGGCCTATCATGAGGCAACGGGTAACACAACCCGATGGACAGATTCTCTTTTCGGAGGGATGCCTAATTTCCAGATATCCCCCTCTTATCCTGCCAATGATATTGTGGGATGGATAGGAAAGGTGATGACACTCGGAATACCGGCACCCGGGGGAATCCTTTTTGCCATGATGCTTGGATTCTATATTATGGCTCTCTGCTTTAAGGTGCGTTGGCCTCTTGCTCTTTTTGGAGCTATCGGATGGGGACTTTCCACCTATTTTATAATAATTATAGGAGCGGGACATATATGGAAGTTCATGACCCTTGCCTATATACCGCCGACAATAGGAGGGTTGGCCCTACTTTATAGGGGTAAGTATCTGCCGGGAGCTGCCATGACAGCAATATTCGCGACGTTGCAGCTTCAGAGCAATCATCCGCAGATGACCTATTACTTCCTGTTTCTCATTTTCTTCCTGGTTTTGGCGTGGCTTTGGCTTGCCATAAAGGCCGGGAATGTGCGCCGATGGGGAATAGCTACGGTATGTGCCTTAGGTGCTGCTCTATTAGCGATAGGTGTAAATAGTGCCAGCTTATATAACAGTTATGAATATTCCAAGGAGACAGTGAGGGGAAAAGCTACTGAAATTGTGGATTCCAATGCCCCTCAGAATCCCTCTGCAGGAATGGACAAGGATGCTATCACGGCGTGGAGTTACGGTGTGGATGAAACTCTTACTCTCCTTATACCTAATGTAAAGGGAGGAGCTACAATAAAACCGGTAGGAGGGGAAAATTACCCCCTTTCCGTGATGGATACCGAATATGCATCCGGGGTATCCCTTTCACCCGAAGAGGCACAATTTGCATATTCCTTTAATCAATATTTTGGGAATCAACCTATGACGAACGGTCCGGTTTATGTCGGGGCGATTGTGTTGATTCTTGCGATTCTTGCAATGTTCACAGTTGAGAGTCCGAAACTCATACCCTTTAAATGGGCTCTTTTCGCCGGGTTGATAGTAAGTATTGTGCTGGCATGGGGTGATAATTTTCCGGCAGTAACCGACTTCTTTATTGATAATTTCCCGGGATATAATAAATTCCGCGCTGTGGCAAGTATGCTGGTAGTGGCGGAATTCTGTATTCCGGCATTGGCAATGCTTTGCATTTTACAGATGATTGAGACTCCGGATTATCTCAAGCGTAATCTTTATTCCGTAGGTATTGTGACCGGCTTGTGTGCAGTGATCTGTCTGCTGGGATGGATTTCACCCGGCATCTTCGGTTCACCCTTCCGTGCTGATGAGTTGCGCTTCTTTACCGAGAACGGAGTGTTGGGAAATCCGGCTTACACCAACGTTTTGAATGTCATTTCTGAATCACGTCTTTCGTTAGTACGTGCGGACTCTCTCCGTTCACTGGTATTTATCCTCCTGGGAGCCTTGGTCTGCTGGCTTTATCTTTCAGGGAAAGTCAAGAACAAGAGTGTGTTCATTTGTATGTTGACAGCTCTGGTGCTTATAGATCTTTTCAGTGTCAACAAACGATATGTGAATCATGACAACTTCGTGGTGCCGGCAGAGTCGCAATCCGTATTGGAAAAGACTGCGGCAGATGAACAGATATTGCGAGATAAGGGTAATTACCGGGTGATGGACATTGACGGTATGGGCTCAGCCCGCAGTTCATATTTTCATAAGACCATAGGGGGATATCATGCGGCAAAGCTGACACGATATAACGATCTTCTTGAACATCAGATTCGTAAGAATAATCTGAATGTCCTCAATATGTTGAATGCCAAGTATTTCATTGTAGAAGGGAAAGTGGTTGAGAACCCGGATGCTATGGGGAATGCATGGTTTGTGGAAAAGGTGAAATATGTGGACACTCCCAATGAGGAGATGCAGGGATTGGATTCCCTGAAGGTTAAGAGCGAGGCTGTTGCCGACAGGAAATTCAGTTCGGTTTTAGGTCGTGGTCAGCATATAAGTGCCGGAGACACCATTTATGAGACCATGTATGCTCCCGATCATCTGGAGTATGCCTATAAGTCAGCCAAGGGGGGGACGGCTGTCTTCTCCGAGATATATTTCCCCTGGGGCTGGGAGGCTACAATTGATGGAAAACCGGTGGAGATAGGAAGGGTAAATTATGTGTTGAGAGCCTTACAGCTTCCGGCAGGAAATCATAATATAGTCTTCAGATTTAATCCCAAATCATTGCAGGTGACCAACACGATAGGTATTATATGTGCTATATTGATACTCATTCTCTGCGGGTGCGCCTTGGCATTGGAAATATACCGTTGGGGCAAATTACGGCAATGTGATTCAACAAAGGTATGATGACCTTGGGTGAGCTATACCGCCGATGGCGCCACACCCGGGGATTCGGAATCCACTCACCGCACGCTTATCAACTGATAAAGCGTGCGGTGAGTCCCGGCTATGGGTATAGCTGGTATGGGTACTCGGCTATAGAATCTTCGCTGGAGAAGAATAAGGAAATTCTACCTTGCCGCAGAGATGCTCGCCTGGCACTGCGGGTGGTGGATTTTTGTCGTCCCTCTGTGGTAGTTGCAGATATGGCAGTAAACTCTCATCTTAAAGCCGGGATTACTGCCGGGGGTTATCCAGTGAGGGAAACAGTTCCTGAGGATGGGCATATCGAAAGAGAACATCCGTATTTACATCTTAAGGAGAAAGAATGTGACCCGGAGGATATCAGGAGAATTGTTGATAACGGGGATTATCTTTTATATTTTGCCCGGGAGGGAAAAACTGTGGGAAAACTAACAGAGGAGTTGGTGACTGAAATGAACCGGGTCGGATCAGGAGGAATAATAATGGAGGGGAGGAAAAGGCTGATATTAATACCGAGAAAAGAATCGGCATTATATGTCTATAAAATTTTATAGGATTCCTCATAGATGGAGCAAAATACTGAATTGAAGCGACTTACCAAAGGTTTTCAGACATGGCTGGGACTTGAGAGAGCCACCTCCCCCAATACCGTAATGGCTTATTGCCAGGATGTTGCCAAGCTATTGATGTTTCTAAAGAAAAGATCAATAGGTCTTAGAGAGATATCAGAGACTGACATTCATGAATTTATGGTGGAGTTGTCGGAAAATGAATTGACTGCGGTGACACGGCGCAGAACAATGTCAGGAATCCGTTCCTTCTTTAAATATCTTATAATGGAGAATGTCATCGAGGAGGATCCGAGTGAACTTGTGGAGACTCCGGCAATGACAGTCAGATTACCCGATGCATTGAGTGAGGAAGAGATAGATCAGATGGTAAGCGCAATAGATTACAATAAGGATGAGGGTTTGCGCAATCATGCCATTATCGAGACTCTTTACGGGAGTGGAATCAGGGTATCGGAATTAACCGATCTGAGAGTATCGCGACTGAATTTGGAGGAGGGCTGGATGATAATCGAGGGTAAGGGGAGTAAGCAGAGGATGGTTCCTGTATCGTCTACGGCATCCGGATTGATAGAAGATTGGCTGGAGCAGCGCTCGCGGATGAAGATAAAACCCGGAGATGAAGATATACTTTTCCTGAACCGCAGAGGGGGCAGGCTGAGCCGGGTAATGGCATTTTATATAGTTAGGGATTTGGCCCGGGAAGCAGGGATTGCGCGAAAGATTTCCCCTCATACACTGAGACATTCATTTGCCACACATCTGTTAGAGGGAGGAGCCGACTTGCGGGTGATTCAAATTCTGTTGGGTCACGAGTCAATATCCACAACGGAGATTTACGTGCATGTTGACCGCAGTCATCTTCGCAGAGAATTGGAGAAGCATCATCCACATTACAGAAAAAATAGATAGGAAAGAGAGAGGAGATTGGAAATAAAAAGAATTGAATTAGTGGATAGAAGCAAAAAATGAAAGGAATATAAAAATTTTGTTTTGAAAATTGGAGGGAAAAGTATTAACTTTGCAACAAATTCTGCCAATATGAAATATGGTAAGAATAAATTAGTGTGATACTCTGTTAGTTATCAGTTAAATTCTGATGTATCAGAGTGCTTAAAAATGTAGATACGACAAAAATAGCTACTGAAAATATTATGGCGGAGCAGAACAGTACAAGCCAAAATGCTGGGCAGCCAAAGGAAGGGGGAAGACCTTCATCACGACTTCTGAATGTTGTAAAGATATCAGATGTTCTTGCAATTACCCTCAAACATTGGTATTGGGTGGTAATCTCAGTTATCGTATGTGTTGGATTGAGCGTGCTTGAGGTGTTGAGGACACAACCCACTTACACAAGTTCCTGTGCGGTAATGATACGAGATGATGCGCAGAGTCCTATGGGTTCGGCAAGTGTGGATTTGGAAGATTTGGGAATCCTTCAGACCAACACAGTGCTTGAGGATGAAATAGCGGCTTTAAAATCGCCTGATCTCATGCAGGTTGTGGTAGCGAAACTGGGACTTGACGTAAGTTACTATGCCCCCGGTACTTTCCACAATAAAGTGTTATATGGCAGTGATGTCCCGGTATCGGTTTCCTTCCCCGACATGCCGGTTACGGAGGGAGCGTATCTTCATCTTCATGTTGACAAGCGCGGAAAAATTACCGTATCCGACCTAAAGGTGAATGGAAGAAACCTGGTTGTGAATTCTTCAACCCCGGTAGCTTTCGGCACAGGTATATCCACTCCATCCGGAGTCATTACAATCGACCGTACACCTTTCTATAAGGAGGGTCAGGTTGTAGATGAGATAATATACAAAACCCCCATGGAGGCAACGGTAAGTGCCTACTCAGGTAAGATCTCCATTGAAACGCCCCCGAAGAAGAGTAACGTGGTCACCATTACCTGTAATGACCAGAATTTTCAACGAGCCTGTGACATACTGACCGCCCTCATCGAGGCATACAATCAGAATTGGATCAACGCCAAGGCACAGGTCGTGGCTACTACCAACGATTTTATCAATGAACGTCTGGCAGTGGTGGAGCAGGAACTCGGTAGTGTGGATAACAATATCTCCTCATATAAGAGTTCAAACTTGATTCCCGATTTGGGTCAGGCTTCTTCACTCTACATGCAGGAGAGTAATAACACCAGCAATCAGATACTCCAATATAACAACCAGTTGCAGATGACACGCTACTTGCGTAATTATATCTCAACCGAGGGAAGAAATCAGGTGCTTCCTGTCAACACAGGTATTTCCAATTCCAATATCGAAGGGCTGATAGGAGAGTATAACAACACCATGATTCAACGTAACCAGCATATGGGTAACTCGTCCGAGTCCAACCCGTTGGTCATCGAGTATGACACAAGGTTAGCGGCATTACGCAGAAGTATCCTTTCTTCGATTGACAATCAGGAGGTGTCACTCTCAACTACCATCCGTAATCTTGAGCGTAATGAGCAGAGTGCAAATGCCAGGGTAGCAGCAAATCCGCGTCAGGCACGTTTCCTTCTCTCTGCAGAGCGCCAGCAGAAGGTTCAGGAGTCACTTTATCTTTATCTTCTTCAGAAGCGTGAAGAGAACGAACTGTCCCAGGCATTTACTCCGATTAATACCCGGGTGATTCGTCGTCCCTCCGGAAGTAAGGCACCAACAAGTCCGAAATCAACACAGATTTATCTCATAGCATTTGCAATCGGACTCGTTCTCCCCGTAGGAGTGATATATGTGAGTGAGTCTGCCAATACCAAGGTGCGCGGACGTAAGGATGTTGAAGGTCTGGCAATCCCCATCATTGGAGAAATCCCGAGATTCAAACATGCCAAGAAGGTCAGTGTGTCTTACTTTGCCGACAATACCAAACATCGCGATAAGGAGACACTCAAGTCAGATGTTGTGGTTGAGGAGGGTAACAGAAACATGGTTAATGAGGCATTCCGCGTGCTTCGCACTAATGTGAACTTTATCACAGCCGATGCGCAGGAGACCACGATTTTGATGACTTCGTTCAACCCCGGTTCCGGTAAGACGTTCATTACTCTTAATCTGGGTATCTCCCTTGCATTGAAACATAAGAAGGTGTTGTTAATAGATTGTGACCTTCGACGTGCCACACTCTCACGCTTCGTAGGCTCACCATTGAAGGGACTGGCAGAATATCTCGCAGGTGCCATTCATGATGTCAATCCGATTATCCAGCGTGGACAGTATGCCGATACTCTCGATATCCTGCCGGTAGGTTCCATACCTCCCAACCCGACAGAGCTGCTTGAGTCCAACCGCTTTACCAATCTTGTAGACTATCTCCGCTCGGAATATGACTTCATCTTCTTTGACTGTCCGCCGGTAGAGATGATGGCAGATGCGCAGATTGTGTCAGCGAGTGCCGATCGCACCTTCTTTGTTGTGCGTGTAGGACTTTTCGAGCGCTCAATGCTTGATAATCTTGATAATCTTTATAGAGGTAAGAAGTTCCCTCATATCAGCCTTATCATCAACGACTCTTCTACGGGCATAAGGTATGGATATACATATCGCTATGGTTATGGTTACGGCACGAAGGGATATCGTGGCTATTACGGCTATAACAAGAAGAGTTCAGGCAAGATGTATGGCGATAAGTAAGGACATTGCACCCGAATAGCTGAAATATTGATATATACAGGCCGGCAGGCCGGATAGAATAGATCCGTAACGTCTTCATTCGCAAATAATCTTGCAGTGAAGACGTTATTGATGAATGAGAATAAGACAAGAGATGAAGAAGGTAGTAATGATAGTGAATCCTCGCTCCGGCACACGACAGCGTGATATGCTTCCGGCGATGGTAGAGCAGATGACGGAGAAACAGGGACTCGAATTGCAGGTACTCCCCACTACAGGTCCGGAGGATGCTTATAAGTTTGCCCGCCAGGCTGTAGAGGATAAAGTGGAAATGGTGATAGTAGCCGGTGGAGACGGCACGGTCAATGAGGTTGCTGCTGCCTTGAGTTTTACGGATATTCCCTTGGCAATCATACCGTGCGGAAGCGGCAACGGACTGGCACGCTCTTTAGGCATCCCCTCTGATTTCAAGAAGGCAATAGAGATAATAGAAAATAATTACCAGACTGTAATTGATAGGGGTGAGGTGAATGGACATCCGTTTTTCTGTGCTTTCGGGATGGGTTTTGATGCAACGGTAAGTAAGAAATTTGCAGAGGAAAAGCGTAGGGGAAAGATGACTTATATCAAGAATGCCATACGTCAATTCCTGACCTATAATTCAGAAGTCTACGCTATTTCGGTGGATGGAAAGATCATAGCTGAGCGCGCGATGCTTGTGGCAGTGTGCAATGCGTCACAGTATGGTAACAATGCATATATCGCACCGGAGGCATCCCTTAAAGATGGACACCTTGACATAACCTTGATTCATGACGGCTCCCCATTGTTGCAGGCAATGGCAGGGATTCAACTCATGTCCGGAGAGCTGGATAAAAATATTTTGGTTGACACGTTCAGGATAGAGAGAGCGGAGATTTCGCGTCTTAACTCCGGACCGGTACACATAGACGGAGAGCCGCTTGAGATGGGGAAACGTTTTGTGGTGGAATGTAAAAAGGGAGCGCTGAAGGTTGTGGCATCCCCGGAAATGAATAAACCGTTTAAACCCGTTGCCACACCTTTTAAGCTGATGATGCAGGATTTAGGGAATGATCTACGTGCAGATATCATAGAACTGCTGAGCGAACTCAAGCATGGTGTTTGAAAAATAGCACCCTGAATTTGGATATTTCCTGAGAAGTTTGTAATTTTGTAGTGCAAAAGAGAAAGAGTGGAGAGATTTGACTGCTTGCAACCACTTAAAAAAATGCTAAAACGGGGGTTTATGAAATCCCGCAAGATATTTGAGCATTTCAGCAGTCATGATTGCTGAAATGTTTTTTTGTATTTAAAATTTTAATAAGGTAGATATGAATTATTTGTTTACATCAGAATCTGTTTCTGAAGGTCATCCTGACAAGGTGGCGGATTGCATCAGTGATGCGTTGCTTGACGAATTTATCGCACGTGATCCAAAATCGCATGTAGCGATAGAAACCCTTTGCACCACAGGACAGGTTGTAGTGGCCGGAGAGGTTACCAGTGAGGCATACGTGGATATACCGGATGTAGTAAGACGAGTAATAAATAATATAGGATATGACAGAGGGGCATATCGTTTTGACGGCGACAGTTGCGGAATTTTAAGCGCGGTCCATGAGCAGAGTCCGGATATAGCACGAGGCGTCACACGCGAAGATGAGGAAAAACAGGGAGCCGGTGATCAGGGTATGATGTTTGGATATGCAGTAAATGAGACAGACCAGTATATGCCCCTGACACTTGATTTGAGTCATCGTTTGCTTCGGGAACTTGCCGACATCCGTCGCGAGGGGAAGGAGATGACGTATTATCGTAAAGGGAAGCTTAAGACTTATCTACGCCCGGATGCGAAAAGTCAGGTGACGGTGGAATATGATTCAAACAATCGTCCGGTGAGGATACATACTATAGTAATTTCTACCCAGCATGATGAATTTGTGCAGCCACTGGAGGATACTCCCACAGCACAGGCTCAAGCAGATGAGGAGATGTTAAGTGAAATCCGCAAGGATGTGCTTGAAGTGTTGATACCCCGTGTAAAGGCGAAACTGCCGGAGAATGTTCAGGCATTGTTTGATGATGACATGATAGTTCATGTGAACCCAACGGGGAAGTTTGTTCTTGGAGGTCCCCATGCGGATACGGGTCTTACAGGGAGAAAGATAATAGTTGATACGTATGGTGGACGAGGAGCACATGGCGGAGGAGCCTTTTCAGGTAAGGATCCCTCCAAGGTAGACCGTTCTGCGGCGTACGCGTGTCGGCATATAGCAAAAAATCTTGTAGCCGCCGGTGTGGCAGATGAAGTATTGGTGCAGGTGGCATACGCAATCGGAGTGGCAAAGCCTGTCAGTTTCTGTATAAACACCAATGGAACAGCTCACGTGGATATGAGTGACAGTGAGATAGCTGCAATTACGGAGAAGCTTTTCGATATGCGTCCCAAGGCAATCGAAGAGCGGCTGAAATTGCGAAATCCTATATATTCCGAGACTTCAGCCTACGGACACATGGGACGAGAGCCGGAGAGAAAGAAGAAGGTATTTGAGAATCGATATGAGAAGGGGAGAGCACTTGAGAAGGATGTAGAACTCTTCACATGGGAGAAGCTTGATATGGTTGATGAAATTAAAGAAAGCTTTTTCAATAATTAAAAAAACAATAAATTCTTGGGGATTACCTAATAAAATGTTATCTTTGCGCGATAAAGTCCCTTTTTAGACAGAGCCATTTGGTATAGTAAAGAATAAAAAACGATACCATTGTGGAGTAAAATTTGTGTGTAAGGGATTGATAATAAGTAAAAATAACAACTACATAACAAGGAATGGCAACATTAGAAAAAATCAGGAAAAGATCAGTTCTTCTCCTTATTGTAATCGCCGTGGCGCTATTGGCGTTTATTCTTGGCGATGCACTGACCAACGGACGTAATCTGTTTGGCAATACAACCACAGTTGCAAAAATCGGTGGTGAAAAAATTGATATTCAGGAATTCCAGCAGCGTCGCGAGGAGCTGAATCAGCAATTGGAAGAGGCTCGCAAGACCAATCCGGAGCAAGTGGCAAATTTTGATACCCAGACATTGTCACAGATGGCTCTTGAACAGCTTATAAATGAGCATCTTTTTACTCGTGCAGTAGAGCAGACCGGAATTCGCGTTTCTCCCGAAGTGCTTCGTTTCTATATGCTTGAATCTCCCAATATGATGCCGGAACTGCAAAATATTGTAAGAGGTCTCGCACAGCAGAATCTGAGTGTGGCAAATGCACAACAGGCCTACGATGTCATTTTCAATCCCAAACGCTATAATCTTACAGAATCTCAGGTAGCACCTTATCAGCGCCAGTGGATTTCAGTAGAAAACAAATATAAGAAGGAGATAGGGAAACTGGTTTACCAGAATCTCCTGACCCGCAGCTTTAAGGCAAACAATCTTGATAAGAAGGCTCTCTTCAACGATTTCGTGGAGACAACTTCGATCGAGATGGCTTACATTCCTTATGGACAGCTTGATGAGAAGAAATATCCCGTAAATGATGCAGACCTCAAGAAGGTATACAATGAAGAAAAAGGGATGTTTAAGGTAGAGGAACCCACCAAGGATGTAACATTCCTTTCAGTGAGTGTGGTTCCCTCACAGGCAGATAAGGAGGAAGCAAGTCGTCTGGCAATAGCAGCGGCTCAGGATCTCCGAAAGGGTCAGATAGGTAAAAACCTCAAAAAGGAAGGTCTTTCACCTCGTCATCGTGAGCTTCGTGCTTCCGATCTTAATGAGGGTGCATTAAAATCCTTCCTGGCTACCGCCCCGAAGGATTCCGTAGACCTTGTTGAGAGCACCATTCAGGGATTCAAGATTGTCAAGATGGGACGTCGTTATGCAGCGGTTGATTCGATAGAAATCAGAATGGTGCAAGTGGCCGGAGCGAATCTTCCCGAGAAGGTTATGGCTCGTCTTAACGCAGGACTCTCCCCCGACTCAATCGTCTCTGTTTTCTCCGCAGACAGTGTCATGGCAGCTCCCGCACAATGGGTGGAACTATTCACTGCCGACGGAAGAACACAGCTTGGAATCCCTCAGTCAATGGTTGATTCTTTGGTCAATGGCGCAGGTCGATATATGATTCTTAATCAAAGTGAGCAGGGAGCCGCAATTGCTTCTGTTGTCAACAAAAAATCACCGGTAGAAGTATATGAGTTTGAGGAAGTGGACTATGCCATTCAGCCCTCTGCCAAGACTCTTGAAGATGCACGTGAAAAACTTGACAAGTTCCTTGCTAAGAACAATACGGCTGCGAAATTTAAAGCAAATGCAGAAAAGGCAGGCTATAGTGTAGTGGATGTGGATCTCACTCAGTCAACTCCGGCTGTTCCCCGTTTCAGAGGTTATAATATGTATTTCCCCGATTCCCGTCAGGTGGTTCGTTGGGTAATGATTGACGGAAAGAAGGGTGATGTAAGCCACATCTATGAATCAAAGGATGCAGCGGCACCGATGCTTTATGCAGTTGCCATCAATGATGAATATACCGACTATGTGCCTATGAGCAATCCCGGAGTTAAGGAATATCTTACCGGAAAGGCACGTCGTTCTAAAGCCGGCGATGCAATGGTGGCTCAATATGGCAAGAAAGGAAGTGTGGCAGGAGCAGCTCAGGCAATGGGTGTCGAGCCTCGCACAGTCACCGACCTCCGCTTCGGTCGCGGTCAGCAAATCAATGATGCAACCGTTCTCGGAAAAGTTGTTGGAGCCAAACCTTCATCCAAGATGATGGTTGTAAAAGGAGACGATGGTGTTTATGCAGTAGTGGTAAAAGGGAAAGGTAAGGATAAATACAACTATAACGATGCCACTTACGAACAGCAGTTTATGCAGCTTGTAAATCCCGACATTACAAAGATGATCCGAGGAAGCAAGAAGCTCGAAAATAACTCATATAAGTTTGAAGCCGGTGATTGACCGGAAAAACTAAACGGAAATTTTTCAATCCCGTCATAGTCCTCAGGGTCGTTCCCCAGTCGGGAATGACCCTAATTTTTTACGGGAACATGATGTGGCGATAACCAATAAGAGCCCTGAATTTATTATGGAAAGTAAACAGTCACTCATAGGGATGAGTCTTGAAGAATTGCAGGATGTGGCAATCAAAGGGGGGATGCCCCGGTTTGTCGGACGTCAGCTTGCACAATGGTTATATGATAAGAGGGTGACAGACTTCGATGAGATGAAAAATATCTCAAAGAAGAATCAGGAGTGGTTGCGCGAGAATTATATAGTCGGAAGAGTTCGTCCGGTATCTCGTGTAAAGTCTGTGGATGGAACAGTTAAGTATCTGTTCAATTATGGTCCTCAAAGTCTGATAGAGTCAGTGTATATCCCCGAGAAGGAACGCGCCACATTATGTGTCTCTTCGCAGTCGGGATGCAAGATGAACTGTTATTTTTGCGCTACAGGAAAGATGGGTTTTAAAGCAAATCTATCGGCGGCAGAAATTATAAACCAGATATTGAGCATCCCTCCCGTTCCTGAGAAGGGAGAAGTGGCGATGAATCCTCTGACTAATGTAGTGTTTATGGGGATGGGGGAACCGTTGGATAATTTTGTAAATGTAAAGAAGGTTATAGATATCCTGACCTCATCGTGGGGTTTGGGGTGGAGTCCGAAACGAATTACGGTTTCAACCGTAGGGAAATTGCCAGAGTTGAAGGACCTGCTGGACCAGACACAGGTGCATGTAGCACTAAGCGTACATACGGCGGATATACCCCAGAGAGAATCAATGATGCCGGCTCAGAAGGCATTCCCTCTCCAGACAGTGATGCAGATGTTGGGTGCCTATGATTTTTCACATCAACGAAGATTGTCATTGGAATATATTATGTGGCGCGGAGTGAATGATGATATGAATCATGCCCGCATGTTGGCAAAGCTTATAGGAGATGTTCCATGTAGGGTAAATCTGATACGGTTTCATCAGGTGGAAGGCGTTGACTTGCATCCTTGCAGCGAGGAACGGATGGTAATGTTTCGGAATTTTTTAAATTCCAAGGGTATAACGGCAACTATCCGGACATCCAGGGGAGAAGATATTATGGCAGCTTGTGGAATGCTCGCCACATCAACCCGAGATAAAAAAGATGGTGGCAGGTAGAAAGAGACAGATTTGTAACAGTAATAAAGATATCTGGGACTTAATCTTTAAGATAAAGGGGGACATCACAAAAGTCAATCTTTTTTAGTAATTTTGCAATTATGCAAGAAAAAATAAGAGTGGGTATAACCCATGGAGATTATAATGGCGTCGGATATGAGGTGATATTGAAGGCGCTGGCGGGTGAAGAGATTTTAGAACTTGTCACTCCGGTGGTGTTTGGAAGAAGCGACATCGCTGCCACCACGATCAGGAATCTGGGTATCGAAGGTGTACATTTTACACCCATTAAGAATACTTCTGAAATAAAGGAGGGAAAGCTTAATATTGTAGATGTATGCGACAGGGGAAGTGAACCTACCCCGGGAGTGCCTTCGGCAAATGGAGGAGCTGCGGCATTGGAAGCACTGAATGCTGCCTGTGGGGCTCTCAGTGAGGGAGAAATTGATGTGCTCGTCACTGCTCCGATTGATAAGAATTCGATTCAAAGTGAGGAGTTTAATTTCAAGGGGCATACGGAGTATCTCGAAAATAAGTTCGGGGAAAGCGGGGATAAGTCTTTGATGATACTCTTTAACGAACTTATGCGAGTTGCGCTTGTCACTACCCATGTGCCTGTAAGCAAAATCTCGGAATCTTTGACACGTCAGGCAGTTTATGATGCCATAAAGGTATTCGATACCTCCCTGAAGCGGGATTTCGGAATCGATAGGCCGATGATAGCAGTATTGGGATTGAATCCTCATTGTGGTGATAGGGGTATGATAGGGACGGAGGAATATACCTCAATCCTTCCGGCAATTGATGATGCAGTAGAGGAGGGGTTGCTTGCATTCGGTCCCTTCCCTGCCGATGGTTTTTTTGCTTCAGGTAAATATAGAGAATATGATGGGGTATTGGCAATGTATCATGACCAGGGACTTGCACCGTTTAAAGCTTTGGCCGCTGAGGAAGGTGTGAATTTCACAGCAGGATTGCCGATAGTCCGGACCTCTCCTGATCATGGAACAGCCTACGATATAGCAGGCGAGGGTAAAGCCTCGGAGGTGTCAATGCGCAATGCGATATACAAGGCGGTGGATATCTATCGTAATAGAATGCGATATGAGGAAATGACCGAAAATCCATTGCCTGAGACAAAGCCGGTGGCTTCGAAGAAGGAGAATAATATCACGAAAGAATAATAGTATGCATTTCGGAATAATAGCGGCAGGAGAAGGTTCCCGTCTGGCAGGCGAGGGGGCAAAGGTCCCTAAGCCTTTGATTCCTATTCATGGGGTGCCGATGATAGAACGTCTTATACGCATCTTTGAGCGTTGCGGTGCGGAAACGATAAATATAGTGATTAATGCCCGTATGACAGAGGTGCATGAGTTCCTTTCTAAGCTAAGTGTCAGGGATGGAGTGAAACTTAATATAAAAGTTAAGTCTACCCCCTCGTCCATGCATACTTTCATGGAGCTGACCGAGATGATGGAGGATGACGGGAGATTTATCGCTACTACGGTAGACACAATATTTCGAGAGTCTGACTTCCGTAAATATGTGGAGGCTTATGGGACAGCTTCCGAAAATGTAGATGGAATAATGGCGGTTACCGAATTTGTAGATGATGAGAAACCATTATATGTGGCTGTCTCACCGGATATGCGTATAGTCTCATTCTGCGATGACAGGAATCCTGACACCCGTTATATCTCTGGGGGTATTTATGGTTTAAGTCGTAAAGTCTTGCCATTACTTGAGGAGTGTATCCTTTCAGGGAAAAGCAGGATGAGGAATTTTCAGCGAGAGTTGCTGAAAGCGGGTTTGAATATCGAAGCTTTCCCGATGGGTAAGATAATAGATGTAGACCATCTGAATGACGTAGCCACAGCTGAGGCGTTTCTCTCAGAATAACAATAAGAAATAATCCAAAATTTATGGCAGAGATAAAGATAGCCGGAGTAATGCGGGCCGGTGCCTATTCTCCCAATCATATAGGAAATGATGCGGCAATTTTCAATGCAACAGCCGATGAACTCCGCAAGCGGGGATGTATAGTCACTATATACAGTGAGGAACAATTCCAAAATGAAGAGTTATCGGAGGATGTGATATTGAATATGTGTCGTGAGCAAAAGTCGATATTAAAACTTCAGGAGCTGGAGAATCAGGGAAAATTGGTCATAAATTCCGGTTATGGAATAGAGAATTGCACACGCGAGCGGATGACCCGTATGCTTCTTGGGAATAATATCCCGTATCCGGAAAGTCTGATAGTTGATACCAATGAGAATGTCCAGTCTCAATTGAAGAAAGCGGATTTCAGTGCAGTCTGGATAAAACGAGGTGATTTTCATGCCATGCATAAGGAGGATGTGAGCTATTGCCGTCATCCGGAAGAGGCTCAGGAGGTGCTCCATGAATATTATTATCGAGGGATAAAAAGAGCAGTAATCAACCGTCACTTGGTCGGAGACCTGATAAAATTCTATGGAGTGGCGGGGCAACCTTTTTTCTATTGGTTCTATCCCTTCGACGAGGGGCATTCCAAATATGGTTACGAGGCGGTCAACGGCAAGTCGCAGGGTATTCATTTTGATGAGAATTATCTTAAGGAAATCTGTGCCCGGGCATCAGATGTGCTTGAGGTAAAGATCTATGGAGGTGATTGCATAGTTGATGTTGACGGTTCCATACGTATCATAGATTTTAATGATTGGCCGAGTTTCGCACCTTGTCGCAAGGAGGCAGCTCCTTATATAGCCAAATGTGTGCTTTCAGCAATACGCGGACGTAAATAAGAGTTATGGGAAGTTTTAAGAAATTACGGGAAGATTATAAGTCAACTCTGAAGTCGATGGACACGGAGGAGACGTTCGATCTGATTTTCTATCGCCCCATCGGATATTGCTGGGCTTTGCTTGCCAAAAAGCTGGGAGTAACCCCCAATGCCATAACGATAGCGTCAATATTCTTAGGAGTTTTTGCCGGTGTATGTTTCTATTTCAATAATATCTGGTGGAACCTCCTGGGTGCTGTGATGTTGATGTGGGCAGACTCCTTTGACAGTGCAGACGGTCAACTGGCACGCATGACCAAGCAGTATTCCCGGATTGGCAGGATTCTTGACGGACTGAGTGGCGACCTGTGGTTTGTGTCAATTTATGTCGCTATATGTCTGCGCGAGAACGTAACGAGTGAGTTCTTTATCTCTTATCCATGGGTTATATGGGTAGTTGCGGTAGTCACCGGTTTGTGCCATGGTGTCCAGGCAGCTATGGCAGATTATTATCGCCAGTTCCATCTCTATTTTGTAAAGGGAGAGAATGGTTCGGAACTGGAATCAGCGGCAAATCTTAAAGAGAAACTGAAATCTCTTTCCTGGAAAAAGAATTTCTGGCAGAAAATAGTGCTCTATTTCTATACTAATTATACGATAGGGCAGGAGAGACGAACTCCTCAGATGCAGGAACTGCGACGTCTTTTGCGAGAAAAATTTCATGGTGTTATTCCGGTTTCGTTCAGGGAGGCATTCCGAGCTAAGAGTAAGCCTTTGATGAAGTATACCAATATACTGTCGTTTAATACGCGAACGTTTGCACTTTTTGCGGCAATCCTTATTTTCCGGATGCCTTGGCTGTATTTCGCCTTTGAATTGGTGGTGCTCAATATCCTCCTTATTTATATGGTGGTGCGTCACGAAAAGATATGCAGGTATTTTATTAAGAAATTAAAGAAGGGTGATTATGAGTGAAAAACTTCAAAATATAAAGGGTGTAATTTTTGACTATGGGGGAACACTCGATTCGGGTGGCGACCATTGGAGTGAGGTGATATGGGAGGCTTGGAACAAAGCAGATGTGCTGACAGACAAGGAAACCTTCCGCGATTGTTATGTATATGCCGAAAGGGAGCTTGCCCGGGTGCTTCATATCCTGCCTCATCACAATTTCGGCGATATGCTGAATATAAAGATGAATATTGAGCTTCAACACCTCTCCGAAAAGGGACTTTTCCCACCTGCACAGATTGCTCCCAAGGCTAAGGAAATTGCCGATATCTGCTATGCGGAAGCCAAAAATTCTATTGAGAAGGCTAAAGAGACTTTAGACTATATTTCGCAAAAATATCCGTTGGTGCTTGTCAGCAATTTCTATGGCAATATCAATACAGTGCTTGAGGATTTCGGGTTGAAGAAATATTTTCCTACAGTAATTGAAAGTGCGGTTGTCGGCATACGCAAGCCGGATCCGGGTATTTTTAAGCTTGGTGTTGAAGCACTTCAATTGAACCCCGGGGAGGTGGTTGTGATAGGTGACAGTTACGGAAAGGATATCCAACCGGCACTGCAACTCGGATGTCAGGCAGTCTGGATAAAGGGTAAGCAGTGGAGCGTGGAAGAAGAAAACCGAGCTTATGAGCCCACGATACATGATTTGAGCGAGTTGAAAGAACTATTGTAAAAGGGGTAAAACGGAAAAAACCGGGAGTACCCTACTTTACAAAATTTAACATTTAAAGAATAAGATAGACTGATATTAACATAAATTAAGTAAATAGTAAAGTATTTAATAATTGTTAACATTTAAGTGTTTATATTTTATTAAAAGATTCTTTACCAATTGCAAAATTGTTTATACTTTTGAAGCGTGAAAATTATCCTCAAATCCAAAAGGGTTGGGGAAGCACGTAAAAAAGAAGTCTTTGGGTCAGGCTTGAAGTCTTCAAATAAAAAAGATAACAATAAAAAGAAATAGGTAACAACTATGACATCAAACAAAGCAAAGGCTCCTAATGGGAAATTGGGAGTTATGATTGTCGGACTGGGTGCGGTAAGCACCACTTTCATCACCGGAGTAATGATGACTCGTAAGGGTCTTGCAAAGCCGGTAGGATCCATGACACAGTATGACAAAATACGTGTAGGTCGTGGAGCAGACAAAAAATATCTCCACTACAAAGATATCGTACCCTTGGCAGATCTCAAGGACATAGAATTTGCAGCGTGGGATGTATATCCGGCAAATGCCTATGAGTCAGCAATCAATTGCGAGGTACTTAAAGAGAAAGATATAGAGCCTGTAAAAGACGAGCTCATCAAGATTAAGCCTCTCAAGGCAGCCTTTGATAAGAATTATGCAAAGCGTCTCGATGGTGACAACACAATGGGTGACATCACACGTTGGGAGATGGTAGAACGTATTCGCGAGGATATCCGAAAATTCAAAGAGGAAACCGGTGTGGAACGTGTAGTAGTGCTCTGGGCTGCTTCTACCGAGGTTTATGTTCCGGTGGATGAAAACATCCATGGCACTATTGAATCTCTCGAAAAGGCTATGAAGGAGGATGATCGTGAACATATCGCTCCCTCTATGTGCTATGCCTACGCAGCTCTTAAGGAGGGTGCTCCTTTCATCATGGGAGCTCCGAACACTACAGTTGATATCCCGGCAATGTGGGAACTGGCCGAGCAGACCAAGATGCCTATTGCGGGTAAAGACTTCAAGACCGGTCAGACTCTTGTTAAGTCCGGTTTCGCTCCTATTATCGGGACTCGTTGTCTTGGTCTTGCAGGTTGGTTCTCAACCAATATCCTCGGTAACCGCGACGGTCTTGTGCTTGACGAACCCGCTAACTTCCGCACAAAAGAGGTTTCGAAGCTCTCTACACTCGAATCTATTCTCGTTCCGGAGGATCAGCCCGACCTTTATGGTCATGGCAACGATGAGGATTCTCAATACTATCATAAAGTGCGTATCAACTATTATCCTCCGCGCAATGATAACAAGGAGGGATGGGACAATATCGATATCTTCGGCTGGATGGGATATCCGATGCAGATTAAGATTAACTTCCTCTGCCGCGATTCTATCCTCGCAGCTCCTCTCTGTCTTGACCTGGTGCTTCTCAGCGACCTTGCAGCACGTGCAGGACGCTATGGAACGCAAAGATTCCTCAGCTTCTTCCTCAAGAGCCCGATGCATGACTATACCAAGGGTGAGGTTCCTGTAAACCACCTCTTCCAGCAGTATGTGATGCTCAAGAATGCTATCCGTGAAATGGGTGGCTATGAAGCTGACGAGGAGATTGATTAATCTTGAGAATCTATCGGTGAATGTCGGTAGCTATTCTTACAAGAAGAAAATAGAATCTAACCTTACATAATGAAACTCCGGAGGGGAAGTCGTGAGGACTCCCCCTCCTTTCTTTAATCCTGATTAAAAATGAGAATCGATATAATCACAGTTCTTCCTGAATTGCTTGAATCTCCACTTAATACCTCCATAATTAAGCGTGCGCAAGACCGCGGACAGGTTGAAATTCATATTCATAATCTCAGAGACTACACACTTAACAAGCACCGCAAAGTGGATGACTATCCATTCGGCGGAGAGGCTGGAATGGTAATGACTATCCAACCGGTGGATGCCTGTATATCCAAGCTGAAGAGTGAGCGGGAGTATGATGAGGTAATTTTTGTATCTCCTGATGGTAAAACCTTTAATCAGGGGATGGCTAATTCACTGTCGTTACTGAATAATATTATAATTCTTTGCGGACACTATAAAGGAATCGATTATAGAATCAGGGAGCATCTGGTGACACGAGAGATTTCTATAGGCGATTATGTGTTAACGGGGGGTGAATTGCCGGCAGCGGTGATTACAGATGCTGTGGTGAGATTGCTGCCGGGAGTTATCGGAGATGAGATGAGTGCCTTTTCCGATTCTTTTCAGGATAATCTGTTAGCTCCTCCTATCTATACTCGTCCGGCAGATTATAAGGGATGGAAAGTTCCCGAGATATTATTATCGGGACACGAAGCGAAGATTGCCGAATGGCGCTATGACCAGGCTATGGAGCGTACACGGCGGCTACGACCGGATTTGCTCGATGACTAAAATTTAACCGAATAATAGTAAGGAAAATATTAAAATAATAACATTTTTAATATATTTTTTTGTTTTTTTGAAAAAAGTTATTAATTTTGAAAAAGGGTTTAATATGTAAGAAAAATGGAGGGATGATATATTTAAAAAAGTTAGGCATGGAGGAATACTCCCGAATAAATAATATTCTAAAGACTAAGCTTATGAGACGAGGACTTTTATTTTTGGTGATTGCTTGTTTTGCGGTGGTTGATATCTTTGCAGGAGAGGTGAAGTGGACAAGTGGAGCATTATCTTACACCGGGGTTGAGGATAATAAAGTGGCAGTTGATGGGGTAATTGTTGAAAAACTTACATCAGGCATTCTGTCAATACCCGCTTCTGTAAGATTCGAGGATAAGATTTATACGGTTGTCGGTATCCAAAATAATGCTTTTCAGGGTGTAACAGAAGGGGTCAAAGAGATTTTGTGCCCTGAAACCATGGAATATATCGGGGATTATGCTTTTGAGGGCTGTAGTTCTCTTATATCTATACTTCTTCCCCCTTCTCTCAACAGAATAGGAGAGTCATCTTTCTCTAACACTTCAATGGAATCTATCATTCTTCCTGATGGAGTCGAAGAGTTAGGTTCACGTGCCTTTGCGGGAACCCCTCTTAAAACAATAACTTTTGGTAAGAATCTTTCTGAAATTTTGCCTTTCACATTTTATGGTACAAACTTCACGGAAATAATTTTGCCGGAACAAGTGATATACGTTGGAGAGAATTCATTCGCAAATTGTAGGAATTTGAAAAAAGTATGTTTTCAGAACCAACCCCATATTTTGGTTAAAAAGAATGCCTTTGTACACTCTCCGGTTGAAATGCTGAGAATCACAAGTCTGGGATTTAAGTTTGAAGAGGAGATTTTTGACCCGGATGCAGTAATCACGGTTTCTTCAGCAGCCGCTACTCCGAATATAAACAGAAATAATCAGTGGCAGGAGAATTGTACCGCTACCTACCCGAAGGAATATTCCGAAAATTATAACCATAATACAGAAATTGGGTTTGATTGGCTTACCCGAAACGATGTCGATGTAGAAACCCCGATCCCAGCGACAATTCCCAATAGTCTTGTGAATGCGGGTTTAGGAACGATAGTATATTATCCTCTACAAGATGATGGAAATAAAGAGGGAGAGGGACTTTTAACTCCGGGTATGAGACTTTCTGTTCCCAAGGGTAAGAAGGTGATGATTAATCTTTCATATATGCCGAGTCCGGTGATTGGTCTTTCGAATGAAGAAAAAAATGTTAATATAGGACTTCAAATCTTTGCCGATGGAAAAGATATCACAAATCAGCTTGACGGCTTTTCATTGATTATAGATCCTGCCACCGTTAAGATTCTAAAGGTTACTGAGGATTATACTGATGTTTCGGAGATAGGACAGGAGAGCGGATACGTAAAGGTTTTCAACACTGCAGGAGTTTGTGTAGGAGAAGGAGATTCCCATCAAATTCTTTCAAATCTACCGTCAGGAATATATATCCTTTCAGCAAAAGGGAAGACTGCAAAGATTAAATTATAACGCACTATCTATCAAGTTTTAAGAATTTGAAAGCATGATGTTGGGAGAAACTTTTCCACATGGTTTAGCATACTGCACTGAATCTGAAATATTAGAGTGAGTTCGATAAACCATAGGCTTTAAGACTTCACTTTCGAAATGACTAAAAGGGTACTTATAATGAATAATATGTCTTTTAATGATTAATATGTCTTTACAACAGAGTTGAAATTTTAATACGAAAGGGGGCTGTCAATACTGACGCCCCCTTATAATTTTGGGTTATATTAATAAGATTAAATAATTAATGACTCAACTTAAAT
>CAZDWB010000032.1:0-25540 GCA_964509225.1 uncultured Sangeribacter sp.
TTCGGCACTCCAAAAGCCGTAAAATTCTTAAAACGTATCGAATTATGACACAAGATATACAGTTTCAAATAGAATGCCTTGCGGCAGAACTTGCCGAAATGCTTATGGCAGAATATGGCTGGAACATACACCGTGCACTTGACGAGCTATATTCATCAACCACTTTCGCCAAGCTTAACGATCCCGAATGTGGGCTCTACTATCAGGGTGCAGTATATATCTTCCAATTCCTCAAATCCGAAATAGAAACCGGCAAAGTCGCGTAATAATATGGCTAAGAAAACCAAATCATATTCACAGGTACAGGCAACCGATGAACTCGAACAACTTGGTAGCAGAGTAATTTCGGCGCCCGATTTTATCTATGATCTGCTTCGCGTTTTTGTCGGATATGGGGATGGTTAGGTTTGCCTGCTGGGGAAGGTATAAAATCCGTCTGCATCTTGTGGCGAAGCATATAGACCCCGATGTGATTCCCGAGTCATTGAGAGAGATAGATGAAGAGGAGTATGAGGAGTCATTGAAAAGAGTGGCGCTCAACAAATCCCGGGGGTTAGATCTGAACACACGGGAAGGGAATGTGAAATTATACCGGTATCTGATATCACGTGGTTTCGAAAGTGCAATGTGTGTGAAAATCATCCGGAAACTACGCTCCGGACACTCCGGTAATTAAACTGACTTTTAAGCCGTATTCGAAGACTTAAGGATTAAAAATTATTATAATTATCAAGAATATCCTAACAGGATTTGATAATATTAAATTAAATATATAAATTTGTGGCGTTTCGTGTGATTTAGCCGGGATTGTTTCGAAAACCGCTCAACGCCACACGGGTCAAATTAAAAGGTTAATGTTAATTTAATTAAATATAAAAAAGACATATCAGGCATAGAGATGCCTACTTAAAAATTTATTCAGAAGCGTATACTTGACGCAAATTCTTGTTTATAGGAATCTCGCAAATTCTAATCACAATCAAGAATTTAGCAACGGTAGATGCCGGCGTGTATGATAATTTCAGGAGTTCTCACACGGGAACTTCCAATAGTCATATCATACAGCGTGAGGCTTCCGCGTTGCTCTATTCTATTGTGATGGGCAATGCGAGAGCCTCTATAAAGGAATGGAGCAACAGGTGCGGCTCTCACGCTTTTTTTTCGTTACATATTCCTGAGTCAGTGAGCCGGCAGCAGGTGTCTGGGACTTTATGAAACTACGGTTTTACTCGCTCTTTTCCTTATTCTTTATTTTGACATCGTTCGTTTCCTGTTCTTCCGATTCACCTTCGGGTGGCGAGGAGGTACCGACGAAACTCACTATCAAGTTAAGTGAAATAACATTTAATTCAGACGGGGGAACACAGAATCTTGAATTCTACTCTCCTCAGTCATGGAGCATTTCTCTTTCTGAATCAGGTGGTGATACTTCATGGTGCACTCTTTTCAGGACTTCCGGAGATAAAGGGTATGCCACAGTCAAGATAACTACCAGAAGAAACGATTCATACGACGAAAGAAACGTGTCGTTGACTGTTGTTGCCGGAGATGAAAGGAAGAGTGTAACAATAGTTCAGAAACAGAAAGATGCAATCCTTCTCACATCAGATAAAGTCGAGATAGGTGAGGAAGGTGGAGAATTTGTAATAGAATTAGCCACTAATGTTGAATATAATGTGGAAATCTCTCCACAGTGTCAAAGCTGGATACATAAATCGCCGGCTACAAGGAGCCTTACCTCTCACCACCTTAGATTTACTGCCGATAAAAATGAGTTTACGGAAAAACGTGAAGGTTCCATAATTTTTTCAGCAGCGGGAATCACAGAAGAGGTGATGGTGTATCAGAGTGAAGCGAGTGCACTTATATTGTCAACTAACCGCCAATTTCTACCCCCCTCGTCGGGAAGATTCAGTGTGGAGCTTAAATCCAATATGGAATATGAATGGGAGGTGACAAAAGGGGGAGATTGGCTTCATCCTGATTTTACCCGTTCGATGTCAAGTCATACCCTATTCTTTACGTATGATGAAAATCTTTCTGAACTGGATAAACGTACAGCACAAGTAGTGTTTAAAGTACCCTCAGGAGAAACAGCACTCCTCGAAGTAGAGCAACATCCCAAAGGAAAGATTATCCTTAATGATGACATAGTGAATATTCCTGCTTCAGGAGGGGAATTCATGATAAGTTATGATGCTACCTCCAGGATGTCGGCAGATTATCCGGAATGGATGGAACAGATTACCAATTACAGGTCTTCCAGAGGGATAGAAGCGTATAACTTGTGGTTCAGAGCCAAGCCTAATCATTTAGAGGAATCACGCACGGGAAATATCAGGATTTATGATTATCTGAATCCGTCACTGTCTGAATCAATTGTCATCCGTCAGGAAGGGAGTAAAACCGAGCTGAATCTGTCATGTCCCGAGGGTGCGTTTAATGATGCCCGAACACACACATTCACGATTAACGTTACGTCCAATGTCCCTTACAGTCTTGAGGTGCCGGATGTGTTCGTCAAGCTCGGAAATAATAAATATAGAATTGACGGTTCCTATTCTCAAAAAAATATAAGTTATAACATTTCATTAATGGTAGGAGGCAATGTGGTGAAATCAGCCATGATCTCCCGGGCTGAACCCATTACTCCACGCATATCAAAAGACGCCTCTACTCTTTCGGGTGATGGTGGTGATATAGATGTCTACATCTATTGCAACAGTGATATGACCTTGACGATTCCGGCTTCAGCAACTTGGGTTACACTCAAAAACAAAAAGATAGCGGAAATGAACCCTGCATCCGACGTCTGGACTTTTACGGTGGCTCCCAACAGTTCCGCTTCCAATCGAGAATGTCTGATTGAGGTGTCGGGACCAAAAAATTTCAAGGAAAATGTAAGAATTGAACAGAAGGGTCAGGTGCCTGCGGTTGGTGCTGACGGCACTGTAACACTCCCCTCTGTCGGTCAGCTTGCGGAAGCTTTAGGCGAGGAACGTATGAAAACAATGACTGCCATGGCAATAAGCGGACAAGTGAATGGTGAGGATATAGCGACAATTCGCAACATGTCTACAAATCATCATCTTGTCAACCTTGATCTTTCCAAAACCAACATGAAGGGGGATCCGGGTCATACCTATTTCACCGGACATCCCTATTCTGTGCGTTATCCCGGAATCATTGCCAAGGATAATCAGATTGGTAATTTCATGTTCTATCAGACTAAACTGCAGAAAGTAACGCTACCCAATAATATTACTGAGATTGGTTATGGTGCTTTCAGTAAATCTGATATTACATCCATTGTCATCCCGGAGGGTGTGGTGAGCATCATGGAAGATTGTTTTAATGCTTGTCATTCCTTGCAGTCTGTCGTGCTTCCCGCTACATTAAAGGAGATTCCGTCAGGAGCATTTTTTGAATGTTATGCACTGAAGGAAGTTGTAATCCCTCACGGAGTCACAAAAATCGGCTCCAAGGCATTTACTCCTAAAGATGCTACATCAACCAAGGGGAGCCTTTCATCGGTTTCTATTTCTTCAACAGTCACTCATATCGGGGATTTCGCCTTTAATTGTCAGAAACTTACCTCAATTGAAGTGCCTTCATCCGTATCTGAAATGGGAGTGAATGTTTTTAAAGAGAATAGAAATCTTAAGTCTGCCACTTTTCACAACACTATGGAAGTATTACCCCGCGGCACCCTGGAATCCTGTACGGCACTCACTACTTTGCGGTTACCGACTAATCTTAAGGTAATCGGTCAGTCAGCGCTCGCTCACACCGGACTTAAATCTTTTGTAGTGCCTGAGGGTGTGACAGAATTGGGAATCAGTGCATTGGAAGGTATGTCCTGTACCTCTCTCACACTCCCCACCAGTTTGAAAAAAATCGGTTCCTGGGCACTCGGACAGTTATATTACCTGACAGAAATAACTATTCCGGCAAGTGTAAATTCAATGGGCACTTACGCATTAGGATCTCCCTGCGGACTACAGCGTATTCATCTCAAGGGTTCGAATCCACCAAAAGAGGAGGGGGAAGTTTTCAGTTCTAATTTTGATTATACCAAATGTATTCTGTTTGTTCCCAAAGGCTCAAAGGAGACATATTCAAATCACAAGATTTGGGGAAAATTCAAGGATATCAGAGAAGAATAATAAAAAACTAAATATTTCACGTATGAAAAAAATTCTACTCACGCTTTGTGCGTTTGCTTCCTGTATTTTACTATCTGCCCAGACAGTGGGAGATGTAATAGACATGGGGCTGAGTGTAAAATGGTATTCCTGTAATTATAAGGCGGATAAGCCTACTGATGCCGGGTCATTGTATGCTTATGCTGACGTAAATGAGGGTGGTTATTATTCAAGTTCCATGTATCCTCATTTCAATTCAATGACATGGACCTACAATCTCCCGTTGGAGAGTATCGCCGGTACATCTTTGGATGCATCCTACGTCGGGTCTGACGGCACTTGCCGTATGCCGACCAACGAAGAATGGGAGGAACTGATTGATAATTCCATAATTACTACCACAAAAATCGATGACGTGGACGGGAAGTTAATTACCTCGAAAATTAACGGTAATAGTATTTTCCTCCCTTATGTCAGGCTGATGATAAACTATAATTATGTTAACTCGATTTACTATTACGGAACTCCTGCTGTGTCCTCTTCGATGGCTCAGGTAGTCACATTGGGGGTATCTTCGGCAGCTCCGATAGTAATCAATAGTTTCTCAACACCTTATGTGGGTCTCCCAATTCGTCCGGTTCAGGAGGTAGAGGCAGCCCCCCTGACCGGTATAGATATTGAAGCAGACAAAACAACGCTCTTTGCGGGAACAAGACTTCAGTTGAATGCCACACCGATTCCATCGGAATCCCGAATCACCGGTGCTTCATGGACCTCTTCAAATCCCGAAGTTGCCACTGTTTCTTCAAAAGGAGTGGTAACAGGCATTTCTTCCGGTTCAGTTACAATTACTATTGATGTTAACGGAATCTCAAAATCAATAGATTTAAAAGTAGTTAAAGTGGAAACACCCGCTTCGGAAGAATATGTGGACCTCGGATTATCTGTTAAGTGGAGCTCGAAAAATTTAGGTGCCACCTCAAACACTCAATATGGTGATAAGTATCCATGGGGATATACTACTCCGGAGGTAATTACGGAAAACCTTCAGTACAAATTCTTTAACAAAAATACATTCCAATATAAACTCCCCATGAAAGATATATGTGGAAATGAGAATTATGATGCTGTAGCGGTGGCGACTGATGGAAAAGCAATGCTTCCTTCTGCCGACCAATATACTGAACTGATTGAGGGTTGTGATGTGATGCAATCTGCTATTGATGGAATTTCCGGAGTTATATTCACATCACGTGTTAATGGTAAATCCATCTTCTTTCCCGTAAACGGTTCTACCACAAATTATCAGACAGGTAGTACAAACGATGCTTTATCAGCTGCCAAGATTTTCCGCATTGATACCCCGGATAAAGTACAGGTAACGCAGAATTCACTCCCTTATATGCAGAATTACGTGAGAGGAGTAATGCCTTTTACGGATATCAAGCTCGAAAGCATCTCCCTGAATGTTGATGAATTAAATCTTTATACCCTCAACACCGCTCAGTTGTCAGTGACACCTAATCCGGTGGGTTATCAGATTCAGAATATAAAATGGACATCTTCGGACAGTGACATTGCTTTGGTTACAGATAAGGGTCTTGTAATAGCTAAAACTTCCGGTACAGCTGTAATTACCGCAATTGTCGACGGGATTAGCGCCAATTGTCAGGTTAATGTCTCTGAACTTAAAGTGACTGAAGGAATAGGTGTGAACATGGGCACCGGAGTGCTTTGGGCTTCTTGTGACCTGGGAGCTTCCGAACCATATAAGGTTGGTGTAGCCTATCCGTTCGGCTCGGTAGAACCTAATGTGGCGGTTGATGATTACCCTGATGATATTTATGGCACTGAATATGATGTTATCCATACCACAATGGGTGGAGACTGGTATATGCCGACACCTGAAGATTTTAAAGCTCTGATAGAAAATACAGAGATGGAATGGCTTAACTGGAATGGTACGCAGGGGGCACTCTTAACTTCCAAATTGAATGGAAACACACTCTTTTTCCCTGTCAACAAGTTAGGTCAGGTGTATTATAATTCATCTCAGCTGAACCCGCAACGCTACGACATTACCCAGGCTTACCATGCCACAGAACAAAGTCAGGAGATGGGTGGACTCTCCGCTTCAATCGCGTTGCCGGTAAGAGGTATCTGCACAGATTTAACTGTGGGGGTTAAAACTATTGATTCTGTTAACAGATTAGATGTTTTCTCTTTGGAGGGAGTGATGATTAAGCATGACGCTGATAGAAGTGATATAGACGCACTCCCCGCAGGATTCTATATCATTGGTGGAAAAAAAGTAATCAGAAAATAAACTTTAAATATTAGTAAAGATGGTAAAACGATTTTTTTCGTTATTCTTAAGTCTGATAATCTTTACATCGGTTTTTGGGGTAAATATAACTGTTGATGTCGGCAATTTTAAATATCGATATCTTGATGGGTCTGGATACGTAGAATTATTAGGATTTGCAGATGATGCGGACCAAACGATGAAGGATATTGTGATTCCGTCTACAGTCACCCTAAATGAGACTATAGTGGATTACCCGGTTTATGGGATAGCTGCCAATTATGGATTTAAAAATACAGAGATCAGGAGTATTTCAGGACCATCAATCCATATTATTAGTAATAGTTTTAGTAATTGTGTAAGTCTTGAGAGGATTGATTTCCCGAATGTAGAAAAGATAGGGCAGTCGGCTTTTAGCGGATGTTCCTTATTGTCTGATTTGGGGGACTTGACACACTTGACAACATTGGGTAGTTATGCTTTTAGTAATTGCAAAGCTCTTGAAGAATTTAAAGCTCCCTTGTTAGAGGAGATTTCGAGTAATGCTTTCCCTTCATGTACAAATCTAAAGATTGTGGATACACCAAATCTTAAATCTGTAGGTTATAGTGCATTTTCCGGTTGTACAAGTTTAGAGAGTATTGATTTGTCTAATATAACATATATAGGCGAAAATACTTTCAGTGGTACTAATCTAAAGGAAGTAAATATTCCTAATGTGACCGGGATAGCTCGTGGCGCTTTTTACGGATGCTCATTACGCAAGGTATATGCCCCAAAATGTTATAGTATCGGAAGTTTACATTATACCGGAGGGTTTACCAATTGTGTCAATCTTGAGGAGGTTTATATGCCGGCATTAGTAAATGTTTATGGTGCTTTTAAGGGATGTACTTCATTAAAGAAGATATCATTACCATCAATTGAAGTTATAGGTAATAATACCTTTGAGGATACTGGTCTTGAAGAAGTGGAATTCGGAGAATCCCTAAGACAAATAGGAGTAAGTGCATTTGCCAATACTAACTTAAAACATCTGTATTTTCCGGATAATCTCATAGATTTAGGTTACCATAGTTTTATGGGATGTAAAGATTTAGAGAGTGTTTCTATTGGACCTAATTGTTATAACAGTGAGAAGATTTATTTCTGGGGTTGTGATAATCTGCAAACGGTAGTTATACGAGAGGGTGTAGAAGTGTTTGACTATAATTATTTACATGGTTTACCGGGGAATATTTTATATGATAATAATGGACAAACACTTAAGGGTCTGAAGAATGTTTATCTCCCTTCAACTATAAAGGAAATAATTAATATGCCTAATATAGTTAAGAACAATGGTTTTAATATGATTTGTAAAGGTCCGGCTCCTGAAGTTACGGGATCTTCTCAATCTATTGAAAGTATGAAGATTGAGGTGCTTAAACCGATAAATCTCTATTGTTATGCGGAATACCTGGAAAGTTATAAAACTCATCCAGTTTTGAAATTCTGTAACATTTATAGAATGAAGAACGATAGAGTGGTTGAGCCTGTCAAACAGGAAAAACCAACTGATTTGCCGGCATTACGCTTCCCGATTGAAAATGATGCCATCCAGAGTGATATTTCTCGTTTCAGGATGGAAATCCAGGATTTTTATAAAAATATGCCTCCTTTTATTCTATTCTTTAATGTTGAGGATGCGTATGTGGAGGAGAATAGTGAAAAGAATATGATTAAGAGGATTTCAGAGGATGATGATATTGATGAGGAGGAAATAAATGAAGCTCCGCAATCTTATTATCAGTTTAATATCGAGGGTCTGATCCCGGAAACCACTTATACCTATAATCTCAGTTATCTCAATCCGGCGGGTTTCGTGCTTCATGAAAAGACAGGAGAGTTCACTATTTTGCCTCAAATTTCTGTCGGGATTGAAGAGATTGGAGTAGAAGATAATATGGGTAATTATAAATTTTTCACTATTGATGGAAGGGTATTGAATTCTTATCCGACCCATCCCGGGATTTATATTCAGAAAAGCGATAATGGACTCGCCAGAAGAATATTAATAAAATAAGCAACTTACCCCCTGCAATGGAATAATAGGTATTCTCCTGCAGGGGGTATTTACTATAAATCTTTATAAAAATGAAAAAAACGATATTTTTTCTTTTGAATTTTTTACTTTCCATATCTGCCTTTGCCGGGACTTTTAAATATGCATATAATGGGCAGGAACTGGAATATACGGTTTTGGATGAAGGTGCAAAAACTGTAGAGGTTACACGACCGATAATAAGAGATTACTTTGATATTTATAGTATCATTATCCCCGAAATTGCCAAGGACGGTGATAATGAATATACTGTTATTTCAATAGGTGATAAAGCCTTCTATGATTCCGGATTTTTAACTTCAATTTTTATTCCTGAATCTGTAAAAGAGGTTGGTAAGGAAGTTTTTAAAGAGTGTTACGCTTTGAAAAAAGCTGAATTTTCAAGTTTAGAGTCGTTGTGTACAATTCATTTTACAGATGCTTATTCCAATCCGGTATGGGTTGCAAAAAATCTTTACATAGAAGGGAAGTTAATCAGCAATTTAGTTATCCCCGAAACTGTAATGGAGATTGGTAATTATGCGTTTGCCGGGTGTAACATGACCTCTGTTTCGATACCTACATCCGTGAAATCAATTGGAGTCGGGGCATTTGAAAACTGTAATGGCTTAAGAGAAGCTGAATTTTCAAGTATTCAGTCTTTATGTGCAATTAATTTTTCAGAAAAGAAGTCGAATCCTCTGTATTATGCAAAAAAGCTCTCTATAGCCGGAAATGAAATTAGTGATGTTGTCATTCCGGAAGGTGTGGAAGATATCAGCAGTTATGCGTTTTCCGGATGTGACATGGCATCGGTTTTGTTACCCACAACAGTGATTACAATAGGAGCAGGGGCATTTGAAGGGTGTGATTCATTAACTGCGGTCACCATTCCGGAGTCAGTGGAAACAATTGGAGAGAATGCTTTTAATTGTAGCGAATTAAAGCATGTTCAATTTGATGCTATTAATTGCACCTCAAGTGCCAAAGTATCATATAATAAAAAACTTACGGCATTCTCCTCTTCAGTAGAAACTGTAGTTTTCGGAGATAAAGTAAGGATTATTCCATCCTACGCTTTCTATGGTGCGTCTCTGACCTCAGTTACCATTCCGGAGTCTGTAGAAATTATCGGAGATGAGGCTTTCTCATGTGATCAATTATTTGACGGGACATTAAAACATGTGCAGTTTAATGCAATTAATTGTACCTCTTGCTGGTCAGATACAAATCCTATATTTCCTTATTATGAGATACATGCTCCATTTTCTAAGGGATTAGAAAGTGTAGAATTCGGAGAAAATGTCAAAATTATTCCCCCGTACACCTTCTATGGATGTCATATAAAAGCCGTTACCATTCCTGAATCTGTGGAAACAATCGGAGATGGGGCCTTCTATTATTGTTGGGATTTAAAGAATATTGAGTTTAATGCCATTAATTGTACTAAATGTGGTGCCGAACAATCTCCGGAATGTGATCCGGTATTTTATTCTGCAGTAGAAACAATAACGATAGGAGAAAAAGTAAAGAATATTCCCCCTTACGCTTTCAATATATGTTCTATTTCTTCTGTGACTATTCCGGAAGCAGTTGAAACCATCGGAGAGAAAGCCTTCAGTAATTGTAGGAATTTAAATAGTATTGAGTTTAATGCAATTAACTGTACCAAAATCGGATATAAATCATCTTCAGAATCAGAACCTGTATTTTCCAACTCTGTGGAAACCATAACTTTTGGAGAAAATGTAAAGAATATACCCCCTTACGCCTTCAATGGCGCGTCTCTAACCAGCGTAACCATTCCGGAGTCAGTTGAAACCATCGGAGAGAAAGCCTTTTGGTATGTAAATCATGTCCGGTTTAATGCAATTAACTGTATCACTTGTGGCTCTGAAGGTAATTCGTCTTTCTGTTCTTCAGTAGAAACAATAACCTTCGGAGAAAATGTTAAGAGATTACCGGATTATTTATTATATGGATGTAGAGAGTTTTCTCATTTGACAATTCCCAATTCAGTAGAAGAAATCGGGAAATTTGCCTTTGCACAAACCGGTATCATGACGGTAATACTCCCGCCGTCTGTTAAAAAGATTGAAAGAGGGGCATTTAGTGAATGTTTATCTTTTAAAAAGGGTGCTTATCCAAATACTGCTTCTGTTTCTTCTGAATTTGCAGATTTTGGGGAAGGTACATTTTATGATTTCTGGATAGGATATGATCCGGAAGGAGCGGTCATTGAGGATGATTGGGTTTATGGACCGGATAAAAGTGAGATTCTCTTTGCTCCTTATTATGTAAATAATGATTTTATTATTCCGGAAACGGTGACGTCAATTGGTAAAGGAGCTTTCAAAAGATGTTTTGAACTTACGTCCTTAGAGTTACCTAATTCTATTATCAATATTGGAGAGGATGCTTTTAAGAACTGTACTGCCCTAACGTCCGTATCAATTCCGAACTCTGTTATAAAGATTGGAGAATATGCTTTTAAGAACTGTACTGCCCTAACGTCCATATCAATACCTTCTTCGGTTTTAGAAATAGGAAAGAGTGCCTTTGAATATTGTCAAGCTCTGACGAAAGCAGAATTTTCAAGTGTTGAGTCTTTATGTAATATAAAATTTTCTAATTCAATATCGAATCCTCTGGCATATTCAAAAGATTTGTATATTGCCGGTCAAAAAATTACTGATGTTGTAATTCCAAATTCGGTAAAAACAATTGGAGATTATGCTTTCAATTACAGCAATATAAATTCGGTGCAAATCCCAAATTCCGTTACATCAATAGGTGAATATAGTTTCGGGTATTGTAACAAATTATCTTCCATTAGCTTACCCAATTCCGTCACTAAAATCGGTAATTGGGCTTTCGCGGGATGTACAGGGATGAAAACTCTGATGCTTTCAGATAATCTGCTTTCTATTGAGGAGTTTGCCTTTTACGATTGCAGATCCTTATCCTCTTTGTCAATTCCATCTACTGTGACAAAAATCGGTGATTACGCCTTTATGTATTGTGGTGAGCTAACCTCTGTCACCATCCCTAATAATGTCACCTCTGTTGGGGTAGGTATCTTTTTAGGTTGCAGATCTCTCAGGGAAATAAAAGTAGATACAGGGAACAAGAAATATTTCTCGGAAGATGGTGTGCTGTTTAATAAAAGTAAATCACGTTTAATACAATGTCCGGCTGAAAAGGAGAACTATTCAATTCCGGCATCTGTGGAATCCATTGAAGAAGTTGCTTTTGGTCAGTGTTATAATCTTATTTCGGTTTCGATACCCTCATCTGTAACGAGCATTGCAGAAAATGCTTTTGAGGGTTGTAATGCTTTGGAGTCGGTCTATTATAATGTTGAGAATCCAATTGCGACTACAGAGGATGCTTTTGATTTCCGGTCTTACTATTTTGCAACTTTATATGTTCCATTTTCTTCAATTGAAAAATGTAGGGAAGTTGTTCCCTGGAAGAATTTTGTCAAAATAGAAGGTTATGATTTTTCGGGAGTTGAAAGTATAAGCGATGAATCGGATGCTGAACTTCCGTGTGAGATTTTCAATCTCAATGGAATAAAGCTCGGTACCTCACTTGAGACTCTGAAACCGGGTATATACATAGTACGCCGGGGAGATAAAGTGGATAAAATCAGAATTTAAGCTTAAAGATTCTCAAAGACAGAAATCTTCTGATAAGCGAACAGCATCATAAAAGATTAAAATGTCTTTTATGGTGCTGTTCAATTTAAGTTGAATTCTATATTAAGGAATATATATAGAGGGAAGTTTTTAAATCAGTGCTGAGCGGTATTATATTTATCAGAGGTTTTCTTTCATTTTTTTGTAGATAAATACTTTACCACGACTCATTTCATTCGCACCCGGCGATGCCAAGGAATGAAAGTCAAGGTCAGTATGCGCAGGTATCCAGTCGATTATATCATCCATCCACTTGGCAACAGCCATCTTTGTGGGATGTGGATTTGTACGGCTCTGACGTGCCAGACTTAGAGAAGATGAGTTGAAGAATCTTTCGTGACCTAACCGGGAAGCGAGCCAACTATTCATAGCTTCTCCCCCTTTTTTACCGGGCCAGGAGGGAGGTCCAATCCACAGCAGATCACGATTGCCTACAGCTTTCAATATATGGTCTAAATATGTTCCTAACTGTGCTTGAGGATTGGGGGCAAAAAGCTCATTCATACCAAGGCAGATGAAAACAGCGTCCGGATTCTGCTCATGTATGATGCTTGCCAGTTTTGAGGAGGAACCCCATTTTTTTATTGTACTTCCATCCCAAACTATAGTAGCTACCTGAAAGCCGTCTTTCTGTCCGTAGGCGTTCAGACGCTCTCCAAGCCATCCGGTCATGGAGTCACCGATTATCAACACTTTCTTAATGGGGGTTGACGAATTGGATGGAACCTCTTTGGGTGTATCGGCGGATATTGTTTCTGTTAAGTCAATTGTTCCCGCTAAGAAACAGACTGCGAAGAGCAAATAATTGATTATAAGTTTTCTTTTCATATACCTTATTGTTGTCAGAGATATAACACTATTATCCCTAATTCTGTTTTACGGTTTATAATGAAAGTTTTCTTTTCACGTTATTATTTTATGGAAAATTTCACAATAATAGAAGCCCGAAGGGAAGATGCGCCGTTTATTGCAAAGACTGTCATGGGTGCTTTGGGGGAAGATTTATGTCTGAATCTTGGAGGAGGTAAAGAGAGACTCCCCTTGGTGACCGAACTGTTTTGCAATCTTGCCGCTCTGGAAGATAGCCAATATAGCTATAAACATTCTTTATTAGCTGTAGATTCAAATGGACTTCATGTAGGGTGTGTGATTTTCTACGATGGAGAACGATTACATTCACTGAGAGGGGCTTTTATTAAGGAAGCGAATAAGATTTTAGGGTGGAATGTAACAACCGAGGATGCTGAAGAATGGGGCGATGAAACAGAACCGGGTGAATTGTATCTTGATTCTCTGTTTGTAACCCCGGAACATAGAGGAAATGGGGTTGCCAAGAGCTTGATAAATGAGGTGGGGAAGAAAGCTTCAAAAATCGGAAAACCTGTGGGACTGCTTTGCGAACCAGAAAATGAAAAGGCACTCAGGCTCTATAATTCAGTTGGATTTAAAGATGTAGGAATAAGTAATTTTTTCCGCGTTCCAATGAAACATTTGCAAAAACATTTTTAAAATGGCGAAAGATGGAAGTTGAATCAATATTGAGAGAACGTGGAGTAAGAATTACCCCCAATAGGATTCTGGTAGCCAAATCATTGATGAGGGCAGAACACCCGATGAATCTCGGAGATCTGGAGGGTGTCTTATATCCTATGGACAGAACAAGTATTTTTCGCGTTCTGGAGCTGTTTACAGAAAAGGATATCGTGCATGTGATAGATGACGGGAGCCGCTCTTTTAAATACGAATTATGCTCAAGTACTCATCATCACATTCCGGAGGATCAGCATGTTCATTTCCATTGTGAAAAATGCGGAGAAACTTTCTGTCTGTCAGATGTAAATGTGCCGTTAGTAGGTCTACCGGACGGGTTTATCGCCAAGGGGGTCAATTATGTCGTGAAGGGGGAGTGCCCTAAATGTGGATGTTGAAAAGGGAATACGTAACCATATGAAGGGAATACTTTCCGATATACTATATGTTTTCCTTCCGGAGGAGTGTCATGTGTGTGGCAGACACTTATCCAAATGGGAACATAAATTGTGCGGTAAGTGTTATTCATCGTTGCCACGAACGCTGTATCACAGGATGAAAGATAATCCCATGGAATTGAGGTTAGCCGGTTTTATTCCGTTTCATCGTGCATCGGCATTGTTGTTTTATTCCCCTGATACGGCGGTGACAACTATTATACATGATTTCAAATATCGAAAATTCCCTTCGTTAGCTTATTTTATGGGGAAAAAGATGGGTGAGGAACTACTCCCTCCCGGTTTCTTCACTGATATTGATATGATTGTGCCAATCCCAATGCATTGGATAAAGAAGATGTTCAGAGGGTATAACCAGGTGGAGTTATTGGCTGAGGGGGTTCATGAGGTTGTTAACATTCCTGTAGACAATTGTTTACGCATGAGAAGGTATCACAAGACCCAGACCAAACTTTCTCATGAAGAGCGCCGTAGGAACATGGAGGGCTTGTTTAAGGTTGTGAATCCGGAAGAATTAACTGACAAGCATATTTTGATTCTGGATGATGTATGCACCACGGGTGCAACTTTGCGAAGTGCCGCGGCAGCAATTCTCGATGCCAACCCTAAAGTGAGGATTTCATTCCTGACTTTAGCTGTCACTTAAGGGAATTCTTAATATAATATTTTAGTATGCTGACATAAAAAGAGTCTTGGATTCCCGGTTTTATTAACAGAAATTCCAAGACTCTTTTATTTGAGTTTAGACTTGTCAGGACTTATTATTCCCAACCTGCATCTTCACCATTAGTGAACCATGTGCAGCTTTTATAGGCAAACTTTCCGGGTCCTACTACTGTATAAACCAAAGTCTCATTAGTAACAGCCGGTGCATATGAGGTGAAATTGATGGTATATGTGATTTCCATACCTTCAATAAATCGTGCATCCGGATGAAGTTTTTCCAAAGCTCCTTTCATAACTTCCGTGCAAAAGCGTTTTTTCATAAGGAGTGTTATCTCTTCATCGCTCATTCCATCGTAAACGGTGTAATCTGCCGGTTTATGGTTGATTGCTGATGATGCACGGACATCAACATTACCATAGAATGCAGAGGCTCCGGAATAAAATTCAGCATTTCCACGATAGTCTATGAATGAATTGCCGCTGGTGAGTGTATCACTCGGATCCATCGGGAGTACAATATTCTCGAATACCCAATTTACACATGCCATGTAGTATGTATATGAGGGATCGGTATTACGGGAATATGGAAGTGTGATGATGACTGAAGGGTTGAATTTCCAGTTATTATCCTGCTTTGTGAACTGGCTGGTTTCCTCACCTGTATTCATTGTCCACAGACCATCCTTAAGAATATACTCCGCTGCTTTATAGGTAGAAGCTCCGGACGCATATTCACACCAACAGATGATTTTGGAAGTGGTCTCAGAGGCGTATGGATAGTTCAGAGAAAGGAATTTGGGCAGGTATGTCTCTGCCTGACCACTGGAGAAGTTTGCATAATTCAATCCCATCCTTTTATAGTCGGCAGTCTGAAGGAGTTGCACGCCTGTTTGCTCCGACCATTTCGAGCCGTCATATTGCCAAAGGGAGGATATTGTCTGGTAAGAACCACCGACTTGCTGAGCATAGTTATATGTCACTACGGCATATTGCCCCTCTCTTGGAGAAAGATTGTTGAGAAGAAGGGTGGGAAGGACATTTTCCGGTGACATCGTGGGGGTAAGGGCTCCGAAGAAGTCATCAGCACCCCACAGCATTTCGTAGTCATCATATTCAAGAGTATATGTAAGAACACCCTCATTGATGCTCTGCACGGACTCCGGGAGTGAGGAATTCAGATTATAAGTAATCTTCAACGAGCTTCCTGAGTTATAGGAGTAGGTGTGAAGCTCGGTAGATGTATCATCCAGATATGCTGGAATATAATTGATGGCACTCTTTTCATCGGGGAAACACTTATGAGCAGAGATGTATTGAAGCACATCTTCTTCGCCTGACTTTTCAGCCAACTCAATGTTGGTCTTGTTTGAGGCGATTGCAGCGTAAGCATTTGCAGGGAGTGTCACCTCTACTGTTGGTGTGGCGCCATATACGGGAGGTTTTTGGAATCCGTCAAGATGATCGTTCCAGGAATTTTCACTACAAGCAGTGAAAAGAAGGAGACCTCCGAAAATAAGTGAATATTTATATTTGAAATTCATAGTTGTAATCTTTTTAATGGAGGGTCTTAGAAATTAATTTTCAAACGCAGGGAGTAAGTGCGACCGAAGGAATAGAACACTTCGTAAGCATTCTGCCATGTGCCGTTTACGTAAGCATTGCAGGTGGCATCCATGATGTAATTGTAATTGCATACATTATAGACGTTACCATAGAGAGTTGCGTCAAGACCTGAGATTTTGAAGTTGTAGCTTGCTGAGAGGTCGAGCTGATTTCCCCAGGGAATTCTCCAGGGTTTACCTACTTTTAAATCTTTACCTTGGTAATCGTTTTTGTTGATTGTAAAGTCGCTGTAATTACGTGCAGAAGCAGTCCAATCGGCCCCGATTCTAAAACCTTTGAAAGGTTTGAAGCTTACGCCAAGATATCCTGTAGTTTGAGCGGAACCGCCCACTTTGCGTCCTTTCTGATATAGAGTGGCTTTAAGATGATCAGGAGAGTAGACTCCTTCCGCAATGGCTCCGTCAAGACTGGCAAGAGGTTGACCAACGGCATTATAAAAATAACCGGTGGCGTTACTGTCCCATTTCCAGTTTCCAAGTGATAGCATTCCGTTTAGGTCCATCCATTTAAAGGGTCGGTATGTAGCAGAGATTTCGACACCGAGGTGGAGTGAATTAACCCCACTCATGTTGAAATAAGCTGCAGAACCATCAGTCTGTTCCACTACACGTGCAGCGGTTTTATCAAGCCATTTGGTGTAATACGCGTTTACTATGGCTGTGAATTTAGGTGAATGATATTCATAGCCGATCTCGAATGAGCCACATTTTTCGTTTACTGCGTCCGGATTGGTGACATTGGATGTCGCGTAGTTGTTGAATACACCAATCTGGAAGAAAGGTGCGCGGGTGAAATAACCACCGTTGACATACACATTGTTATGACGATTTATATTCCAGTTGGCTCCGGCTTTGATATTGCCTGCCATAAAGTTGACCGTTTCCGAGCGTTCATGGGCTTTGTCATAGTAAAGATGGTCGACACGCCAGTAGGTAGTGTTATTTACCGACCCGGCAAGAATAGCAGTGAGTTTGTCACCGAGAGGTTTGTATTCAAGTTGTGCATAGATTCCTTCCTGAACGGTGTAGCCACGATAGTCACGATATACAACATCTCCAATACCTAATTTCTGATATACCCAGGCAGGGTTGTTCTTATTGGCATTGTTAGCGGCTGAAAGTGACTTTGACCCGCGTGTGGAATCATCAATAAAATATTCCCCGGAATAGAGGTCATCGATAACGTTCTGGTGTTTCCCAATATAGTATCGCACATCAATACCGGCGAGAAGATTCAGCTTATTTTCTATAATTTCGTTTTTATAGGTGGAAACGAGTCCGAGCCAGGTGTGCGCATTTACGGAGCGAGTCATAATCATATTAGAGCCTGTTTCAGAAGCGGCATTCATATCCTGGATTGCTCCATAGTCGAAAGTGCCGTCCGGGCGGCGGAAGAGTGTGGTGATGCTTCCATTATTGGCACCATACCAACTGCTGTAGCTTAACGATTGCCCGTTGTATGAGCCGCGACCCTGACCGCTGTAGCCGTAGCCATAGGCAAAACTGCCATAGATGGCTGATGACAGTGAGGATCGATGATTGATTTGCCATATATGATTGAGCTGAATCTGGGGCTTGTGGTAAACATTCTTTTGGGAACTTCGAATCTGACCCTCATTATCATAACCAAAAGTGGGATTGTATCTATATGGACTTTCACCATTCATGTACTGTTTTACTCCCTGCCAGTTCTCGATACTCAACCCATTGGAGGAATTACGCTTATAGTGGACCTGCGGAGAACCGAAGGCCGTGAGGGATAACTGATGGTGTGAATTGATACGTTTGGATACATTTACGAAATATGTGTAGGCATCGAAGGGTGTGCCCTGGATATATCCATGTCCCCATTTACGTGAACCAAGCACTGTTACTGCCCATCCGTTTTCCATAAGACCTGTAGATAGGGAGAATCCGATGTGATTAAGCTGGTCGTTACCCATGCCGTAAAATACTGAACCACCTTTTTCGACATCCAGGGAACGGGTAGTGATATTAATTGTACCTCCGATAGAGGGAGCCGAAAGAATTGCTGCTCCAAGACCTCTCTGTGTCTGCATTGACGAAGTCACGTCGGAAAGTCCGGCCCAGTTTGACCAATAAACTCCACCCCATTCCATATCATTTACCGGGATACCGTTTATAAGCATGGCTACATTCTCACTCTTGAAGCCGCGCATGTTGATTTTGGCATCTCCGTAGCCACCACCTTCCTTGGTGGCCCAAACACCGGGTGTGGTTTTAAGAACTTCAGGAAATTCCTGATTGCCGAGTTTTGCTTCAATGGTAGGTGCGTCGATTGTAGAGATGGCAACCGGTGTTTGGCGTGTGCGAGCAAGAGATTGAGTGATGACTACGTCTTGCAGCATGGTGTCAGACGGTTTTAGGGTGAGTGTCCCCATTTGACGTGCCACTTTGAATTTTCCGGAGTTATATCCTACATAATCAACCTGGATTTCATGAACATTGTCGGGAACTTTTAGTTCAAACTGTCCGTCAATGTTACATGATGCCCCTATGCGTGTGCCTGGGACAAATACGGTTGCTCCTACCAGAGGCTCACCGTTCTCATCGACTATCGTTCCGTGGCATACTACATCTGCCATTGCACTGCCGGCAATCAACAACGTTCCGATGAGGATGGATGTTCTTTTCATGATGTATGTTTTTTGGGTTATCTATTATTCGAGATGGTGTTCTGTATGTTTCTTCATCTTAATTTTCATTTTGTCGAAGCCCCTGCCGTAGACTCCATTGACATTGGCCTGAGATATGAAGGCATCTTCATCTACACTCTTGATGATTCGGAAAATGGTGACAGCTTCAATCTTCCTGCACCATACCATCAGAATCTTTACTTCATGTTTTGAATACCATCCCTGACCATCGAGCACTGTCACTCCCCGGTGTGCTTCTTTATTTACCAGATCGGCGATCTCCTGCCATTTATGCGAAAAAATCACGAATTGTGTGGCTTGGCGGTTGGTGTTGATAAGTAAGTCTGTTATATATGAGTAGATGAATATGATGACCCAACCATAGATGATGCGAGGCACAGTATTCTGTATTCTCTGTTCCAAATCACCGTCGTAAGGGAGGAAGAATGTGAGTGCTACGATGCTCATATCTACAATCATCATGGTGCGTCCTACACTGACGTTGGATACTTTGGTGACCATGGCTGCCACTATATCTGTGCCTCCTGAGGTTCCGTTATGGATATAGATGGTCCCGATGCCGAGTCCGCACAGTATGGCACCAAGCACTATACTCATTGCTGTATCGGCTATCAAGGGGGGATGACTCATGAAATATCCTTCAAGTAATCCGATGAATACAGAGGCTGTGGTGGCTCCGAAGATGGTACGTATTGTGAAATCTCGTCCGAGGACCTTCCATCCACTGAGAACCAGAATAATGTTGACTCCATACATCGTGACGGCTACCGGTATCAGTTTGTTTGTGGCGAAATATACGAGTGTACCGAGACCTGCCATACCACCTATCACAATCTGATGGGGGAGAATGAACGCCGTAAATCCTATAGAATAGAAGATGAGTCCGACTATTATCATTGAATAGTCTTTCAGATTGCGTATTAGATTATCATTCTTAATCTTAGCCATTTTTGATGTCTGCATTAAGGGTGCTTGAACTTTTATGGGTAAATTTTGAGCGCAAAATTAGATGTTTTTGTGTTAATTCAAAAACTTTTCCTTAATTTTGCTCCTGTAACATCTATTTCTTTTTATGAAGACCAGAATCATTTTATATTTTCTCTTTTCTATCTTGGCTCTAAATGCTTCTGCCAAAGATTTTTTTTCTACGGCTGAACCTCAATCTGTTTTTGATATAACTGCCCATTTCGGTGTAAATACTTCCAATCGCACCATAGGGAAGAAGGTGTTTGACAATTGGAATAATAATTCGTGGGGCACAGGTATTGACCTGGGGGCTACGGTTGACATAAATTTCCGCGAGTGGATATCTATTCAACCCGGTTTCTTCTTTGAGTCGAGAAGTGGAAATTATGCGTATTCATCTCTGATTGTCACTCCTCAGGATGAAATCTCAAGCGTTACTCAATTCGGGCATGGCAGAAGTTATAATTTCACTATTCCGATCTTGGCTTCAGTGCATTTTTTTGTGGCGGACGATATAAGATGGAATGTGGAATTAGGACCTTATTTACAGTTTGGTCTTCACAATTCTTTTAGTGAGAAGGCTTTCTATAATGCTGGGAATATGCCGGTGGGTCCGGACACGAATCCCGGTCAATGGGAAGCGGCTAAAACCAAGGCTTTCGACTTCGGTTTCAAATTTGGAACTGGGCTAACCATTCTTCAACACTACGATCTGGGTGTACATTATCTCGCCGGTGCTCTTGATGTCTGGAAACCTTCCAAACTCGGAGGACGAAACAAGGCGTGGGTGTTCTCCGTAGGTTATAAATTTTAATACTCTGTTTACAAAACAGTGATATTTGTCTTAAAGCAGTCGGTTAATCTTATCAATTGCTTCCTCCGGATTTACTTTCAAGATATCAGGATCACGTGAAAACCACGTGGTCTGTTTTTTTGCGTATACTCTTGTATTTTTCTTAATCCTTTCTATGGCTTGTCCGAATGTGAAGCGACCGTCGAAATAATCGAACATCTCTTTTACTCCGACTGTGTTAAGGGAATTAAGGTCTCTCAGGTGGGCTACATTTCGAATCTCCTGTTCAAGACCTTGTTCCACCATCTTGTCTACGCGGCGGTTAATACGGTCGAACAGGATTTCACGTTCGAGGTCAAGAAAGATTTTTATAATCCTGAAGGGACGGACGGTTTTATTTTTTCCGAGTAAGGAGGAATATGGTTGTCCGGCCTGAATTGAGATTTCCAATGCATGGAAGACTCTTTTGATATTTTTATGGTCGATTTTTTCCCAAATTATGGGGTCGTGGCGTTGTAATTCTTCAAGCAACCAGGCATCCCCTTTCTCTTTGTGTTCTTCCCCGAGCCTTTGACGAAGTGCAGCGGAAACGGTGGGTAATTCATCGATGCCGTTGCATAATGCATCAATATACATCATGGAACCTCCGCAAACGACTATCGTCTCATGTTTCTTAAAAAGTTCTGAAGCGATCCTCAATGCGTCTTGCTCAAACATGGAAGCGCTGTAATATTGCTCCAGGGATAGGGTATTGAGAAGATGATGTTTGATTCCTCCCATCTCATCCGGAGTGGGTTGGGCTGTGACAATTGGGATTCCGCGATAGATCTGACGGCTGTCGGCAGAAATGATTTCTGTGGAAAGTCTTTGAGCTATGTCAACGGCAAGGGCCGACTTCCCGGAGGCAGTCGGCCCTGTGATGACTATCATTGTCGGATTTCTCATTTTTCTGCAAGAAGTCGACAAATATTTACTATTACGTCAGTGGCTTTTTCCATTGACGGGATGGGAACAAATTCATAGCGTCCGTGGAAGTTTTCTCCTCCGGCAAAAATATTGGGGCAGGGGAGACCTTTAAATGAGAGCTGTGCTCCATCTGTCCCTCCGCGTATAGGTTTTACTTGCGGTTCAAGTCCGGCTTCGCGCATGGCTTCTTCCGCGAGATGGATGATGTGAATAACCGGTTCGATCTTTTCACGCATGTTATAGTATTGATCGGAGATCTCTACTTTGCAGCTGTCGGGATATTCTTCATTGATTTTGGCTGCTATGCGTTCCATTTCATGTTTACGGTTTTCAAAGTTCTCACGGTCATGGTCGCGGATGATGTAGACAAGTGTGGTCTGCTCTACACTCCCTTCTATTCCTACCAGATGATAGAATCCTTCGTAACCTTCGGTATGTTCCGGAGTCTCTTTTCCTGGCAACATGGAGATGAATTTATTGGCTACACGGATTGAATTTACCATCTTGTTTTTTGCAGTGCCGGGATGGACGTTCCTACCTTTGATGATGACTTTTGCACCGGCTGCATTGAAGTTTTCGTATTCGAGTTCTCCTACGGCACCACCATCCATGGTGTAAGCGAATTCAGCTCCGAAAAGATCGACATCAAATTTGTGAGCTCCCTTACCGATCTCTTCATCCGGATTGAATGCAATACGGATTTTGCCATGCTTGATTTCCGGATGTGACTGAAGATAGGCTACTGCGGTGATGATTTCAGCGATGCCGGCTTTGTCATCCGCTCCAAGCAGTGTGGTGCCATCGGTGACTATTAAATCTTGACCGAGATAGTTCATGAGTTCCGGAAACTCGGATGGACTCAAAACTATTTGCTGTTGAGCATTGAGCGTGATATCTTTACCATCGTATTTTTCAACGATACGGGGATTGACATGTTTCCCTGACATATCCGGAGCTGTGTCGAGGTGTGCAATAAAACCTACTACAGGAACCTCCTTATCGGTGTTGGAGGGGAGTGTAGCCATCAGATACCCGTTGTCATCAAGTGTAATCTCCTCAAGACCCATTGCTTCAAGTTCGCCCTTCAGATAACGGGCAAACTCCATCTGACCGGGTGTGGAGGGTGTCATGTTTGTAAGGTCATCGCTCTGAGTGTCAAAACTTACAAATTTTAGAAATCTATCTACTACAGTCATGAGTTTTTTGGTTTTTATCCTTGCATCAGACCATCTCTTCTCTGAGGATGATCCTCGAAAGATTTATAATGTTTTAAGATTTTTGCAAATGTAACAATTTTTAGCCGGATTTTCGTTAATTTTGTGCAAAAATCATTATCTTATATCCTCAGTTTGCGGACATAATTTTATGAAAAAACTTATTATTACCCTTTCTATTATTGCTCTTGTATGCGGTATCGGTCTGATGTTAGCCGATAATTTTAGGAATAAGAGTGAGGAAAATGTAAATGAAAAGGAGTTTACGGTATATTCCGGCGGGAAGCATTATGATTCTCTGGAGAGAGTTGTTTTGCCCTCTGATTTACCTTCGATTGAGAAGGATTATTGCGGCTTCTCTCTTTCTTTCAATCCTGAAAATAAGACTGCCAATTGGGTGGGATGGGAATTGCTCGGTTCTGAAACGGACGGGATTGAAAGTAGAACAAATCAGTTCTGGCAGGATTTAGAGGTCAGAAATTGTCCTACCCCGGATGACTATAAGAGGTCGGGTTATGACAGGGGACATCTGTGTCCGGCAGCAGATCAAAAATGGAGTAAGGAGGCGATGAATGACTGTTTCGCGATGACTAACATGACTCCTCAGGACCATGCCCTGAATGCAGGTGCTTGGCAAACACTTGAGAAGCGGGAGAGGGTCTGGGCTCAACGTGATTCCGCTATTGTGATTGTGGCGGGTCCGATATATGATAAATCTGATAAAAAACGTATAGGGCAGAATGGTGTGAGAGTGCCCGGTGCTTTTTTTAAAGTGATGATTGCACCTTACATCGCTAAACCTCGGGGAATTGCTTTTGTTTATCCCAACATGACTGCGCCCGGGAATATGCAACAGTATGTCACAACTATAGATGAGGTGGAAAAAATTACAGGATTTGATTTCTTTTCTTCTCTTCCCGATGAATTGGAAAATTCAGTTGAGTCGCAATCATCTTTTAAAGAATGGAACAAACGATGAATACTACTATTGTTGCTGTTGCTACACCTCCCGGACGAGGTGCGTTGTCTATTATCCGTCTCTCAGGCGCTGATGCTTTGAAAATCGCGGACAATATTTGGAGGGGGAGGAGATTGTCGGAATGTAATTCTCATACCATACATCTCGGAGATATTGTGGACAGGGATGGCAGTGTGTTGGATAATGCGCTGGCATCAGTATTTAAGGCTCCAAATACTTTTACAGGTGAGGATATTATCGAATTCTCAATTCATGCTTCATCATGGATTCAGAAAGAGGTGATGAATGCTTTAATTCATGCCGGTGCTGTTCCTGCAGCCCCGGGTGAATTCTCTCAGAGGGCTTTTCTGAATAAACGGCTTGACCTGGCTCAGGCTGAAGGGATCAGTGATCTTATTGCGTCATCTTCGCGAGCTGCTCATAAACTGGCTATGCAGCAGATGAAAGGTGTTTATTCGGAACATATCAATGTGTTGCGCGATCGAATGATACAATTTGCTTCCCTCTTGGAACTTGAGTTGGATTTCTCGGAAGAGGATGTGGAATTTGCTGATAGGGAGAACTTAAAGGCTCTTTGCGGGGAGATAGATAATTTCATCTGTAAGCTTGCTGACAGTTATAGAGCCGGGAAAGTGTTTAAGGAAGGTGTGCCGGTAGCAATCATAGGTGTTCCCAACGCCGGGAAATCGACTCTGTTGAATTACATTTTGGAGGATGATAGAGCTATAGTATCTTCCATTCCGGGTACCACACGCGACACAATTGAGGAAACTGTTGAAATCAACGGTATTCTGTTCAGGATGATTGATACTGCGGGCTTAAGAGATGCCAACGATGAAATAGAGAAAGAGGGTATAAGACTTGCGCATAAAGCTATTGGTAAAAGTGCTATTACTCTATGGTTGATAGACCCGAGTCAAAACTTGGAATCTCAACTTGAAACGTATGGTAAGATAAAGGAATCGGCAGCAGTGGATACAGCCATAATTCCGGTGATAGGAAAATCGGATCTTTTGAAATCAGAAGATATGCAAAAGATGACTGAAGAGGTGCGGAATAAAACGCGGGAAGAGGTAAAGATAATATCGGTAAAAGGTAATATCGGAGTAGAAGAATTGAAGGAATATATGGCAGAAAGAGTAAATTCAGAATTTACTCCGGATACTGAGATAATCATAACCAATGCGCGCCATTATGCATCCCTTATAGCAGCGAGAGAAAGCATCAAGCGAGCCGCGGAAGGAATAGAAGGAGGAATAAGTGCCGATTTCATAGCCCAGGACGTGAGGGAAGCCATCCATCACCTGACCAACATCACCGGCGCCATCACCACCGACACCCTCCTCACCTCCATCTTCTCCTCCTTCTGCATCGGCAAATAATTACTAACGATTACAAAATCTCACATTCTATAATTAAAGCACTCACAATGAG
>CAZDWB010000033.1:0-23683 GCA_964509225.1 uncultured Sangeribacter sp.
CCTTCATAGAAGGACCGTCAACAGTCTTCTGAGTAGCAGTAGTAGAGTGAACAGTTGTCATAAGACCATTTACAATACCGAAATTGTCATTGAGCACCTTAGCAATAGGAGCAAGACAGTTAGTAGTACAGGAAGCGTTTGACACGAACTGAGTACCCTTTACGTAAGTATCCTGGTTTACACCGCAAACGAACATCGGAGTGTCATCCTTGGAAGGAGCTGACATAACTACATATTTAGCACCGGCATCGATGTGACCCTGAGATTTCTCCTTTGTCAGGAAGAGACCTGTAGATTCTACAACATATTCAGCACCGCTCTCGCCCCATCCTATCTCTTTAGGATCGCGGCATGCAGTGACCTTAATAGGCTTTCCGTTAACAATCAGAAGGCTCTTTTCGAGATCATAGTCAACTGTGCCGTCGAAGCGTCCATGCATTGTGTCATATTTAAGCATATAAGCCATGTAATCTACCGGAAGAAGGTCATTGATGGCTACTACTTCGATGTCATCTCTCTTTGTAGAGGCGCGGAACACGAAGCGTCCGATACGGCCAAAGCCGTTGATACCAATCTTTGTCATTTTTATTATCTTATTTTACTCTGTTAAATAATTATACCTATTCTTTTGAGTTAATTTAAATTAATATCTCCCCGAGGGTATTTTTGCCCGTCAGGCTTTTTCTGAAAGGGGATGGGTGAACCTATTTCTGCAAATTTAGCATTTATTTTAGAATTTTCAGTTCTTTTTAAACTCTATTTTAAAAAATTTGTTTCTATAATAGGTCGAAGTTTTTTCGCACCACTATTACTATAACAACTAAACTTAATAAAAATATTTAGCTATGGGAAAATTTTTAGCTGATTTCAAAGAGTTCGCTCTTAAGGGTAATGTGATTGATATGGCTGTCGGTGTAATCGTCGGCGGAGCCTTCGGCAAGATTGTCGCCTCGCTTGTCAATGATATTATTATGCCGGTAATAACTCTTGTCACAGGTGGAGAAGGTTATAAAAACCTTAAATATGTAATCAAAGAGGGAACAACTGCTGTGGATGGAGCTGCTGCTGTTGAGGAAGTGGCTATTAATTATGGTATGTTCATCCAGAACATCGTTGACTTCTTCATCATCGCAATCTCTATTTTCGTTGCTCTCCGCCTGGCTATGAAGCTAAGAAAGAAAGAGGCTGAGCCTGCTCCCGAACCCGCTCCTGAGCCTTCAACCGAAGAAAAACTTCTCACTGAAATACGTGACATACTTAAAAATAAAGAGTAAATTTAATTTTATTGAATAAAAAAGATGGCTCCGGTTTTGTTGCCGGAGCCATCTTTTTATCCATTGATGAAATATCTATGTTGTGTGTCTGTAAACTATATTTATTTAATGACGAGTTTGCGACCATTGACAATATAGAGACCCTTGGGGAGGTCGGTGAGTGCTGTGCTCTTTATGCCACGTGCCACACACACACCCTCGATGGAGTATACATTCACAAGTGCGTCATTAAGATTTACACCCTCCATGCTTACAGAAGGATCTACCTGGAACTCACGATAATATATTGGAGATTTAGATCCGTCAGAAGTCTGAAGATATCCTGTGGGGATATAGAGTGTGTAATAACCGGGAGCAGTGATGGCCGGAGTGATGGTGGCATTAACCCACACACCCTCTTTGTCCCCTTCAGCACGTCTGAATGCATCTTGAGAATGTGAATAGAGGGGGGAGGAGGAGAGTTCTATCTCTACCTGATATTGGGTAAGCTGACGGTCAAAATCATCGGCTATGTATGGTTTCTTTACATCCGGATTGATGCTGACGTTGTCCAATGTTGTATTGGGCATATACATTGTCACTGTAGAAAGTTCCTTTACCTTATTTTCCACATCCCCCTCCGGAGTCTGGATTAAGGCAGTAGACTCTACGATTGTCAGGTCGTAGTAATAATCGCAGTTGTTCCAGGCAGAACCCTTTTGGAATTCACCCTCGAATTCAAAATATCCGTTGGCCACAAATGAACTTCTACCAATTTTAATCTTATATTTTCCGGGAGCATCGAAAATAGAGTTTAAGCTGAAGTTAAGGGCTCTCTTACCTTTAACCTCGGTTGCCGGGGTCACCATATCGAAACTTGCGACCCTTTCCGTGGCCTCACCGGCATCATTGGTCTTATAGATGGACGGAGTGGCTAAGAAGCGGTCAAACGTGATATCATCCTCTTCCGGGAAGTAGATGGTGAGATCTTTGATTGATGTGTATTTCCCCTCTTCCGGAAGTATTGACGGGAAGGGGATACGAGGGATTATATAACGATATAATTTTGCAGAACTGTCTTTTACTGTTCCGTCCTCAAATGTTACCGTCAAGGCACCCACAGGTAAACTCAAGTCATAGAGATATGGCATGGTAAACGAGTCATTATGGGGAACGTTGATAAAGACACGGTTTCCTACGCTGAAAACTTCAAGTGTTTCGTCAGCGAGGGTGTAAAGTTCTTCCTGGGTATCAAAATAGATAACTCCGAGTCCATCGGAATCTTTTTCGAGCTTATTGATTTTAATCTCTTTGGCCCCCGGAATCTGGATTATAAAATTGTTGGGAACGGCTGTATAATAACCGGGAGACGGCGATACATACATTGTCATCGGAGAGGGGATATTGAAATTAAATTCGTACTCCGGGTTTTGGAGAGTACCGTTGGCAAAGGTGAAGAATCCTTCCGGTATTGTGATTTTATAATCTCCGGTTTCCCTTATGGGAGCTTTTGTAAAGGATATGGTCACTTCCGTTTCTGCCATACCTTCTGTACCCATCTGTACATAATAGGAAGTGGATTTGACAGAACTTTCCTCTTTATCGCCGATATAGAACTTTGCTGTTTCAGTACATGAGCTGTTCACTGAGGGGACAAGGTTGAAATTGAGGGTGATGCTTCCGGTAGTGGTCACAGCACCTTCCATAGGGCGAGTGGATACCAATTCAACTGTTTCCTGAGCCATCATGGTGGTTCCGGTGAGAAGCAGGATTCCGGTAAGCATCCTTTTAGGGGAAATTTGTTTCATATCAATTATCTTTTTATATGAATGTACACTTTATAAGCACACACTCACGGTTAATTAGCTTATGTGAGTAAAGTTATAGATTTTTTTAGATTTGACAAAAAATTTTTCGTTTTTCATTCATTTTTGAGGTATAAACGCGATTCTTTACCCATCCAAAACCGCTGAGACCTTTATCCCCCCGGCTATGATTTTGACTCCGCCACTCTCTTTGCAGATAACCCATATCACCTTCATCTTACCTTGGAACTGACCGCAAGGTATATATCCAAGTATAAAAAGAGGTCAAAACCACCTCTTTTCATATTCTGTTCTTTTGTTGGTTCTTTATTAATTCTCGGTTACGCAATCTACCTCTGTACTTCTTGAATATCAATAGGGTAACAAACATTAAATACCTGATCTAAACAATGCAAAAATTTACCCGACTCGGATGGGATCGGGTAAGGTAAATTTACAATTCTACCTACATTATGTGATTTGCCATACGATTGGCGTACAGTTGATTTTGTGATAGATGAGATCAAAGATTCGACTCAGGCTGAATCTATAGCCTTACTGGTGGCAGATGGCAAAATAAGTGTAGAGAGTTTTGACTCGGAAGAATTAGGCGAGATAATAGCGGAACATTCAATGGTACCCGGTAATTTATCGGTGACGGATTGTGCCGTTTGTTATTATGCCAGAAAGCACTCCGCTACGATATTGACGGGAGATAAGCGACTGCGCAAATATGCGGAAAGCGGTAATGTAGAAGTAAGAGGCGTTCTTTTCATATTTGACGAACTTGTATCCCAAAGTATTATTGATGCCGGAATTGCTGCTCAAAAACTCAGGGAACTCATCAATATAAATGTTCGTTTACCCAAATCAGAGATAGAGAAACGTATCAAAAAATGGTCAAATAGCTGAAATTCTTATTAAATTTCTTGGGAGAGTGCTTTTTTGAAGCGATTCCTGTCGCGTGAATATTTTTTGTGGAGGGTAGCTTCGAATGCTTCTGTCAAATCTATCCCGGTCTGATTGGCAAGACATATCACAACCCACATCACATCCGCCAACTCCTCTGCAAGTGATTTATCCAGGTCGCCGGCTTTTGCCTTCTGTTCCCCGTAGACCCTGGCAATCACTCGTGCCAATTCTCCCACTTCCTCTGTGAGCAATACCATATTGGTAAGTTCCGAAAAGTATCCCCCTCCAATTTCCTGAATCCAACGGTCAGTGAGAGCTTGTGCCTCTTTAAGTGTTATTTCGCTCATTATGGTGCTTATTTAGAGTGGTATAATTTGAGAATCTCCATCTTTCGATGAGATTATTTTAACCATCCCCCCTTCAACAAAAGGATGATTTTCCTCACCGTGACCCAAGGGGATATTGAAAATCATTGGGAAATCAAATCCGTAAACAGCTCTTAAATCATCTAAACGACGGGATATCATCTCCTCCATATCCCTGTAATTCAGGTCTTCGTGATAATCTGTGAATTCCCCAACGAGTAATCCTGAGATTTTATTGAGTGTCCCCGCCATGGCGAGCCGGGTCAGTATTCTATCTATCTCATAAATATTCTCTCCTATATCTTCAATAAACAGGATGCCGGTCTCTGCAAATGCCGGAGAGAGAATATCGAAGGGGGTAGCTGCCAAACCATTGAGCACTGCCAGATTACCTCCAAACAATCTGCCCGTCCCCTCTCCGGGACGATTGAGGGGGTGAGACTTCACGATTATCTCCTCCTCACCTTCACCCTTTAATATCTTTATAAGAGCCCTGGTGTAATTATCCGGACGGAGGGTGAAATGCTTTCCCATCGGACCGTGAATTGAGGCAACACCGGATGTCAGCCATAACGCGTGGAGAGCCGAAATGTCAGAAAAACCGACAATCCATTTTGGATTTCGCCGAACATCTTCAATCTTTAGATATGGGAGAAGTTGTTGGCAACCATAACCGCCGCGGGCACAGAAAATAGCACGCACGGAGGGATCGGCAATTGCCCCGCGCAAATCGCTCAGGCGTCGCTCCAGGGTGGATGTAAATGAACCGGATTCGAATCCGGTGGCGAAAGGTGAGACCTTTACTTCAAATCCCTCCTCCCTTAAAGCTGCGGCCGCTCCATCTACATATTCTTTCTTTACCTTCGTTGCCGGAGCTATGATTGTTATCCTATCACCACTTTTTAAGGGTGCAGGAAATATTATTTGACTCATACAACTCATTAATTAACCTGTACCTTAATCCCCTCCTTACGGATACGGTCGGCAATCAGTTCCAATTCATCGCGCTCTACTTTCTTCAACTTCTCCTCAGGTGTAGAGCGGTCAAGACTATAAATCATCACTTCTCGCGGCTTGATTGCTTTATAAGCTTCAATTAAGGCTGCTATCTCCTCTTCTGTGGTATTATCAACAGGGTTCCCCTCATGCTCACCTCTTAATATCATGGTTTGAATGATACCCGTGCCTGAGAATTGCCTGAGGGAGTCGACAACCTTTGCAACTGTAAAATCTGAAGATACAGGACGGTCAATCAGCTGCATAGTCTTCTCTATAGCTGAATCAAGTTTGAGTATATTATTATCCACACGTTTCAGCGCACGAGCCACCGAGGGGTCAAAAATACGGGTGGAGTTGGTAAGTACGGACACCTTTGCTTCAGGATAATATTCATCCCGCAGTCTGATTACGGTATCTATAATTTCCTCAAAATGAGGATGAAGGGTAGGCTCGCCATTCCCCGAAAAGGTGATGACATCGAGGGGTTCCCCCTTGGCATGCATATCTGAAAGTTTGGCGCGCAATGATTTTTCCACAGCCTCTGTTGCAGGAAGACCGGTGGTGCCGGTACCTTGTGAATTAAATCCCGCCTCACAATAGAGACAATCAAAAGAACATACTTTACCGTCATCAGGCATAAGGTTAACACCTAAAGAGACACCCAGGCGGCGGCTTTTTATGGGTCCGAATATGGTGGAATGAAATAATACAGTCTGATCTTTAGCCATTTCAATTATAGGTTTTAAATCGAGAGAGGAAACTTAGTCAGGATATTTTAGATTCTCGGGACGGGGATTGTAAAGAGTTTCATCAAGGTATTTTTCAGCGGCTCTTTTCGCTGCTTCCAGATCCATAAACGACCAGTTGCCACAATCACGAGGGGTGGCACCGGGGATTTCCCCCTCAAAGTCCCTGACGAATTCCATAGTTTCACGAATAAGGGGTAGAAGTTCTTCAGGTTTATACTCTCCGCTTAGCAGAAGATAATTTCCCGTGCAACACCCCATCGGACCCCAATAAATGATTCTTTCACTCCACAGCGGGTGATTGCGAAGGTAGGTAGCCGCCAGATGCTCCATGGCATGGAGCGCCCGGGGAGAAAGTGACTCCTCCCGATTTGGACGCGTCATACGGATATCGTAGGTACTGACTACATCACCCGAAGGGGTACGGTCCGTTCGGGAAAGATATATACCCGGTTCAAGACGGGTGTGATCAATGGTGAAACTTGCTATCTTTTCCATTTCTAATTTTTTCGTTATAGGATTAATGCGCATCAAGCCAGTTAGTAGCGACTCCCGACGAGGCGGTGAGACGCACACGTCCCTTGTAAGCACCTTCCATCAAGCGTTCCACAAGCTCCTGCATTTGTGGCAGTTCTTCCGGGACAACGTCAAAGTTCAATTCATCATGAACCTGCATAATCATTTTCGATTTCAACCCACGTTGAGTCATCTCACGGTCAATATCGATCATTGCCTGTTTGATTATATCGGCTGCCGAACCCTGAATAGGTGCATTTATGGCATTTCGCTCTGCAAAACCTCTCACTACCGGGTTCCGGCTATTGATATCCGGCAACCTGCGCCGTCGACCGCGACGTGTCTGTGCATATCCCTTCTCACGTGCTTCTTCTACTGAGTCTGACATATATTTCCTTATAGTTGGGAACGTAAGGAAATAGTTGTCGATTAATGCCTTAGCATCTGCCCGAGGGATACCTAAACGTGAGGCGAGACCAAAAGCCGTAATTCCATATAAAATTCCGAAATTTGCGGTTTTTGCATGCCGCCGTTCATCGGCGGTGACATCCTCAGGATTTTTATGATAAATCCTGGCGGCGGTTATAGCATGAATGTCAGCTTCATTATTGAAGGCATCCAGCATGGTGGAGTCATTGGCAAGGTCGGCAACCAGACGGAGTTCTATCTGTGAATAATCCGCTGAAAGAAAAAGGTTTCCAGGGGAGGGTATAAACGCACGCCTTATTTCTCGCCCAACCTCTTCGCGCACCGGAATATTCTGTAGATTAGGGTTGGATGAGGAGATGCGACCCGTAGCTGTTACAGTCTGATTATAATTGGTGTGAACTTTCCCCGTAGCAGGATTCACTGCTTCCGGAAGAGCTGTCAGATAAGTGTTGAGAAGTTTGCGCAGTCTGCGGAATTCCAGAATTTTACCTACTATCGGATTCTTGTGAGCTATTTTTTCAAGTTGCATCTCACTTGTGGAGTATTGCCCTGTCTTGGTCTTTTTTGCTTTCTCATCAAGCCTGAGTTTATCAAAAAGTATCTCCCCGACTTTTGCCGGACTCCCCACATTAAATTCCTCACCGGCAAGTTGGAAAATATCTTTTTCAATTTCCCGGATTTTTTTCTCCATTTCCACAGCCGCTTCATTCAGTGCATTCTCGTCTATGCGCACCCCTGTAATCTCCATTTTAGCGAGCACTCTACTCAGTGGAAACTCCAGCTCAGTCAGCAGTTCCCATTGCTCATGGCGCTTTACCTCCTTTTCAAGTGGCTCTTTCAAACGCAGGATAGTGAGAGCCTCCTCGCAGAGAATATCCCTTACCTCCTCCGGGGTGGGAAATACTCTCAATTTTTTGGGAAGCGCTACCGGAGGGAGCATCTCATATCCGAGTGATGCGAGTGCCAGCGGTGCCGGATTATGCCGCATGTCTGGTTCCAGCAGATAGTGAGCTAAGGAGATATCGAAAAAATTTGACAACACATTATCGGGTGATAATGATGAATCGAATGAACACGCCATAACCATATCTTCTTTGGCTTGAGAAGTGACCTTCTGTATATCCGGACGCGCCATAATATCCATAAGTGCGGCTACACCCTCTTTATAGCCGGCGGGAATGAGCCATCCTTTACCATCATGAATGGCAATGGCAAAGGCTATGTATTGCTTCGACATATCGTTCTCGCCATGAGCCAGGGTGGATATGCCACATTCTTTAACCCCGAGAAGTGTCTGGTTCATGCAGTTAAGGCTCTCCTCATTATCCACGATTCTGAAATCATGCGGGATATCTTTAAGGGATTTCTTCAGGGTTTGAATATTGGAGCCACCAGGACTTTCAGGCTGAGAGGAGATACCGTTATCCTCCTCAAAATCGAAGAGGGATGGTTGAGATTTTTTTACATCGGCAGGTGATAGGGAAGGTTTATCCAGACGACGACGCACCCTCTCTGCGAGCGACTTAAACTCAAGGGAATCAAATATGGCAAATAATTTACTTTTATCCGGAGCTTTAAGCATCAGATCCCGGGGGGAAATATCCAGGGGTACATCTGTGCGGATAGTAGCAAGGAATTTAGAGAAAAGAATCTGTTCCTTATTCTCTTCAATTTTCTTTTTAAGCGCACCCTTGAGCTGGTCAGTGGAATTTATAATATTTTCTACAGAACCGAAATCTGCTATAAGTTTAATCGCTGTCTTTTCACCGACCCCGGGACATCCCGGGATATTGTCGATTTTGTCACCCATCAGTGCCAGAAGGTCGACAACCTGTGATGTGGAAGCCAGTCCGTAACGCATTTTCACCTCCTCCTCGCCGCGGATTTCAAAATCCTGACCGCGGTAGGCAGGTTTGTATTGAAGAATCGAAGGGCTGACGAGTTGACCGAAATCCTTGTCCGGTGTCATCATATATGTAGTGAAGCCCTCCTTCTCCGCTTGACGGGCAAGTGTGCCGATAACATCATCAGCTTCAAATCCTTCCGCCTCCACCACCGGAATATTGTAAGCGCGAATAATCTCTTTGATAATTGGCACAGAGAGTTTTATATCCTCCGGGGTTGCAGCTCTCTCCCCTTTATAATCTTCGAAAGCCTGAGAACGGAAAGTTGGTCCTTGGGGGTCAAAACAAACAGCAATATGTGTCGGGGACTCCTTACGAAGCACCTCTTCAAGCGTATTTACAAACCCGAAAATGGCAGAAGTATTGAATCCATCGCGAGTCAGGCGAGGCACTTTTATCAGTGCGTAATACGCCCGGAATATCAGAGCGTAAGCATCAAGTAAAAAGAGACGTTTTCCTTCCATAACTATTTTATATTCCAGATGGGGAGATGAATTTTCCTCAAAAATAACAATTATATTCGGTATGAGTATGAATGTTTACTAAAATTTTGCTTAATTTTGTGGGAAAATTCCCAGGAGGTACTCCGTAAATAGAAAACACTGATGAATAGTTTAGCCAATATACGCCAACGTCTTAAGGCTCCCTTGGATGAAATGAACCAAATTATCAGGGAATCTTTGGCTACATCCAATGCTTTGATGAATGAAGTAGTGGTCAACTATTTGCGCACCAAGGGTAAGCAGATTCGCCCTCTCCTGGTTATCCTCTCTGCCAAATTTTTCGGTGAGGTCAACGCTGAAGTGCTTCATGCCGGAGCGGCGTTGGAAATGCTTCATAATGCATCTCTTATCCATGACGATATTGTAGACGAAACAGATTTACGCCGCGGAAATCCTACAGTAAATGCCGTGTGGGGAAATCATATCGCGGTTTTGGTAGGTGACTTCTTCGTATCAAACGCTCTTGCTGCCGGTATCCGCACCGGACATCTCAGCATCATTTCAGCTCTTTCGGCTCTTGGACAGGAACTTTCTCTCGGTGAAGTGGACCAGATATGTAATGCCCGCGACCACCATTTCGATGAGGAAAGTTATTTTTCTGCCATTAGGAAAAAGACGGCTTCTCTATTTATGAATTGTGTGCGGATGGGAGCAGTGGCAGTCGGGACTTCCCCGGAGCGTATTAAGCCGATGGAGGAGTATGCATGCCTGCTCGGTCTTTGCTTCCAGATTAAAGATGATATCTTCGATTATTTCGACGCTGAAAAGATTGGGAAACCCACAGGAAACGATTTACGCGAAGGGAAGATGACTCTACCTCTGCTTTATGCCTTCAGAGTGGCCCCGGAATCCGAAAGTGAGAAAATGAAGGAACTTATAATCCACGGTGACCTCACGGAAGAAGATATACAAACCCTGATTGAATTTGCCAAAAGAAATGGCGGTATAGAATATGCTTTCCAAACCATGAGGGAGATGCAGCAGAGGGGGGAAGGTATCATCGCTGAATATCCCGATTCTGAATGGAAAGACTCGTTCCGTGAGATTTTCGAATATATTATATCCCGCGATTTCTGACTTCTAATTCATAATTCATGTTAAGTCCGTATATGCACCCGGGAGTGATTGAAGCCGGCTGCGATGAAGCCGGCAGAGGTTGTCTGTGCGGTCCGGTAAGTTGCGCAGCTGTAATCCTTCCTCCTGATTTTTCACTTGAGGGATTGAACGATTCCAAACAACTCACTCAGCATCAACGTGAAGCATTGCGTCCCATCATCGAAAGGGAGGCATTGGCATGGTGTGTGGTGATGGTGAGTGCCGAAGAGATTGACAAAATAAATATTCTCAATGCCTCAATCATCGGTATGCACAGAGCGCTTGACGGCTTGAGCCTGCGTCCCGAACATATCCTGGTTGACGGAAATAAGTTTAAATCGTATGTTTCGCCGGGGGAAATAATGGCTACTCCGCACACCACGGTAATCAAAGGAGATGGTAAATATATGTCGATTGCGGCGGCATCGGTTCTGGCTAAGACACACCGCGATGAACTCATGATGCGCTTAGCGGATGATTTTTCCGATTATGGCTGGGAAAAAAATATGGGCTACCCAACCGCAGCCCATCGACGTGCCATAGCCCGGTTCGGCATCACACCTCACCATCGCAAAACATTCCGTTTACTCCCTAAACGTTAAAGCGGAAGTGCATTATATCACCATCCTGCACTACATAATCCTTACCCTCTACCGCCATCTTTCCAGCCTCTTTTACCGCTGTTTCTGAACCGAGCGTAACAAAATCATCATATTTTATCACCTCTGCCCGAATAAAACCTTTCTCAAAATCAGTATGGATGATACCGGCTGCCTGAGGCGCCTTTGTGCCTCGCAAGAAGGTCCATGCGCGCACCTCATCAGCTCCGGCTGTGAAGTAGGTCTGAAGATCAAGAAGGGAATAGGCGGCACGTATCAGTCGTGACACTCCCGATTCCTGCAAACCTATAGATTCCAAAAATTCCTGACGTTCTTCATAGGTGTCAAGTTCAGCTATCTCACTCTCCGTCTTGGCAGCCACAATCATCAATGATGCATCCTCATCCTTAATAGCTTCGCGCACCCTTTCTACGTATGCATTGCCCTCGGCCGCAGAGTCATCATCAACATTGCAGACATAAAGAACCGGCTTATTGGTAAGCAGGAAGAGTTCACGGGCAAACTTCTGCTCATCCTTGGTTTCAAACTTCACGGAACGTGCCGGTTTCCCTTTCTCCAATGCCTCTTTGTATGCCTGGAGAACATCGGCCTGCAACCGAGCGGTCTTATCTCCTCCGGTTTGGGCTGCCTTCAATGTCTTGGCAAGACGTGTCTCTACCGTTTCCAAATCCTTAAGCTGAAGTTCGTAGTTGATGACCTCCATATCCCGGACCGGATCAACCGTGGTGTCGACATGTGTAATGTTATCATCATCAAAACAGCGCAACACATGCAAAATTGCATCGGTCTCCCTTATATTGGCAAGGAATTTATTCCCCAGACCTTCACCCTTGGAGGCCCCTTTCACTAATCCGGCTATGTCCACAATCTCGACTGTGGCCGGAACTACCGACCGGGGATTGCACATCTCAACGAGCTTATTCAAACGCTCATCCGGAACGGTAATCACTCCTACATTCGGCTCTATTGTGCAAAACGGAAAATTGGCTGACTGTGCCTTAGCATTGCTCAAACAATTGAAAAGGGTGGATTTCCCTACATTAGGGAGTCCGACTATTCCACATTTTAATGCCATATCTTTTTCTTATTTCTTCTTTTGTTAATTTATATCCTTGAAATCTTTATGGCCTTATATTTATAATATATTATAAACCAGAGATTTCAGAACTATTGATTGCTTTCATGCCGGTTCCGGCATCCTTATTCACCACCTTCCAGAGATACAGACGATCGGAGGGGCGCACTTTCTGTGGCACCGGCATTGAGAAGAGTTTACCTTTCTTTACCATGGGCACCGGTTCCAAATCATAGCGCAATTGCTCTACTTTAAATATCAATGCGCCGGTGGTGGGACCGGTGATTATCACTTCGTCTCCTACATTCAGTTCCCCACTTTCCATCATAAATTCTCCTACTCCAAGGCGTGAGAAATATTTAGTGACTTTTGCAACATATTCCTTCACCCGTGTGGCAGATGAACCATAATGGGAACTCCATTCACCCAGTCGTTGACCAAGATAATATCCATCCCAGAATCCCCGGTTGAAAATTTTCTCCAGGCGTTTATTCCAATCCTCTATACGCTCATCTGTGAAACGGTGGTCGCAGATGGCTTGAAGTGCTTCTGAATAGCAATTCACGGCTTCCGCCACATATTCAGGACCGCGAGCCCTACCTTCAATTTTGAAGACTGTCACTCCGGCATCAACCATCTTGTTGAGGAAATGAATGGTCTTCAAATCTTTCGGTGACATTATATATTGGTTCTCCACATCCAGTTCCTCTCCCGTTTCTCGATCGCGAACGGTGTATGAGCGTCGGCATATCTGGTTGCATGCCCCCCGGTTGGCACTTGAATTGAGTTTATGCAGACTTAAATAGCATTTTCCACTCACTGCCATGCACAAGGCTCCGTGACAGAACATCTCCAGACGTACAAGTTTTCCATTAGGTCCGCAGATATTCTGCCGGGCTATTTCTCTGCTTATAGCAGCCACCCTATCCAGGGTTAATTCGCGTGCCAATACCATCACATCGGCAAATTGTGCATAGAATTTTACCGCTTCAATGTTAGTGATGTTGACCTGAGTTGAGATATGCACCTCCTGTCCGATAGAACGTGCATAGAGAATTGCTGCCATATCAGCTGCTATAATGGCTGAAATGCCTGCAGCGTATGCACGGTCAATTATTTCGCGCATTCTCTCCAAATCACCGTCATAGAGGACGGTGTTGACGGTGAGATAGGTTTTTACATTCCTCTCTTCACATTGTGCCACTATCGCCTCCATATCATCAAGAGTGAAATTGGCACTTGAGCGAGAGCGCATATTAAGCCCGCCAATGCCGAAATAAATTGCATCTGTACCGGCATCGAGAGCCGCTGCCAGCGACTCCCAACTACCTACGGGCGCCATTATTTCAAATTCCGAACGTTTCATTTTAGTGCTATATAGATGGTCACTGTCCCTAACGTAAGGGATTTGTAATGACAATCACGAAATCCGGCTTCCTTCATCACCATAGCCATCCGTGACCGCTGGGGAGCGGCTGCTATACTCTTGGGTAGATATGTATAAGCGCTTTTATCCCCACTCACCATTCTTCCCACCATGGGTATCAGAAGACGTGAATAAAGATCATAACCGAGACGCGGTATGAGAGACTCGGGTCGGGAAAGTTCTATTATACATACCACACCTCCCTCCTTGACTACTCTATACATCTCGCGAAGTCCCTGAAGAAGGGCCGAGAAATTTCTTACACCGTATGCTACGGTGAGCAAGTCGAAAGTATTATCGGGGAAGGTTAAATTAAGGCAATCCCCGACTTCGAAAGTGAGTCGGGAGGAGAGAGCCGGAGGGCTTTCCCGGCGTTTGCGGCGGGCTATGTTCAACATACCTTCCGACAGGTCAATCCCGGTGATATGTGCTCCGGGCAGGAGTTCGGCGAGCCTGAAAGCTACATCTCCCGTGCCCGTTGCCACATCCAGAATCTCCAGTTCTTTCCCTTCTGCTATTGCAGAAGCTATAACGGGTTCGGAGAAACACATCTGAAGGGCTTTGTCGCGCCAGCGACGGTGAAGACCGAAAGACATGGCACTGTTCATAAAATCGTAGGCAGGCGCTATGGAATCAAACATCTGCTCTACCTCTTTCTCTTTCGGCCCCTCCCCTCCGTAGGGGTTAATACTTTCAGCTCCGCTTTTCGTCATTTAGAAAGCTCTTTTTTATACGACCGACGGCGACGATGTTGACGATGTGTGAAATATCCCCATTGACTCTGAACCTTCGCATTGCTCTCTAACTCGGGATTAGATTCTGCATATTTATATCCGTATTTCTGATATTGCGGAATCAAATCCTGAAACATTAAAGCATTAATCCCTTTATTCTGATACTCCGGGCGCACAGCAACAAGCATAAGGTCTACCCTGTCATTCTTACCTTTCAATCCCTTCAGCAGATGATACCATCCGAAGGGGAAGAATTTACCCTTCGATTTCTGAAGGGCCCGACTCATGGAGGGCATCGAAATTCCTACACCCTGAAGCTTGTTTTCTTTGTCTACCACCAGTGTGACAAGATCAAGATTGAGCAAGTTGAGATATTCATCTATATAATGTTCTATCTGGCGGTCGGTGAGCATCGAATATTGGTAAAGGTCTTTATAAGCATCATTGATGAGATGAAATAATGCCTGACCATACTCTTCCTTTATACGTTTACGACTTGTGTATTTTAATATACGCAAATCATATTTCTTCTTGACTATATCCGCTATCCGATTATATTTCTCCGGAATCTCATCGGGAACTTCCATCAGAAATTCTATCCAGTCGGATTCCTTGGTGTAACCGGCTTTTTCGAGATGCGCAGGGTAATAAGGGTAATTATAGATAGTAGCCATGGTGGAAAGCTCGTCAAACCCTTCCACAAGCATCCCTTCATGGTCAAGGTCGGTGAATCCCAGTGGTCCGATGACTTTCTTCATCCCTTTGGAGAGTGCCCATTCCTCTACTGCTCTGAGCAGGGCTGAGGATACCTCTTCATCATCTATGAAATCGATAAATCCGAAGCGTGCATTCTTCTCACCGGTAGCTTCATTTACCTGATTATTGATTATCCCGGCTATGCGTCCTACCGGTTTCCCATCGCGATAGGCCATAAACAGGATTTCTTCGCAGAAATCGAATGCAGGATTCGATTCGGGATTAAGTGTGGATACATCATCAATAACCAACGGGGGTACATAATACTCGTTCCCGTTGTAAAGGTCAATCTGAAATTGCGTGAAGGCCTTCAGATTCCTCTTTGTGGGTTCTATCTCTCTTACTATTACCTTGGAACTCATTTACCCAGATAGTTAAGGATTATCAGGAGGATTACCATGATGACTATGAACGTACAGAGTATCACATAAATCATGGAGGAACTGCGTCGCTCTACCGCGAGTTTTATCTCTTGAATATTGGTAAAGGGCTTTTGTGTATCCAGACACTTGTTTGCTATCTTCCGCAGTCGGGGCAATGAGGCGGGGAGATGATCCAAAACCTCGGAGAGTACCTTCCCGTAACTCTTGATGTCTCGCGCTGTATCTTGCTCTGAGAGTGATGAGGTCTGGTCGTACCCTACATCTATCAGCTTAAGATTTTCTGTATATTCCGTAAAGATGATGGTCTCGGGAGTAATGGAATTGTGTATGAGATGATTCTCCTGAATATATTCCATGGCATCAAGGAGCTGTGTCTCCAACCGGTGGACGATCTTGGGAGTGAGACGCTTTTCCTCTATCAGCCGCCGAAGGGAATACCCGTACACGTCATCGGTAATGATTGCCATTCCTACACCGGGTATATTCTCCAGATCGTTGACCATTACAATATTGGGATGAGCAAGATTGTAACGCGTATCAAACTCTTTCTCAAGCATGGCCTGATACTCCGGTTTGTCGGCATACTCTTTTTTAAGCGCTTTGAGCATTACCCATTTACCATGTTTGCGTATGGTATAGACATCATAGAATTTCTCCCCCCATTCGGGAAGAAGTGTTAGGTCTGACCATTTCCCCGACGGATCATTAATGGGGATTTTCTTCTCTTCTTTACTGATATAGCTCACTCTGTAGAATTTTTTTCGGACCCTAACTATGTCAACTACCGCTGAAAGGCAATGAGAGTCCGGGGATTATTAGTTCAGTCTATAATATCGAAGCCGGTGTATTTACGCAGACACTCCGGTATTATAATGCCCTGCGGGGTCTGATTGTTTTCAAGAAGGGCTGCCATTATGCGCGGCAACGCCAGTGCTGACCCGTTAAGGGTGTGACAAAGGTGAATCTTCTTATCGGAATCACGATACCGACATTTTAACCTGTTGGCCTGATAAGTCTCGAAATTGCTGACGGAGGATACTTCAAGCCAACGTTGCTGTGCCCCACTCCACACTTCAAAATCGAAAGTTATGGCTGAGGTGAAGGACATGTCCCCTCCGCAAAGACGCAGAATATGCCAGGGAAGTCCTAACTTTTCAAGCAATGAACGGACATGGTCTTTCATCTCTTCGAGGGCTGCATAGGAGTTTTCGGGCTTCTCGATACGCACTATCTCTACCTTATCAAATTGATGCAGACGATTAAGTCCGCGAACATCCTTGCCGTAACTGCCGGCTTCTCGACGCCAACAGGGTGAATAAGCGCAATTCTTCCGGGGCAATGTGTCGCCGGGCAGTATCTCGTCGCGATACATGTTGGTGACCGGGACCTCGGCGGTGGGTATCAGGTAAAGATCGTCAACAGTGACGTGATACATCTGCCCCTCTTTGTCGGGGAGCTGACCGGTGCCATATCCTGAAGCGGCATTTACTACGAACGGGGGCTCTACCTCTGTATATCCCGCTTGGGTGGCCTCGTCAAGGAAGAACTGAATCAATGCGCGCTGCAGTCGGGCACCTTTCCCGATATAGAAGGGGAAACCCGCTCCTGTCACTTTCACTCCCAGCTCGAAGTCTATCAGATTATATTTTTGAGCCAGTTCCCAATGAGGAAGGGAACCTGCCGGAAGCTCAGGCATCTTACCTCCGGTGATTTCAACTATGTTGTCGGCGGCTGTCAACCCCTCCGGCACCTCTGCACATGGAAGATTGGGAACTGTCAGGAGCAATTCAGTCATTTTATGCTCACATTCCGCCAATCGGTCCTGAAGACCTTTTGTAGCTCCTTTGAGTTCCGCAACGCGATTTTTAGCTGCGTCAGCTTCCTCTTTCTCCCCCTTTTTGAGATGGGCTCCGATGGATGCAGCTAATTTTTTCAGCTCTGAGGCATCGGAGTCACAACGTTGCTGAAGTCGTCGGCGCTCAGCGTCAATCTCAAGAATTTCCGTGATTACGGCTCTCCCGTCGAATCCCTTGACGGCAAGCCGGCTGATGACAAACTCAGGGTCTGCCTTTATGGTCTGAAGTGTCAACATGATATTACAATCGTTTGGCGAAGATTCAACTTAGCAGTTCTTTTACCTTGGCAGAGATTTCTCGACCCTCAGCTCGCCCGGCAAGTCGCTTGGTAGCAAGTCCCATCACCTTTCCCATTTGAGATGCATTCTCAGCTCCGGTCTCGGCGATTATCGCGCGCAACTCTTTCTCCAATTCCTCCGCTGTGAGCTGCTTGGGTAGATATTCCTCAATTACGGCTGCCTCAGCAAGCTCGTTTTCCGCAAGCTCCGGACGGGAGTTCTCTGAATAGATTCTGGCGCTCTCCTTGCGCTGCTTAACCATCTTGGTCAGAATCTTCAGGGCTGCTTCATCACTAAGCTCGCCTCCTGCTCCTTTAGCTGTCTTGGCTTCGAGAAATTCTTTCTTTATCCCGCGCAATGCTTCCAGGCGCACCTTCTCGCGCGCAAGCATCGCTTTCTTGATATCTTCACTTATCTGGTCAAAGAGATTCATAATATTTTTCGTTTTTAATCCCACATGGACACCACTTTTCTTTGTCTTGACAAGGGCACGGTGTCCCTTTATGAGGATAGGATTTTGCAAAAATAATAAAAAATTCCCATTATTTATATTCAAACCTCCCATTTTCAACCATTTTCACCACCCCTTTTTTTATTTTATGCCCATACCTGCCACGGTTCTTAATAAGAAGGCTGAGTTCGACATTATTTGAACTCAGCCCCCTTAAGATTAATAGACGTTTTATTTGTCTTAATAAATAGCTATTTTCTTAACTGTTGAACCCTGATGCACGATGTAGATGCCGGGGGTTAAACCGTTGATTGTGTCAGAAACAAACACCCCTCCGAGATTGTAGACCCTGCAAGGAGCTGAATAATCTATTTCATTATTATTCTGATAAATATCTTCTACTCCATCGCCATACTTTTTATCAGTGATTTTGAAGAAATTCTCCCAGGGTGAAACTGTCTGAAACAGCGTCACTTTCCCCTCAGGGACATAGAGCGTAGCGTTTTCATAAACCGATCTGTCGAATGTATTTGAAGGGGCTTCTGCGGCTGTTTCACCCCTGTACACTACATTTTTTATTGCGCTTGATTTCTCAAAAACCCATCCTTGCATCGATGAGAGAGACTTTGGTAACGTTATATCCTGAAGTCGGGAACAATGTTTAAAAGCGCCGTTACATATTGTTGTGACATTATCCGGAATTACAATAGAAGTCATATTGTCGGAATAACTGTAGGCATCTACCCCGATTTTTATAACACCTTCCGGAATAGTATAATTCCCATCAGCATCGTAAGGCGCAAATAAAACCTCTGTTTTATCAGAATTAAACACATATCCGTCGACCGTCTTAGCCGAGAGGGGGTTATATACTATCGAGGCCACATTTACAAATGGATTTTTCAAATTACTGGGATATGCACATTTTTTCAGCCCATCACAACCCTCGAAAGCATTATCGTAAATATAAGTGACTGATTCGGGAATAGCCACCGATGTCAGTGCACTACAACCGTAGAAAGACTTCACATCGATGGAAGTGACAGAATTAGGAATATTAACTGAAATCAGACCGCTGCAGTATCTAAAAGTTCCATACTCGATTGAAGTAATTGAATTAGGGATATTCACTTTAGCCAAACTGCTGCAACCATAGAATGCATACATAGCGATTTTTGTAACGGAATTGGGAATGGTTACTGAGGTCAGACTACTACAACCAGAGAAAGCACGACTTCCGATGAAAGTGACAGAGTTGGGAATGGTAACAGAAATCAAACTAGAGCAACCATTAAAAGTATTAGCCCCGATTGATGTAACAGAATTGGGAATGGTTACTGAGGTCAGACTACTGCAATCATAAAACGCACCTATTCCTAAAGATGTAACGGAATTGGGGATGGTTACTGAGGTCAGACTACTGCAACCCTCGAACGCATTCGAACCGATTGATGCAACCGAATTGGAAATGGTTACTGAAGACAGACTACTGCAACCATAGAACGCCTCCGGACCGATTGATGTGACAGAATTGGGAATGATTACTGAGGTCTTACCACCGGGACACTGAATAAGTTCACTAATTTCCTTATTATACAATACTCCTTCAACATCCGCATAATTTTCATTACCTTCAGATACTATGATTGATCGCATCCTAATACAATCTGTAAAAGCATAATGACCGATTTTTTTGACGAATTCGGGAATTGTCACTGAAGTCAGACTACAGCAACCGCTGAATCCTGATTGTCCGATTGATGTGACTGTATTGGGAATAGATATTGATGCCTTACCTCCGGGACACTGAATAAGTTCACTGATATCTTTATTATACAATACACCGTCAATATCTTCATAATTCTCATTATCTTCAGAAACGATTATAGATTGCATACTATGGCAACCATTGAAGGCATATAGTTCGATTTTATTGACAAATCTGGAGATTGTCACCGAAGTCAGACTGCTGCAACCATCAAAAGCACAAAATTCTATTGAAGTAATTGAATCAGGAATTTTAACAGATGTAAGGTTTTTGCAATTTAGAAAAGCATACTTACCGATTTCTGTTACGGTAAATTCTATGTCTTCGTATTTTACAACAGAGGGTATTATCAAGTCTCCTGAGACATTTCCTGATACGATTATTCCATCCCATACTCCTCCGGAGTTAACAGTTACAGTTCGTTTTTCGTAGTTATTTATAGTGTAGGTAAGCGTCTGCCCTTCATAGGTGTAATCAAACCTCTCTGCGTAGATTCCATCCCATTCTCCTCCGGAGTTAACAGTTACAGTTCGTTCTTCGTAGTTATTTATAGTGTAGGTAAGGTTCTGCCCTTCATAAGTGTATTCAAACCACTCTGCGTAGATTCTACCTGCAAAGGTCGGAAACGACATAAACACTACGAAAATTAAAAGTAGAATTTTTTTCATAATTTTGAAGATTATTGGTTAGTAACAGAACTTCTGCACTTCTGTCTATGAACGCAAACTTATTAAAATTTAAAACATCTGTCAATAGATTTTATTAATTAGTTTAGAAATAATTGCAAAATTCCAATTTTATTTATTTAATAAGCTAATTATTTTTGGAATTATTATAAAAAATAGATGAGGTGGCCTCCCTTGATTTTTTGGAAAAGGAGACTGCGTTTGTTAAAGTCGGTTTTTTAGGCTATTTTTGCATCTCCTCCCTTAAGATTAAGGGAGATGACTCTAAGATAACCTAATCATCATGTTTAAAATTATAAGAAAGCGTACCCTGGCTCCCAACATCACGGAGATGAGAGTAGATGCCCCTCGTGTGGCGCGGTCTGCCAAACCGGGTCAGTTTGTTATCGTGCGCACAGACACTCACGGTGAGAGAATCCCATTGACAATTTGCGACTATAATCCTGAAGAGGGTTGGGTTACTATCGTGACTCAAACCGTAGGTAATTCTTCCCGAAAAATCAATGAACTTCAAGAGGGTGAGGGTTTCATCGATTTTGCCGGTCCTCTCGGACGCCCCTCAGATTTGCTTGACCTATCCCCGGAACAACTCTCAAAAAAGAAAATATTGTTCGTTGCGGGTGGGGTCGGAACTGCTCCGGTCTATCCTCAAGTGAAATGGCTCAAGGAACATGGTGTGGAGGCCGACGTAATCATTGGCGCCAAGACCAAGGATATCTTCACATACGTTGATGAGATGAAGAAAGTGGGTAATGTCTACCTCTGCACCGATGACGGCTCGGAAGGTTTCCACGGAATGGTGACAGGTCTGATGAAGGATTTAATTGAAAATCAAGGAAAAAAATACGATCATTGCGTGATTATCGGTCCGATGATAATGATGAAATTTGCCGCTCTCGCCACTAAAGAATATGGCATACCCACTATGGTATCGCTAAATGCTTTGATGGTTGACGGAACGGGTATGTGTGGCGCATGTCGTGTCTCAGTGGATGGTGAGACGCGCTTCACCTGTGTTGACGGTCCGGAGTTTGACGGTCATAAGGTAGACTTTGATGAAGCTATGCGTCGCCAAAATATGTATAGAGAACATCCCAAAACGGTTGCAGAAAAAGAAAATTGTAAGTGTCATGGCTAACAAGATACCGCGCACACCGGTGCGTGAACAGGCTCCGGAAGTAAGAGCCACAAATTTTGAAGAAGTTTGCTACGGATATAATGAGGCGGAAGCCCTGGTTGAGGCTTCGCGCTGCCTTAATTGTCCGCGTCCGCGTTGCGTGGAGAAATGTCCCGTACATGTCAATATCCCGGGATTTATCAGCCGCCTTGCTCAAGGCGATATTAAGGGAGCTGCCGATATCATTGCCCTCGACAGTTCTTTACCCAGCGTATGCGGTCGTGTCTGCCCTCAGGAATCTCAGTGCGAAGGTTCCTGTGTACTTGGCATTAAAGGTGAACCGGTAGCTATCGGTAAACTCGAACGCTTTGTGGGTGACTGGAGAATCAATCATCCTGAACTTTTCTCCGCGCAACACCGTGATCCGAATGGTAAGCGCGTGGCTATCATCGGTTCGGGACCTGCCGGACTTGCCTGCGCCTCTGACCTGGCTAAGGAGGGGTATGAAGTGAAAATTTTTGAGGCGCTTCATAAGACCGGTGGTGTGCTTGTGTATGGCATCCCGGAGTTCCGTCTCCCTAAAGAGAAGATTGTGGCTAAAGAGGTGGAGGAAGTCAGAAATCTCGGCGTAGAAATTGAAAACGATGTAATTATAGGTCGCACCATGACCATCGACCAACTTCTTGATGAGGAGGGGTATGACGCTGTCTTCGTGGGTTCAGGTGCCGGACTCCCCCGCTTTATGGGTATCGAGGGTGAAAATCTTAATGGCGTTTTCTCTGCCAATGAATTCCTGACTCGTGCCAATCTTATGCATGCCTACGATTCAGAATATGACACTCCCATCTATACCGGTAAACGTGTAGTTGTGGTAGGGGGCGGTAATGTGGCAATGGATGCTGTGCGCACAGCAAAACGTCTCGGAGCCGAGGCTTATATTGTGTATCGTCGTTCGGAGGCTGAATTGCCGGCACGTATTGAGGAGGTACATCATGCCAAAGAAGAGGGTGTTATTTTCAATATGCTGACTAACCCTGTGCGTGTGTTAGGCGATGAAAAAGGCTGGGTTAAGGGTATTGAGTGCGTTCGCATGGAACTCGGAGAGCCTGATGAGAGCGGGCGTCGCAGTCCTAAGGCTGTAGAGGGTAGTGAGTTCGTTATCGATGCTGATGTTGTGATTATGGCACTTGGCACAAGTCCCAACCCCCTTATCCGCGACACAACCGATGGTCTTGAAACAAATCGTCGCGGTTGTATTGTGGCTGACGAGGAGGGACGCACTTCCCGTCCGGGAGTATTCGCCGGAGGGGACGCTGTGACCGGCGCGGCAACAGTGATTTTGGCAATGGGTGCCGGAAGAAAAGCGGCTAAAGCTATCTCGGAATATCTTAAAAATAAAGATTAATCCCGAAGGTTAACTTTTCTCATTATAAATTTTTTGATTATAAATTTAATGATTATAATTTTGGGACATCTTCGAGGGTGTCCCAAAATTGTTCATCATAGCTACATATCATAATTCTTCTTCCCCACAGATATACATTAAACGCAACTGACTATGCGGGGAATACGAAATTTTTTAATATATGAGTTAAATCATAAGAATAATAAAATAAGTCAGTTAGGAGAATTTACAATAAATTAATACTAAAAAAGTACAAAAAAATTTTGTCAAGAAATAAAAAAGGGTTAACTTTGCAGACGCAAACCCACTTAGAAAGAGGGGGAGCAATAAAAAAATGACTCCGTGGCTCAGTTGGTAGAGCAAATGACTCTTAATCATTGGGTCGTGGGTTCGAGCCCCACCGGGGTCACTTTAATAAGAGATAATCGAAAGGTTATCTCTTTTTTTGTGTGGAGATAGAGATGTGGATATAGAGATGTGGATATAGAGATGTGGCTTGAGCAAATGACTCTCCGTCTCTATTTTAGGGCATTGGGTCGTGGGTTCGAGCCCCACCGGGGTCACTTTAATAAGAGATAATCGAAAGGTTATCTCTTTTTTT
>CAZDWB010000034.1:0-23469 GCA_964509225.1 uncultured Sangeribacter sp.
ATCTTATCCACAAGATATCCGGTCTTCCCAAAAATCGTATCATCGGTATGGGTGGTGCCCTCGACAGCAGCCGCTTCAAATATTATTTAAGCAAAGCTCTCAATGCCAACCCAAATGAAGTTGAAGGTTTCGTAATCGGTGGTCACGGTGACACTACTATGATACCCATGAAACGCTTCGCTACTCTTCGTGGTATTCCTGTAACCAACTTCATCTCCACTGAAGTTCTTGATAAAGTTGCTGCTGACACAATGGTTGGTGGAGCTACACTTACTAAACTTCTCGGCACTTCCGCATGGTACGCTCCCGGAGCCGCAACTGCTGAAGTAGTTGAAGCAATCATCCACGATCAGAAAGCCATCATTCCATGTTCTGCACTTCTTGAAGGTGAATATGGTGAAAAGGATCTTTGCATTGGTGTTCCTTGTGTACTCGGCAAAGGTGGTATCGAAAAAATTATCGAACTCGAACTCACTGCTGAAGAGAAAGAACTCTTTGCCAAGAGCGCTGAAGCAGTTCATAAAACAAATGCTGCTCTCCCTTGCTGAAAATATTAAATTAAATTTTACCGGGTATGTGTCTGTCGACACATACCCGGTTCCTTTTTTAAAATATATTACTATTTAATAGGTTATGTCAAACTAATTAATTAAATTTGCATTGCTTAACTAAATTGTCAATCACTTAATGGGGAAATTATCGGTTGAATTCCCCTGATATTTAATGTTTCTGAAATGAAAAGAATAGCTCTCGGATTAATGATATTAACAGCTTCTTTATCAATTAATCCAAACCAAATTAATGCTGCAAACTATGCATGGCCTACTAATTATGAGGGTGTAATGCTTCAAGGTTTTTATTGGGACTCATATAAAGGTGACAACAATTCCAAATGGAGCACCCTTACTTCACAATCTGATGAATTATCTCAATATTTCAAGGCTATCTGGGTCCCAAACAGCGCAAAGGCAGCATCTAACCCCAGTATGGGTTATGACCCCGTATATTGGTTCACTCACCATACATCATCCTTCGGAAGCATGTCGCAACTTAGAAACATGATTTCCACCTTTAAAGAGAAAGGAACAGATATCATCGAAGATGTCGTAGTAAATCATCGAAGTGGAGTCAGTAACTGGACTAATTTTCCCGCTGAAGAATGGAATGGTAAAACTTACCAACTGGGACCTGAACATATTTGTAAAAATGATGAAGTGAAAAATGTAGCAGGTCAAGCTACTCCTACCGGGAACTATGACACCGGCGAAAACTTTGATGGTTCTCGTGACCTCGACCATACCAATCCTACTGTTCAGGAACATATCAAAGACTATTGCACATTTCTCCTTACTGATCTCGGCTATGCCGGCTTTCGTTACGATATGGTTAAAGGTTATGCCGGTAAATACGTAAAAATTTATAATGAGGCATCAAAACCGAAATATTCTGTTGGAGAATATTTCGATGGTAATTACGACAAAGTTGCAGCATGGATTGAGGCAACCGGTAAACAAAGCGCGGCTTTTGACTTCCCTTTAAAATTCGCACTTAATGATGCTTTTTCCTCCAATGACATGTCAAAACTTTGCTGGATGGCTAATGGCTCAGTTCCTCAACCTGCCGGAATGATTCATTATGGCTACCAGCAATATTCCGTAACATTTGTTGATAATCATGATACTTACCGCGACCATAATAAATTTAACGGGAATATCCTTGCTGCCAATGCGTTTATAATTTGTTCTCCCGGCACCCCTTGTATTTTTCTCCCTCATTGGCAACAATATAAAGAACAGATTAAACCTATGATTGAGGCTCGGAACGCGGTAGGGGTTCATAATCAAAGCGCAGTTAAAGTTATTCGTCATGACAGAGACTGCTATATGGCAGAAATTACGGGTAAAAAAGGTAAGCTTGCTGTTAAAATTGGAAGTGCTTCCGTCACTCCTTCAGGCTATTCCAATAAAGATATCAAAGCTTCCGGAAACGGCTACTGTATATGGTCTACCGCCCAAGGTTCCGGTGGTATTGTCGACCCGGTTCCGAATACATACCCCGCAGAAGTTTTTCTCATAGGAAATCTTCCATCCGGACATTGGGCTACATCTAACTCCTTAATTGCTCATGAAGCTGATTCTTCCAAAGGTATCTACCATTGGTATGATGTAACTGTGGAAGAAGCTTCTCCCGGTTCGTTGGGTTATTTCTCATTTGTCACTAAAAAAGGTTCCGATTGGGATAGCGTAAATCAAAGTGATAGATATGGAGCTGAATCCAATGACCTCTTGGTCAATAAAAATTCTCCTGCAAAAGTTATAACCTTTGACGGTGGAGGAAATGCTTCTTCTACTAATGCATGGAGTATCCAACCCGGAAATTACGATATGACCCTCAATCTTTCTTCTAATTCATTATTAGTTTCCTCTCCCTCCGGAATAGATGAAATTGAAACTGAAGATGTTCAGGAAGCTCAATACTTTAATCTTCAGGGTCAGAAAGTAAAAAATCCGGAAAATGGAATCTTTATTAAAGTGATGGGAAATAAAGTTGAAAAGATTATCTTATAAAAAATACTACTAATTTCAACCCCCGACATGGCTTTTAGAATAAGAGGGAAAGCACCATTTTTTTGGTTCTTTCCCTCTTTTTTATGTCCTCTTAAAATAAATCCTGTTTAAAATTTGTTATAAATTGTAAAGATAAATTCTCTTTAATATTTTTACCCCTGATTACAAAACCGAATAGGCGGATTAAGAGATTTTTTTCTTTCAGGAAATAGTTATCCCTCAAATTAACTATATGGCAAGTATTAAACAAAATGATCAGAAATATTATGGACTCTTCAACGATAGTTTCCCCCCTATCATTGATGGCGTCACACTTGCTGTAGAGAATTATGCCAAATGGATTAAGAACATGGGATTCAAGCCTTACGTTGTAACACCCTGGAATCCTATAAACCAGGAATTTCCATACAATGTGATGCGATATTTTTCTCTCCCTATTCATTCCCGTAAGCCCTATCGTTATGGTTACCCCAAACTTGACCCTTTTATATGGAAGAAATTGCGGGAAACACCATTTAAAATTGTTCATTCTCATTGTCCCTTCTCTTCTGGAAGGCTTGGAGTCTACGTAAAGAAGAAACAACATGTGCCACTTATCGGCACTTTCCATTCAAAATATGAGTCAGATCTTCGACATTCCTTTAAATTTACCCCTTGGATGGTGCCAATTATAATGCGTAGGATTCTTGAATTCTTCAATGCTTGCGATGAAGTGTGGATTCCCCAGGCACAAGTGGAAGATACTGTAAGAGAATATGGCTACAAAGGGAAACTTACTGTTGTTGAGAACGGCAGTGATTACATCACCCCTCCCTCCGAAGAATTGAGAAAGATAAAAAATCATGCCCGTAAAATCAAGGGTATAAAAGATGATGAATTATCCCTCTTATTTGTTGGTCAGCATATTTGGGAAAAAGGGTTGGATGTAATTTGTGATTCTTTACCATTGCTTCGCAACAAGGGAATAAAATTCAAAATGAATTTTGTCGGAAATGGGTATGCTCTTGAAGAGCTAAAACATCGAATCGAAGATATGGGGTTAAAAGAATCAGCCACAGTCAATGGTATTATTCAGGATAGATCTGGTCTTGCTGAATTTTACGCGGCTGCTGATCTTTTTCTTTTCCCATCTTTTTATGATAATGCACCTTTAGTGCTAAGAGAAGCTGCTTCTTTCGGAACTCCCGGTATATTACCCTCCGGTTCAACGGCTGCTGAAGTAATTCAAGATGGTATGAATGGATTCTTAGCTGAACATTCCGGGGATTCCTATGCATCTTTAATCGCATCTCTCGCCCCGGACAGAGAAAAGATTTTCAACGTAGGACTACAGGCTGCTTCCACAATAGTGAGGAGTTGGGAAGATGTTGTAGAAGAGGTTATGGACAGATACGATGTTATTATCAAAAATCATAATTATGGAAAATAAAAAGATTGATAATAATTCTCCAGTTTCTTCTAATTCTGCTGAGATTGATAAGAAAAAATACTTTTCGGTTTGGAAAGTACTGCTTCCGGTCGCCATTGGATTAAGTGTTGTCGGATTGATGTTATATCACGATCTTAAGCAGGAAAATCTCAAAACAATCTGGGATTCCATTGATTTTTCACCATTCACGATCTTCTGTATTATTCTTGCCTTTCTGTTTATGTTTGGTCGTGACTTCGGTCTCACCTGGAGATTCCGAGCATTAACTGATCATAAACTTCCATGGAAATCGGCATACGAAGTCGACTTCCTTTGTGAATTTACCTCCTGTATCACCCCTTCTGCTGTAGGGGGTAGCAGTTTAGGCATGGTTTTTCTTAACTCCAAAGGGATTGAATTTGGAAGAGCAACAACATTAATGATGACAACCCTCATTCTTGATGAATCCTTTTTTGTTATCTTCTGTCCGATCGTAATTCTCCTTACACCTGCCAATGAAATATTTGCCTCCGGACATACCGGATTTTCTCATGGACTGAAACTGACATTCTGGATTGTTTATTCATTTCTGTTCCTCTGGACCCTCCTCCTGTATATGGGGGTTATCTGGCGACCGCAATGGATAAGGAAAGTTCTTTTGAAACTATTCAACTTTAAATGGCTAAGACGTTGGCAGAAAAACATTGATGACTTGACAAACAATATGATTGCAACCTCTGTTGAGTTAAAATCTAAATCTCTCCGCTTCTGGTTGGAAGTTTTTGGGGCAACCGCCCTCTCATGGACCTCACGTTATCTGGTAGTCAATGCCCTCTTCCTTGGGTTCCTCTCTTCTGCCGATCCCTGGCAATGGGTCATATTGGCTCGTCAGTTTGTTATTTGGGTTGTATTGATGGTAAGTCCTACACCGGGAGGTTCAGGATTGAGTGAATGGTTATTCTCCGAATATTATGGAGATATTGTCACATCTGCCGGTTTAGCTTTGGTGATGGCCGTACTTTGGCGTATCATTTCCTATTATATCTATCTGATAATCGGCGCTATTATAGTTCCGGGATGGATAAAATCATCTGCAAAAAAGATTTCAATTCACAATAAAGAACCAAAATATAATGAAAAAGCTTAATTCTGTAGCTATAATCCCGGCTCGCTATGGATCCTCAAGATTTCCGGGAAAACCATTAGCGAAATTATGTGGAAAGGAAATTATTCTTCATGTTTGTGCACAGGTGGAAAAATCCGGTATTTTACCTGTAGTCGCTACCGATGACGAAAGAATACTTAAATGCGTAGAAGATGAGGGATATCAAGCAATACTGACTTCTACTGACCATAAGAGCGGTACAGACAGAATTCGTGAAGCTTTGGATAAAATGGAATCAGAAAAAATTGATGTTGTTATAAATGTGCAGGGGGATGAACCCTTTATAAACCCCTCACAATTGAAAGCTCTTGAAAAGGTGTTTGAAGATAAAGATATTGAAATTGCAACTCTGATTCGAAAGTTACCTCCTGAAAATGGAATTGAAAATCTTCTTAATCCAAACCTTGTTAAAGTGGTAAAAGATAAAGACAATAATGCTCTTTACTTCTCGCGTCACCCTATTCCTTATGTCCGAGGCGTTGAACCTGAAAGATGGTTTGAGCATGCAGATTTCTTTTCCCATGTCGGTGTTTATGCATACCGTCCCACTACATTGAGAAAAATAACAGATCTTCCACAGGGAAAACTTGAAAAAAATGAATCACTTGAACAGTTGAGATGGCTGGAAGCTGGGATTCCAATCCTGACTGTTGAGACTGAAGGTATCAATGTAGGTATCGACACTCCCGAAGATTTAATTGAAGCAGAAAAAATAGCTCAAAAAATGTGATTATTGACAATTTTTTGTTAATTTTGCAAAAGGTAAAATTTTAAGGTAGTTAGCATCTGAATTTTAAAACTTTTATCATGTTCGGATATTGTTGACTATCGTTTCTACAGGTAAAATAGAAAATGAAAAAAAGTGCACTTCAAAGAGTGAGAGCTGAATATCAGCCCAAACTCCCTACTGCTTTGCAGGGTCCGGTAAAAATTAAACATGGTGACCCTACAGAATCTGTCGCCGATCAGGACCAGATTAAACAATTATTCCCTAATACATACGGAATGCCGGTTGTGGAATTTGTCCATGACGACAAACCGGAACGTCTCGAAGAACCATTTAACGTCGGGATAATCCTCTCCGGCGGACAGGCTCCGGGTGGTCACAATGTTGTAAGTGGTATTTTCGATGGTATTAAAAGTCTTAACCGTGAGTGTAGGCTTTATGGTTTTCTCATGGGTCCGTCAGGTTTCATAAACCATCAATACATGGAACTTACAGCCGGTTATATTAAAGAGTATCGTAACACCGGAGGTTTTGACATCATCGGTTCGGGAAGAACAAAACTTGAAACTCCGGAACAGTTCGATGCCGGTCTTAAAATCCTTAAAGAATTAAATATTAAAGCTTTGGTTATCATTGGCGGTGATGATTCCAATACCAATGCTGCCGTTCTTGCTGAATATTACAAAGCAAAGGGTGAGGATATTCAGGTCATAGGAGTGCCCAAAACTATTGACGGTGACCTTAAAAACGAATGGATTGAAACATCTTTTGGATTCGACACAGCATGCAAGGTTTATAGCGAAGTAATAGGTAATATTCAGCGTGACTGCAACTCTGCGAAAAAATATTACCATTTCATTAAGCTTATGGGTCGTTCCGCCTCTCACATAGCTTTGGAATGTGCTCTTGAAACCCAACCAAATGTTTGCTTAATTTCTGAAGAAATCCAAGCAAAAAGGATGACCCTCGATAATATCGTAAGCTATATATGCTATGTTATTTCCGAACGTGCCAAATTAGGATGGAACTTCGGTACAATTCTGGTTCCGGAGGGTCTCATCGAATTTATACCATCAGTCAAAAGTCTTATTCAGGAACTTAATGATGTGCTGGTAGAACATGCTGAAGAGCTGGAAGGTCTTGAAGAACTTGATAAACTCAGAGCTATCCATAAATATCTGACTCCCAAGAACGCTGACCTTTATAAGAGTTTCCCGAAAGCAATTGCTCTTCAGCTGAGTCTTGACCGCGATAGCCACGGAAATGTGCAAGTTTCTCTCATTGAAACCGAAAGCTTGCTCAGTCAGATGGTAGCCAAGAGACTGGAAGAGATGGAACAGGAAGGTCAATACAGTGGCAAATTTGCAGCTCAACACCATTTCTTTGGTTATGAAGGACGTTGTGCAGACCCCACAAACTTTGATGCTGATTACACTTACGCTTTAGGTTATAACGCTGCAATGCTTATTAATGCCGGTCTTACCGGGTATATGTCAAGCGTTCGAAATCTTACTGATCATACTGAAAACTGGATTCCGGGCGGCATCCCCATCACTATGATGATGAATATGGAGCGTAGAAACGGTGAAATGAAACCGGTTATTCAAAAGGCTCTTGTAAATCTTAACGGCCGACCATATCTTAAATTCGCTTCCATGCGTGAGACTCTTGCTCTCAATACTCTTTACCAGTATCCGGGTCCGATTCAGTATTTCGGTCCTCCGGAAGTGTGCGACCGTCCTTCAATGACACTCCTCCTGGAACACAACAAAGAAATCTAAATCTATACTTATTTCTTATATTAGGGTGGTGAACTTATCAGCTCACCACCCTATTTTTTATTCATCATTTTTATAATTCTCTTAAATAAAATTAAAATTTTTAGCTAATTTTGCCTTTAAATAACGGTCTGAATGGTCAGCTCCATTCACTAACTTTTATAACACTAACATCGGGAGCGTTTTTACTTAACTTTTCTCACTAACTTCCAGTAATCTCGTTCCCTCATAAAACTTATTCTAAAAAATGAGCGCTCAAACAATGAATGCTGTAAAAGCTCCGGAACTCCTTAGGGATAAAGCATGGGCACGTTGGACCGCACTCGGTCTTTTGGCTTTTGCTATGTTCTGTTCCTATGTGTTTATGGATGTACTCTCTCCAATCAAAGACCTGCTTCAATCCACCCGCGGATGGGACTCCACCGCTTTCGGTACTATGCAGGGAGCAGAAACTTTCCTCAACGTTTTTATTTTCTTCCTTATTTTCGCCGGAATTATTCTGGATAAAATGGGGGTACGATTCACTGCCCTACTCTCAGGTGTGGTAATGTTGATTGGCGCCTCCATCAACTGGTATGCCCTCACCGAATCTTTCATCGGGAGCAGTCTTGACGTTTGGTTCACCAATCATCTTAATTATATCCCCGTATTTGACGAATTAGGTGTCTCCCCCTTCTATGAGGGAATGCCTGCATCAGCCAAATTATCGGCAATCGGATTTATGATTTTCGGTTGCGGTGTTGAAATGGCTGGAATTACCGTCAGCCGCGGTATAGTGAAGTGGTTTAAAGGTCGGGAAATGGCTCTCGCGATGGGTTCGGAAATGGCTCTCGCACGTCTTGGTGTGGCTACATGTATGATTTTCTCTCCTATGTTCGCAGAAATGGGTGGAACCGTAAATGTTAGCCGTTCCGTTGCTTTCGGTGTCGTTCTTCTTATGATAGCCCTCATAATGTTTATTGTTTATTTCTTCATGGATAAGAAACTCGATTCTCAATCCGGTGAGGCTGAAGAAAAAGATGACCCCTTTAAAATTTCTGACCTGGGCAAAATTCTCTCAAGTCTTGGTTTCTGGTTGGTTGCTCTCCTTTGCGTTCTATATTATTCCGCTATTTTCCCCTTCCAGAAATATGCTGTTAATATGCTCCAGTGTAATATTGAGTTCAATCCTCTCCCTGACGACTCTTTCTGGCTTAAGGATGCTGTCACATATATCCAGTATGCCATAATGCTCATCGTGGCTGCTACAGCATTTGCAGGGAACTTTGCTAAAAACAAAGTGATGAAATATACTCTGTTCGGCATCTCAATTATATCCTTAATCATATATTGCTGGATGGGTTATGAAAAGCAAAGCGCCGGAGCAATCTTTGCTGTCTTCCCACTTCTCGCCGTAGGTATCACACCTATTCTCGGAAAATTTGTGGATTATAAGGGTAAAGCGGCCTCTATGCTTGTTCTGGGTTCATTGCTACTGATTGCATGTCACCTCACATTTGCCTTCATTCTGCCAATGTTCAAAGGGAATGCTGTCGGTGGAGTAATAGTAGCTTACGTTACCATCCTTGTGTTAGGCGCTTCGTTTTCTTTAGTTCCGGCTTCTCTTTGGCCATCTGTTCCTAAATTGGTCGATGCAAAAATTATCGGCTCTGCCTACGCACTGATTTTCTGGATTCAGAATATCGGTCTTTGGCTTTTCCCGATGCTTATAGGTAAAGTGTTGACTTCTACAAATACCGAGATTGAAGCTCAGGTCGCTGCCGGGACTATGACTCCTGAAGTTGCTTCCGTAAGTTATAACTATACCTGGGCTCTTGTGATGTTGGCATGCCTTGGGGTTGCAGCTCTCTTTATTGGTCTTTATCTGAAAATCGTAGACCGTAAGAAACACCTTGGTCTCGAACTTCCAAATGTCTCAGATTCCAATACCGTTAAAGAGGAAATTGAAACCTCTGAGATTGAAGCAGCCGAAGGTTAATGAGAAATTCGGGATAAATAAATTTTTAATTATAAATAAAGGGTATGTTGACAGAATCTCATACCCTTTATTTTTTATCTCTTCATCAACATGCTATTTCCTCTTTTGAAGCGTTATTATAGTATGAAGAAAATGATCTTTGCAGTTTTAATATTTCTTTCGTTCCTCCTTTTCGGAGGTAGCGCTAATCTTCATGCCGAAACCGTTTCTCAGAAACAGGCTGCCGACATGGCACAATTATTTTTTAATCAAGCCAATTTAAGAGTAACAGCACCGGTTAAAATGGTATATAACGGTCGCCAATTGACAACCAATCGCCTTTTCGTTCCATTCTATATTTTCAACTCACCCACCGGTGGCTTTGTCATAATTTCTGCTGAAAATAAAGCATTTCCAATATTAGGTTACTCCCTAAAGGAAAATTTCAACCCTGATAATCTCGGGGAAAAAGAGAAAGCATTACTTTCTTCCTATGCCAAAGATATAGAATATATCAGGTATGATTCTTCTATCCCAGAAGAAGCAATCAAAGCATGGAGCAATTATCCGGAGTTCATTACATCTCTGCTCGGAGCTGAATATATTGCTACCGACCCCAGAATCTCAATGGAAGAAGCTTCTGATATAATATATAATCTCATCGATACCGGAAAAGCTTTGGAAACCGCATCCGACATTTATACCCCCTCTCAGTGGATAGAAATGATTAATAAGGAACTTGATTCAACAAAAAGTGTCGCCTTAGGTCTGATTATGCCGGGTGAAGTTGTCAGACCCTCTATAATATATGGGCACAAAGGAGATTACTATAGGATAGAGCTCGACCGTCGGAATCAATGGCTAATGCGTATATTACCTACCGAAATTCTAAGCGGTGCACAAATCGCTTCTTTTAGTTTCCCTACAGAGATACCCTTAGAAATCGAAGAGGAAGCTCCTTTTAATTTTATCGACACTTTCATTGCTGAAATTGAACAGGAAGCTAAAGTTTCTCAAGAAAAAATTGAAAAAGATCGGAGGACTCTCATTCCTGACCAACCGGTTATTAATAATATTGGTGGTGGACACTTTGAAATCTTACTCCCGGAGAATGTGATAATATCCTCTGTATATAATCTTTCAGGGGCTTTGACAAAAATTCAAACCTTTAAATCAACCAATGTAGCTCATATCGATTTATCCCCGGAGCCCTCAGGTTTCTACTTGATAAATCTTATAGGAGAAAGTGGCAAAAATTATGGTTTGAAAGTATCACGTTAAAAAACATAACTTTATCTAAATTCTAAAGATGAAAAAATTGCTTAAATCTAAGATAGCCGCTTGGGGTGTATTGCTCCTTATAATCTTAATGATAATAGCAACATTCTCCTTAAGAAATGAATGGTGGGCATTTTTTGATGTTTTCTTTCTATTCATGATGGCATTCACTCATCTTCTTGCATTAAACCTCACACGTATGAGCCCTGCCGCAGGGAAAAAATTAGACATTATCACCCTCTTCTTCGCAATTTGTGGCATCCTATCATTCATCATTGAATGGATTCTATTTAATGTCTGACTCTCCTTTAAATCATATATTAAACTAAAAAACAGAATCCTGCCAACTCCCCAATATTTCCAGTGTAATTTAATATATTTTTAAATCCGAATTTTGAATGACGATGTGTCATAATAGGCCATCAGCGGCGTTACTTTCGGAATTCGGTATCGGTCACATACCTTAGTAAGCTCCCTCCACCTCATCCTTAGTACCTTGCATAAGACCAATTCTTACATACCTTAAGAGGGTATGCCAAAAATTTCATTTTGACATACCCTCTTTAGAGGTTCCAACCAGATTCGAACTGGTGTGAACGGTTTTGCAGACCGGTACCTAACCACTCGGACATGGAACCTTTTTTATACGCTTGCCCTTAGCTTGCGAGTGCAAAGTTACGCATTTTTTTTCTTTCTGACAAAATTTTTTTAAATCTTTTTTTATCTTTTTTCGACTTTCTTTTCCGGGAAAATTTATCCCATTTCCTTATGAGATGAATAAATCTGATTAATCACGATTTATATTAAATCTAACCTATTGTCCTGCTCCTATTTATATCGATTATATATTTCTACCCCTTTTGCTTTCGCAATATCTATATCTTTTTGAGATTTAGGATTAACACCATATTTGGATAAGGGTGGCACCACTACCTTTGTGCCCGGTCTAATCCTGTCCGGATGTCCCAAAATATTTTTATTCTCTTCATAGATATAAGGCCATAAATGATAATTCCCGTAATGCTCTTTAGCTATTGTTGTCAGATAACGCGTTTCTGAAATTGTATCATATACTTTCTTTGCCGTTTCTTTAAGATCTGAAGGTTCGGTGGCCGGAGTTGATGAAGACATCTTTTTATCTTTATCTTCCTCTTTTTCTGACAATACCTTACTATCATCATTAACAATATCTGTTGACTTAGAGGATTCCTCATCCACTACCAGAACCTCTACTTTTTCCGATGGTTCTCTGTCGTAGGTCAATATCTTCTCTACCCTATTTAATATAAAGAAATAGATGACAAAAAATCCAATGACTATCAATAGACATGAAGTTACAATTCCCCAAAGAAATCCTTTGGAAAATGCCCTTTTTCGTTCTTGATACTCATCCGTAATCTTTATTCTCTCCCTTACACGATGTCTGCCGTCTCCATGAGGATGATGATAATTACGAGAATTTGAGGAAGGATGGGACTTATGTTCTGTACTGTCTGCGGGAGAAAGGACACGTTGTTCCGTACTATCCCCCGTCACTGTACTCTCCCCCGGGTCTGTATTATCAGGAGTTTTCAGTATTTCTTCATTTTTGGGGATTTCTTTATTTTCTTGGATTTCTTTATCCTCTTTAGCGTCAATCAAGCTATCGGAATCGTCTTCTCTCTTTTCTGCTTCTTCTTCCGGCGAGCCACTTCTTATTGCTTCTTCAAGGTTCTCTTTTGTTTCGTAAGAATAATGTTTATCCTCCTCTTTTATTACATTGGAAGACGTATGGAAAGCCATCTCGTCCTCTTCAACAAAATCCATTTTTTCAGAAGAATCATCCTCTTTATCCTTTTCACCTATGACATGAGAATCCTCAGAATCCTTTTCCTCAATCCCTATTGTTGTTGCTGAAGATGAATCAAAAGTATGAGAATCATCATAATCTTCAAGATACGGACCGACTGCTGCATTATCTCCCATTAAATCACTGTCTGATACACCATCACTTACCTCTACTGTCTCAAACATTTCAAATGGTGCATTGACCGCTGATGCAAGACTCTTAGAAGGGAAAAATGTCACCTTCTTATGCTCGGGTATTATATACTCTTCACCCGTAGCGACATTAACACTTTTGCGTGTCTCTACCGATGTAATCTTAAATACCCCCAGGTCTCTGATTTTAACAGTCTCACCATTCTCAAGATTTTCTGAAATGACGGAGAAAAAATTACGCAGGAAATCCTCACAACTCTTTTTGGAGCGTCCGGAGGTTTCCGACAAAATATTAATAAGCCGAGGTAAAGTTATCTTTGAATTCATTTCAATTTGTTTTTAAGGATAGTTGAAGGTTTGAATCCAATAACCATCTTGGGTGGCACCAACAGACGTTTCCCACTGGCAGGATGAACGGTAAGACGTTCTTTACGTTTTCTGACTTCAAATGAACCGAAAGAAGGTACAACAATTGTATCCATCTCAAGTGCACATCGAGTTATGACATCAACCAAACTCTCAGTCAAGTGAGAAATTTCCTCTACACTCTCCCCTGACCTTTCAGACAATATTTCCATGAAACGTTTATTATCCATCTTTTCAGTTATTATGTGCTTCATAAAATTCTTACCGGTTTCCTACCCCCCTTAAGAGAATAAGAATCGCAGTTTTACAAATTTAATAACTTTCCCCGACCTAACAAAATTATGAAATCTTATATTTCACAAAACGGATAGTCTTTTTTTCTAAAAAAAAATTAATGATAGCAAGCAATTCTTACAAATAAAACAGATGGAGAATTTTTCCCTAAACTATATTTTTTATAAAAATAATTTTCTTATATTTTTTGTATATGAGGTAAAATTAGCTTAACTTTGCACAAAACAAAAACAATTTTAACAATTGTAAATCAATAAAATCTAATTCTTGATTTACACAAAAAAATCATAACATCATGGAAATCCCATTTGCAGAATCGTGGAAAATAAAGATGGTTGAACCCATCCGCAAATCCACACGTGAAGAACGTGAAAAATGGTTGAAGGAAGCAGATTATAATGTATTCATGCTTCGTTCAGACCAGGTTTATATTGATTGTATCACTGACTCAGGTACAGGCGCCATGAGCGACCGTCAGTGGGCAGCAATGATGACCGGTGACGAAGCTTATGCCGGAGCTCGCTCTTTCTTTGAACTCAAAGATACTATCAACCGTATCACCGGTTTTGAATATGTTCTTCCCACTCACCAGGGTCGTGCTGCTGAAAACGTTCTTTTCTCTCATCTTGTTAAAGCAGGTGACATAGTTCCCGGTAACTCTCATTTCGACACTACAAAGGGTCACATCGAGTCCCGTAAAGCATACGCTGTCGACTGCACAGTAGACGAAGCAAAAAACACTCAGCTTGAAGTACCTTTCAAAGGTAATGTTGACCTCGAAAAACTTGATAAATGTCTCGCTGAAAACGCAGAAAAGGTTCCCTTTATTATCGTTACCATCACTAACAATACTGCAGGTGGTCAGCCCGTATCAATGGAAAATCTTCGTGGCGTTCGCCGTATTGCTGACAAATATGGGAAACGTGTATTCCTTGATTCTGCTCGTTTTGCTGAAAATGCCTACTTCATCAAAACCCGCGAAGAAGGTTATGCAGACAAAACCATCAAGGAAATTTGCCGCGAAATGTTCTCTTACGCTGATGGTATGACAATGTCTTCCAAGAAAGACGGTCTCGTAAATATGGGTGGTTTTATCGCTACTCGTTGGGAAGATGTTTACGAAGGTGCCAAGCAATTCCTTATCCCCTTCGAAGGTTTTCTTACTTATGGCGGTATGAACGGTCGTGATATGGCTGCTCTTGCTGTTGGTCTTGACGAAAATACTGAATTCGATATGCTTGAAACACGTATCAAACAAGTTCAGTATCTTGCTTCAAAACTTGATGAATATGGCATCCCATACCAGCGTCCTGTTGGTGGTCACGCTATATTTGTTGATGCTGATAAAGTACTCGATCAGATTCCCAAGGAGGAGTTCCCTGCTCAGACTCTTACTATCGAACTTTATCGTGAAGCAGGCATCCGCGGTTGTGAAATCGGTTATATTCTCGCTGACCGTGATCCGGACACTCGTGAAAACCGCTTCGGTGGCAACGACTTCCTCCGTCTCTGCATTGCTCGTCGTACATACACCAACAATCACATGGACGTTATTGCTGCAGCTCTTAAAAACGTTTACGACCGCCGTCATGAAATTACTCGTGGTGTCGAAATCGTTTGGGAAGCTCCCCTTATGCGTCACTTCACTGTGAAACTCCGTCCTCTTTCTGAGAAATAATTTATCAGGAAATTACTTTAAAACCTATTATAAAATAAGGTGAGTAGAAATCTACTCACCTTATTTTTATTTATTGATAAGTCTTTATTTACCTGTATCAGTTATAGTGCCCGATCCGGAATCAGATGTTTTAATCGAAGCCTGAGACTGCATTGCAACTGCTGAATCATGTGGCAGCGTACCATTTAAAAAGGGATAAGGCAAACCGTACAAATCATCAGGGTTCTTACCTGGACTTAAATAACCCTCCATAATTGTATCTCTACCAGACTCATTTTCAAAGGTGTATAGATTGAATTTATACAACATCACTGCCAAGTGTTCGAAAATTGATGCCTGAATTGCTTCATATTCAAGCCATGCGGAAGTATTGGTAAAACAATAAAGCTGTAATGGTATACCGGAGGATGTTTGTGCCAAAGTAGTGACAAAACAGAAACTTATACCTCCACTGTGGTCGATTCGAGGATGTGAGTCAAGATATAACTTGACATAAGCGCGGAAAACACCAAGATTTGATTCTATTGAGCCATCTACCAAACCGTCACGGTTGTTCACATCTTCAATTATACCCTGTTCTCTTTGGCTTAACTTCTTCTCTATCCATTCCTTTAACAGCGGTATCTTACTGTATTCCTCAAGCATTTCGGGAGTGGCAGGGACAACACTGTCGGCATCTATCATATAGCTTCTTTGAATCTGGCGCGTGTTACTCTCCTGCATGCTCCTGTAATTAGTAAAACTGCCGCTTACCAAACTATAGGGGGGCACGGAAGTTGTGGTTTTATCCCAATTCAAAACCTTAACACTGGTCAACGTCACTTCTGTAACTGTTCCATTTGCTCCACTCCCCGGAATCTTAACCCAATCCCCTACATGTAGTGAATCATTCTCTGACAATTGAACCCCGGCTACAACACCCAAAATACTATCCTTGAATACCAACATCAACACTGCGGCAAAAGCCCCTAACCCGGCAAGCAAGGATGCCGGAGATTTATTTACCAATACTCCTACTATTACTATAATTGCAAGTATCCAGATTGTACCCTTTATTAACTGAACCAATCCCTTAAGCGGCAATTTCTTCTTGTTCTCACGTTCATCTACATGTTCCCAGATAACGGTTATCAAAGTACTCAGAGCTATTGCTATAACCCATATTATATATATCCAAGATATACGTGACAGCCACGCGGCAAGACTTTGTCTCCCTGTCATGGTAAATTGTAAAAGAATCAGAAAAACAAGAGGAGTAACTATCCTGGTTGCCTTGGTAAAAAAACGTTTATCCCTTAGTTTCGAATATATATCCGTTGCAAGACGCTTTCCTAAAAATCTGGTGACTCCCAAGACTATCCATCTCACAAGTATACCAATTCCCAAAGATAACCCGAATACAATTAAGGCATATAGAACGGTAAAAAGACCGGAATTACCCTGCTCTCCTATTAAACCTAATATCCAGTTAACCCACTTCATTATCAATCGGGCTATTGCATAATAATTCTCTTCCGTCGTCTCACTCAACTGAACATGCGGAACATTCTCTATTGTTCTACGTAATATCTCCTGTGGAATCATTTCTTATAACATTCAATAACAATTATTGTCTATATTTAGAATTACAAACTTTTAACCTCTTTAGTTCATTAAACCCTCTTTATAAATCATCTTAAGTTATAATACCCCTGTCTTTCATTAGATTAAAATTAGATTAACAAATTTTAACATATATATCATTAAAATTTTGCACAGGAGCGAAACGGTTGTGCAATGCTTGAATTAAATGTTCCACGACAATAAAAAAATTATTATTAAATGATTTGCAATAGGTTAGGGTTAATTTAACAATACTTTTTTAAAATTATTTATTAAAAAATAACTTCATTTAGTTGTGATTTTCAAATATATTTCGTTATCTTTGAGGAGTAAGAAATAATAACTCTTAAAAAATCTTAACAAAAAGTATGGAACAGACATTGGTAATTCTCAAGCCTTCGGCAGTGGAACGTTGTCTAATTGGTGAAGTAATTTCCAGAATTGAAAAAAGAGGTCTTATCATCTGTGGCATGAAGATGATGCAACTTGATGAAAAGATACTTCGTGAACATTACGCCCACCTTGTAGACAAGCCGTTTTTCCCTTCAATTGTAGAATCCATGACTGCTTCTCCAGTTGTCGTTATGTGTCTTAAGGGAGTTGATGTCGTTAACGTTTTCCGTACAATGACAGGTGTTACCAATGGACGTAACGCCGCTCCGGGTACTTTACGTGGGGATTTCTGCATGAGTGGTCAAGCTAATATCGTTCATGCAAGCGACTCTGTAGAAAACGCTCAAATCGAAATAAACCGTTTCTTCAAGCAGGAAGAAATTTTCGATTATACCCCGGCCTTGATAAGTTATCTCTACGGCGCTGACGAGTTGAAATAAATTATTATCATGAAACTTAGAAAACTTTTAACTATAGCTCTTCTTACCGGTCTGGCTCTTCCTGGAGTAATGGCACAGTCGTCGAAAACGGCTCGCCACTCAGCAGCCCATCAGCAGCTCCTGGCCAACCAATCCAAGAGTACCGATAAAATTCAGTTAATTGAAAAATCTACATTCATCGACCTTATAGACGATGTAGAGCCGGAACCTGACCTTTATACTGAAGGTTGGAACTCTAAACGCGTTAACCCTTATCGCGAGCAGGATGTTCCTAACTCTAAAGTAATAGATGTCACCGGTTACTTTATGCCTGTTCCGGGAAGAATTACTTCCAATTACGGCTATCGTCCCAAATTCGGACGTATGCACAAAGGGGTTGATATAGGTCTCCACTCAAACGATACTGTTTACGCCGCCTTTGACGGTAAAGTACGTTTGACCAATTATGAAGCCAAAGGATATGGGAATTACATTATATTACGCCATCCCAATGGTCTTGAAACTGTTTATGGGCACCTCAACCGTCACCTTGTCAAGCCTAATCAGGTGGTAAAGGCTGGTCAACCTATTGGTCTTGGTGGAAGCACCGGTCGCAGTACGGGGCCTCACCTGCATTTCGAAACTCGCTATATGGGATATGCTATTAATCCTAATGCAATTTTCGACTTTGCAAACCATACTACCCATACTGATACTTATACATTCTCTAAATCGACATATACTCAGCCCAGAAACTTCGCACCCTCTCGCTCATACGCAAGTTCTGCTGAAACTGAAAATCTTTATAAGAAAGGTACTGCTGCTTCTACATACACCGTTAAACAGGGTGACACACTGACCGGCATTGCGCGTGCTTATGGTTTATCAGCCACTACGCTCCGTAAGCTTAATGGTCTTAAATCGGAAGATATTATTAAGGCAGGACAAGTTCTTAAACTTAAATAGTTTTAATATTTAACTTTAAATGGAAATGCCCGGGTCTCCCCGGGCATTTATTGTTTCCGCCGTAAATCAAAATTACTTTTGAAGATGACGAATAGGAGCTATATTGGTGAGTCCGTCATTATTGGAGATGACATTATATTTATTCTGATAGCCACCTCTTAAAGCCTTCTTTAAAAGTTCATCACCCTTCTCCAAATCTCCGGTTTGTGAATAATACACTGCTGCATAATACATATCATCATTCGATGGAGTCCCTTCGAGAGCTCGCGCTACAATCGCATCAGCATCGAGTTTCTTACCCGCTTTAGCTTTACCAATTGCCCTCAAGGATGCTGCCGGAAATGCAGTTACATCCATATTCCCCGCACGTGTATAATCGTTAACTGCCTGACGGGAATTCTTAAGAATGTTTTCATAAATATAACCTCTTAAAAGAAGTGCCTCAAGATTTTCAGGGTTAGTCATTATAACATCTGACAATATCTCCACACTCTTTTCCGGTTGATCCAATGCTAAACGGCATTTGGCAGCGGTAAGTTGAGCGTCCTCAAAATTCGGAGATGCGCCAAGAGCCTTTTGTAATTCAATCATAGCTGCAGCCGGTTTACTCTGACGATATAAAATCTCACCCTTTATAGAATAATTCTCAGCAGAAGGATTCAGATTGATTGCCTGACAAATATTCTCAAATGCTTCGTCAAGATTATCCAATGCCATATCATTAACAGCCATCAGACGATATACTCCCTCTTCTCGCCCATCTTTCTGCTCAAGCAGACGTTGTATTGATGCACGTGCCTCCGAGTATCTCCCACTTCTATTGGCGAGAACACTTTGAACCAATAACATGGGAGCCTTATTAGTCTGATTGGATATTGCGAAATCAAGTGCGGAATTGACTGCATTATAATCTTTGCCGGCAAGACTAATGAGCGATTCCAATGGTCTCGAATCTCCCTGTCCCAGAGAATAACCTACGATGTAATTAGTTGCAGCACGTTCATTTTGACCCATCTCTCTATATAAATCCCCTACTCTACAGTATGTGATATAATTGGAAGGATCTGCATTTTCCGCCTCTTTCAACAATTCTTCAGCTTCATTCCCTTTTCCCATACGGATCTTTGCCTGGGCCATACCGAAAAAAGCTTCCTGACTTCTTGATTTTAGACGCTGCAAAGTAGAAAAAGCACGATATGCCTCCTCGGGCTTATCGAGATACAGAAGGATATTACCCTTCTTGTAAATAGCAGCGTAATTTTCCGGAGAGAGTGTGATTACTCTTTCTATTGCTTCCAGAGCACGATTATAATCCTTGAGTTCTATTGAAATATCCGACAGAAGGGATAACTCCTGAATCTGCATTTCCGTATCCTTCTGAGGAGTATATTGCAATGCTTTTACTATGTCATTAAAAGCATCGTCATATTGCGAAAGATTAAAATATTGAGCACCCCTTTGATACAGGGTGACATAATCCTTAGGATCCTCCTGCAGAATCTGATTATAACCATTCAACATAGCTTGGGTAAGTGGATCTATCTGGCGTGCCGATATTTGCGAACCGGCAAGCAACAGTACCCCAAGTAAAAATATTCCCGGTTTTTTCATCTTTTATTTTCTTTTTTTCTGTCAGTACTTCACCGACAGAGTTTTATTATAAACTTTTGATTTTGTTATAAGCTTCTCTTAGAATTGTCAATTCCTCTAACAGTTTATTAACCTGATTGAGGGGAAGCATATTAGCTCCATCACTTTTTGCCTCCTTCGGATTAGGATGGGTCTCCATAAATATTCCGTCAGCTCCTACTGCAATTGATGCTCGAGAAATAGTTCGAATCATTTCCGGTTTTCCACCCGTCACTCCGGCTGTCTGGTTTGGTTGCTGCAAGGAATGGGTCACATCAACTATTACCGGACAATTACACGTTTGTTGCATCACCGGAATTCCTCGCATATCCACTATAAGATCCCCATATCCAAACATGGTTCCCCTGTCGGTAACAGTCACATTTTCATTACTTGACGCTCTTACTTTCTCTACAGCAAACTTCATGGATTCCGGAGCGAGGAACTGACCTTTCTTAATATTTACCATTTTTCCGGTAGCGGCGGCTGCTAAAAGCAAATCGGTCTGACGACATAGGAATGCCGGAATTTGTAAAATGTCCACATATTCTGCTGCCATAGCCGCTTCATTCGGCTCATGGATATCAGTCACCACCGGTATTCCAAACTCTTCCCGCACTTTCTTCAATATCCTTAATCCCTCTTCATCTCCGATTCCGGTGAATGAGTCAAGACGTGAACGGTTAGCCTTTCTATAACTACCTTTAAAAACCAATGGTATATCGAGAACATTTGTAATATCTACCATATGAGAAGCTATTTCCAAAGCCATTTCTTCTCCCTCTATCACGCAAGGTCCCGCGAGAAGAAAGAAATTATCAACCTTACTTCCGGTAAGATACTCCTTTATATTTTCCTTATTATTCATTCTTAAATAATCTTTTTAAAAACCTGATTACTATCTAATATCTAATTCTGTGAGGATATGAACCTCCTGTAATCCATATAAGGCTGCGGTCTCGGTTCTGAGTCTGTTATTTCCAAAGGTTACTGCTTTAAATCCTGACTCAAGTGCTTCTTCAACTTCTCCGGGAGAAAAATCTCCCTCCGGACCGATCATTATCAAAGCATTCTCACCCGATTTATAAGCTTCATGGAAAGGGGTTCTCCCTATAGACGAATCACAATATCCAAAATACTTCCCTCCTGTAAAGCTCTCTTTTATAAATTTCCTAAAAGGCACAGAGTCTTGAATTTCCGGTAGAACACCTTTAAGACTTTGCTTCATGGCAGAAACCGCTATCTTTCGTAATCTCTCACTCTTTATAACCTTTCGTTCACTCCTTTCACAGATAAGAGGTACAATACGGTCGACACCTATTTCAACACCTTTTTCAACCATCCACTCCATCCTGTCCATATTTTTTGTAGGTGCGACTGCGAGAATAATTTCCTGCTTCCAATTCTTTGGCAAGGAAATCTCCTCTAATATTTCTACAGCAGCCCTCTTGGAATTATCTCCAATAAGAACACACCTGTATAACCCCCCTTTACCGTCAACAACCTCTATCTCATCACCGCAACGTTTTCTCAAAACCCTGATTACGTGACCACTCTCCTCCTCTGGAAGAAAATGTGTCTCTTTTATATCCGGTGAATAAAATCGTATCATTGATTTACAGACTACCTGAGAAGATTAATTATTTCGTGAGAAGTTCCTCTTGATTTTCAGCTTCTTTAATCTCATTTGAGTCAAGTTTCTCTTTCTTCTCTTTGAATATCAGCATAAAGAGAACTGCTACTACCAGCGCGTACGTAGCAAATATAAACCAACTCGTTCGCCATCCTTCAAGCTGAGCCACCGGATTATCGGCAATTGAATCTGCAAACACCAACTTATTTACTATACATGTGCCCGCGATAAAGGTACCTAAAGATGCGCCGATTCCATTGGTCATCAACATGAAAAGACCCTGGGCTTGAGAACGTAATTTGGAATCTGTCTTCAAATCTACATACAATCCACCCGAAACATTAAAGAAATCGAAAGCTACTCCATAGACTATACATGAGAGTATCAAGAAAATTACTCCCGAAGAACCGGTATTGCCGATTCCAAAAAATCCAAAACGAAGCACCCAGGCGAACATGGCCATAAGCATCACACCTTTTATCCCGAATCGTTTCAGACAAAATGGAATCATCAAAATACACAGGGCTTCCGCACATTGTGAGATTGATATTAAAAACGTTGGATTTTTAGCCCACCAGTCATTCATGTATTGAGGCACATTACCAAATTGACTTATAAAACTTGACCCGTAGCTATTCGTAATCTGCAAAGATACACCAAGGAGCATGCTGAAAATGAAAAATACCGCCATCTCCTTCTTCTTGAACAATGTAAACGCTTTCAATCCAAGAGCATCGGCTATATTTGCAGAACCCTCTTTGTTTACTTTACATTTTGGCAAACTAAGACTATACAATGCCAATATTATACTTAGAGCACCCGAGGTATAAAATTGCCAATATGTGTGCTGTATTGTTTCACCTCCTATCACTACGAAGTTTACAAATAATTCTGCAACTATGAATCCCACCGTACCTAAAGTTCGAATAGGCGGAAATGCCTTGACAGTATCCATTCCGTTTTGTTCCAGACCGCTGAAGGCTACCGAATTACACAGACCTATCGTAGGCATGAAAAAGGCTACGGATATAGTATAGAATGTAAAGAGCAAAGGGAATGAAAGTTGCCCCGTTGCTGCTATTTCAGTAGCACCCACTATACCGGCACATATCATTGAGACACCTGCAATAAAATGACATAATGAAAGGGTGATTTGAGCGGGAATCCACCTGTCGGCGACAGTACCGATCAAGGCAGGCATAAATATCGATACAAGTCCCTGTACTGTATAAAACCAAAAGACATATTTTCCAAGTCCATACTCTCCCAAAAACATTCCCATGGAGATTAAATATGCACCCCAAACTGCGAATTCCAAAAAACTCATCGCAGCAAGTCGAGTCTTAATCTGTGTTGTCAGTTTCATTATTCAGATGATATTAGATATTACAATTTTTATTAATAATGCTTATTTTATCAATGCAACTTAACGCTATTAAGAAATATCTATTCCCTTTTATACGTTTATCGCTCATTCAACAAAGTTAAGAATTATTTTTTATTTTAACGGATTCTTTTATCGATTGAAACTAAAAATTTGATAAAACAAAAGACAGGCTTCCGTAAAAGCCTGTCTTTTGTAGCGGGATCGAGAATTGAACTCGAGACCTCCGGGTTATGAATCCGACG
>CAZDWB010000035.1:0-22940 GCA_964509225.1 uncultured Sangeribacter sp.
TTATGTTTTTCAGCATGTTAAACACATGAGGGTGTGCCTATTTTGACACACCCTCATTTAAATACCTTTCTATAATTCTATTTCCTGAATGGCACGCTCCATATCACTCTCACCGGCACACACTGACCATCTATTTTACCGGGCAACCATGCCGGCATAAGTGAGAATATGCGTACCGCCTCTTCATTGAGCGGCGCCGCCGCGCTCCGGATCACCTGGATATTGGAGACACTTCCGTTGGCATTCACCACAAAAGAACAGGTCACTCTACCTTGAATCCCTTTCTTATAAGCCTCCTTGGGATAACAACGATGCTTATTGATAAATTCAACTAATTTGGAGTCTCCTCCGGGAAAAGTAGGTTTCTCCTGCACAAAATCATATTCGTAAACCTCTATATAGCACTTCGCGCCTGAGGAATTTACTCCGTTGTTTACCCTACAGGTCTGTGCAGAAATTGTAGAACCCACAAAGAGTGCAATAAGTATTAATACACTCTTTATTACCTTATATATGTGGCTTTTAGATTCTGAGGTTGTTATAGCTTCTAACATGTTGTTTTAATTCTCAGGAAGCCTTTGGAACACTTTGCAAAGGCTTTTCTCCTTTTATGTCTGCAAATTTAATTTTCCCCTCCGAATATGGCAAACTTTCATACCTAAAATATCGCTAAATTAAACCTATTTCACTTTTTTTAGCATTTCATCAATCACCGGCATTACATAATATCCAACGCTTTCATACGTTATTATGAAAAATAACTTCATTAGCGGACTAACCAGGAATGTCAATTCTCTCTCATATAATTCCATCAAGGAGATATGACGGATTTCTGCGGAGGGCTTTATCCTCGGCAGGGGTTGTTATGTTGCTGACGGCCGCATCAGCACCTACATTCGCTCAGTCCGGTTCATCCGCTTATAATTTTCTTAATATTCCCACCTCCTCCCATGCTTTTGCTCTCGGCGGAAACGGTATCGCTGTCATTGACGATGATGTGACACTGACACAGCAAAACCCTGCTCTTTTAGGACCTGAAATTGAAAAGCAACTCGCTTTCAACTATATGTTATACATGAGTTCAGGGAATTTTGCCGGCTTCAGATATGGGATGGCTGCAGGAGAGAGAGGAGCTTGGAGCGCCGCAATTCAATACCTGAATTATGGCAAAATGAACAGGTATGACCACACCGGTGTCGCCGGAGGGGAATTTTCTCCTCAGGATATAGTCTTTTCCGGTTCCTATTCTCACGACATCACTGACCGTTGGCGTGGAGGTATCTCCCTTAACATGATATATAGTAATTATGACATCTATTCCGCCTTTGCTTTAGCCGCTGATTTAGGTGTCAATTACTATGATGAAGAGCATGACCTCTCTTTCTCTTTCGTAATCAAGAATGCAGGAGGACAGCTCAAACGTTTTCACGAGACTTACGACCGTCTTCCATTTGATATTCAATTAGGGTATATGCAGGGATTAGGCTCATCTCCTTTCTCATTGGCAATTACCGCCACCAATCTTACCCACTGGAGACTCCCTTATTATTCTCATCCAAAAAACGACCAAAATGCCGGAAGCGTTGAGAAATCAAATTTCGGCTCCAACCTTTTCCGCCACCTTATTTTCGGTGTGCAATATACCCCTTCTGCCAACTTCTATGCGGCAATTGCATACAATTACAAGACCCGCACCGATATGAGTGCTTACCAACAAAGCTTCTTCTCCGGCTTCTCACTCGGGCTCGGATTAAAGGTAAAAGGGTTTAATATCGGTGCGGCATACGGGATGCCTCATAAAGCAGCTTCTTCACTGATGCTCAATATCGGTTACACCTTCGCTGAACTCATGCGATAGTCAGATACTAAGTGTTGAGGGTCAAAATCCTCTCCAAATCCTTAGCTGCTACTTTCACCTGAATCTCGCCATCCTGCGCCACTGATATATTCCCGGTCTCTTCGCTGACTACCACACACAACGCATCCGTCATCTGACACATTCCCAACGCTGCCCTGTGACGCAACCCAAGTTCCTTGGGGATATTCATGTCATGACTTACTGGCAAGATGCATCCTACTGCCTTTATCCTTCTGTCGGCAATTATCATGGCACCGTCATGAAGCGGTGAATTCTTAAAAAAGATATTCTCTATCAACCGCATGTTGATGTCCGCATCTATCTCATCTCCGGTCTTTTCATAATCACGCAAGGGCATCTTACGCTGTATGACAATCAATGCTCCCGTCTTCGATTTACTCATGCTCATACACGCATACACCACAGCCAGCACATCTGAATGATCCTCATCCCGGCTCTTTTCATGCCGGAACAGACGAAGCAGATTCTTAAGTTTTCCTTGAGATCCTATATCTATCAGAAATCGCTTTATCTGATCCTGGAAGATGATTACAAGTACTATCAAACCGATACTCATGAACTTATCCAGGATGGTTCCGGTGAGACGCATATCAAATATCTCGGATGCCACCACCCACAACACTATAAAGAGAAGCACACCGTAAAACAGACTCAACGAACCACTGCGCTTCATCAGCTTATACAGATAATAAAGCAACATGCCGACCAACAATATGTCGACTATATCTTTTATCCCGAATCCTATCATAACTCTCTGCCTTCCCCTGTAAGTTGTTCATACAGCCGTACACACTCCTTACCCTCCTTGACATCGTGTACACGCAGTATATCAGCTCCTTTCATCAATGCCACCATATTCAATGCAGTAGTTCCGTTCAACGCTTCTTCCGGAGTTATCCCGAGCAATCGCCATATCATGCTCTTCCTGCTCAGACCTGCCAACAAAGGCAAACCCATAACCCCGAATTGATCTAAATTATTAAGCAATTGAAAATTACCCTCAACATCCTTGGCAAAACCAAAACCCGGATCCAAAATTATATCACACACACCGAGCTTTCTTAATTCGGAGGCCTTAAACGCAAGATCCCTCACCACTTCTGCCACCACATCATCATAATGGGTCAATTGCGTCATCGTAGCCGGAGTGCCGCGTGTGTGCATCAACACGTAAGCCACTTTCAGATCCGCTATGGTCTCAAACATTCTATCATCAAGAGTCCCTCCACCTATATCATTGATAATCTGTACCCCCCATTCCTCGACACATCTACGTGCTACTCCCGAACGAAACGTATCTACCGATATCACGGCATCCGGATATATACTCCTTATCTCTTCCAGACCCCAGGCAAGGCGGCGATATTCCTCCTCTTCACTCACCTCCGAAGCTCCCGGTCGAGTGGAATATCCCCCCAGATCGAAAATATCCACACCCTCACTCATCATCATTTCCACCCTCCCTCTCAGGGCTTCTCTACCCTCAATCCTGCTCTCCGGATAAAAGGAGTCTGGCGTAACATTAAGGATTCCCATCACTTTAGGTGTGGATAAATCCATCAGTTTACCATTGATGGAAATACTCTTACCAATCACGTTTTCTACCGGCTTTGTCATATAGAATATTTGTTTATCAACGCGAATTTACAAAAAAGATGTAAAGAACTCCCCTTTTTAGTTAAAAAAACCTTTTATTTCAACCTTAACCATATTTATTATTTGATTATTTACGTTATTTTTCATAACTTTGAATATGAAATGGGATACTTCCCGGACTGCCGGTCTCATAGCCTGCAAGTACGTTTATATATTTTGTATCCCTATAACCCAAATGAATTAAATCTCATATCAGAATGAAACGATATCTTTTACCTATTGCATGTGCTGCCATGGCTTGCTCTGCCGGCTTTGCACAAAACAGCTCCGGTCCTCGTGTAGCGGAAGGTGATTTTTTCTGCTTCCCCGGTATGGATCAGTCTCAATTGGAATTTGTCGAGAAAGTTCCTTCTAAATTCCATAAGGCTATGCGCGTGGATAAACTCGGCAACTCCCTATGGGATAACACCGATGGACATGACATCCGCGAAGTGCCTACGCAAGGCGATTATAAAGTGCTCGTAATCCTGGTAGATTTTGCCGACAACCGCTTTACCGTTAACAATGGCGATGCTTTCTCTCTTGTTAACGATATGCTCAATGGTGAAAACTATAACTACAACGGGGCTACCGGATCTGCCAACGCATACTTCCGCACCATATCTTCCGGTCAGTTTAACCCTCAGTTCAACCTCTATGGTCCGGTACAACTCGACTATAACGAAGATTATTATGTCAGAACTCAGGATGGAACCCGTCCTAACTACCCTAAACAATATTATCCTGACCCCACTGACCCCTCTAAACAGATTGAGGTGTATTATCCGGGACTTATGGTGAAAGAGGCCGTCGAAAAACTCAACGGTCAAATCAATTTCGCCGATTACGACTCTAATAACGATGGTCTTGTAGACTTCGTCTACTTCTTCCATGCCGGGAAAGGTGCCACCACCGGCGGTGACCCAAAAAAGGTAATCTGGCCTCATGCCTTCACCCTTAACTCCGCTCTCGGAGAATCTGTAAAGCTTGACGGCGTGGAGGTAAACAGATATGCTACCTCTGCCGAACTTGGCAGAAATAACCGGTTAAGCGGCATCGGTACTTTCGTGCATGAGTTCTCTCATGTGCTCGGGCTCCCCGACTTTTACGACACTGCCAACAACGGGACTGTGTCCAAATGTTTCACTCCCGGCACTTTCGATTGTATGGATAGCGGTAACTATAACAACGATGAGCACACTCCCCCTTTGTATTCCTCATACGAAAGATATGCTCTCGAATGGATGTTGCCGGTTCCTGTCACCGGGTCTGCAAACATAACTCTTCTCCCCCTGTCTGCCCGCAATTTCGGCTATAAAGTTGCAACTTCCAGACCTCAGGAGTATTTCCTTCTTGAAGCTCGTGCACCTTACGGGCATGATAAATTCCTTGAGGGACATGGTCTCGCAATCTGGCATATTGACTTCGACCTCAATATCTGGGATCGTAACACCCCCAATAATAATGCCAATCACCAGCGTATTGACCTTATTGAAGCTGACGGTAAGTTAGACGCTTCTTCCCGAAGCGGCGACCTTTTCCCCGGTGTCCAGACCGTATGTGAATTCCAAAGCTTCCTTTCTCCTGCTTTCATCGATTGGAATAATAAATCCACAGGCTATGAAATCACTAATATCGTAAGAAACATCGATGGAACTGTTAACTTCACCATCACTGCCGATTCCGGCAAACAGATGCCTGGAGCTCAACTGGAAGCTCCCAAACCCGTTATCCGCCACACTGACGACTCAAGTTTCTTCATCAATTGGGAACCCGTCGATGGTGCAAAAGGATACATGGTGTCTGTATATGAAAGTTCCAATTGTAATGGTTCTTCTATCTCAGAATTCCTTGATGGTTATTACTTCAAAGACCTCAATGATGAGACTTCCGTCAATATTGAAGGACTCAAACCCGGTGTAGGTTACTCGGCATTTGTGTATGCCTACAACGATGTCAACGCCTCTCGCTCTGAGCTACCGGTTTCTATCATTACATTGAAGACTGAATTTGCTGATGCGTCTCCCAACATCTATCTCTTCGCTGACAATGGCGTGGCTGACATTCGTTGGGACGAAGTGAATGAAGCCGACGAATATATTCTAACTGTAGGTACTATCTCCAACAGAACCACTACCGAAGGGTTAGCTACAGGTTTCGACAATAACGAAATCCCTGCCAATCTCTTCTCTAATGCTAAATTCGAATATCGTGACAAGTACTGCGGAATAGCTTCCCCTGCATGTAAAATGGAAACAAACGGCATACTTTTAAGTACCAACCCATTTGATAATAAGTATATATATTCCATTGTCTTCACCGGTAGAATCCAATATGACGATCCATATACTCTCGACGTTTATGGCTCTTTTGATGACGGTTCCTCAGCCTTCCTGCTTCGTTACGATAAAATGACTTCTTCCATGGAAACTCATGAAATCGTTCTCCCTGAAAAAGTCAGAAGCGTCACTCTTTACTATAACATGGGCGCTACAGGTCAGTATATATACATGGATGATCTTAAGATCAACCTGGTTGGAACTTCTGTAATGAATGCACTTCCACAAAGTTACATAGATTACGTAGAACCAACTCGCGCTCTTATAAAAGGATTGGATCCGGAAAAAGAATATTGTGCTTACGTCACTACCTATAAGGACAAGAAAAAAGGTCAAAAATCTAAAGAGGTTACTTTCTCCATCGGAAAACTTCCGAGCAAAGTTGAAGGTATCGAATCTGAAATCTCTCCCAGCTCATTCTCCGTAATCGGAACTACTTTGGTTCCCTCGGACGAAAGCTCACCTTTTGATGTTTTCTCCATTGATGGCAGCATCATCGCTACTTCACATCGCGGAGCTATCGAACTCCCATCTAAAGGTATCTATATTATACGCCAGAGTGGAAAATCACTTAAATTAGCTTTCTAATTCCCCTTTCGGAATTTTGAGCATAATACAAGAAGGCTGTGTCAAAATGAAAATTTGGCACAGCCTTTTAAGGTTTGTAAGGATTGGTAAGATGAAAGCCGCTTTATCTCAAATCCTCCATTCTGTTTTTTTATTAAAAGTCAAAGAAATTTTGTAATTTTGCACTTCGTTCTGGTGGAATACGACCACGGATATCTTTATTGACTATGCAGAATATCAGGAATATTGCTATTATTGCCCATGTCGACCATGGCAAAACTACTCTTGTCGACAAAATGCTCCTTGCCGGACACCTCTTTAGGGAAAATCAAAATTCCGGTGAATTAATCCTCGACAACAATGATTTGGAGAGAGAACGTGGAATTACAATCCTCTCAAAAAATGTGTCGATTAATTATAAGGGTACTAAAATTAATATTATCGACACTCCGGGTCACTCCGACTTCGGCGGAGAAGTGGAACGTGTCCTCAACATGGCAGATGGTTGTCTTCTACTCGTTGATGCTTTTGAAGGTCCGATGCCTCAAACACGATTCGTGCTCCAGAAGGCTATCCAGATGGGACTGAAACCTGTCGTTGTCGTTAACAAGGTTGATAAACCGAACTGTCGCCCGGACGAAGTCAACGAAATGGTCTTCGACCTGATGTTTAACCTCAACGCTACTGAAGACCAACTCGACTTCCCTACTATCTATGGATCTGCCAAACAGAACTGGATGTCGACTGACTGGCACAACCGGACAAACGATATAACTCCCGTACTGGATGCTATCATCGACTATATCCCCGCTCCGGTACAGCTCGAAGGTGACCCCCAAATGCTTATCACAAGCCTCGACTATAGCAACTATGTGGGACGTATAGCTGTAGGGCGTGTTCACCGTGGGACTCTACGCGAAGGAATGGAAGTGGGACTCTGTAAAAAAGACGGCTCAGTGACTAAACAAAAAGTTAAGGAACTTCACACATTTGAAGGTATGGGACGTAAGAGAGTGGCTGAGGTTTCTTCCGGTGATATTTGCGCTATCGTAGGTCTCGAAGATTTTGAAATCGGCGACACTATCACTACTCTCACCAATCCCGAACCTCTTCCCCGAATTGCAATTGACGAACCTACTATGTCAATGACCTTCACCATCAATGACTCCCCTTTCTTCGGAAAAGATGGTAAATATGTCACCTCACGTCATATTGCCGAGCGCCTTGAGAAAGAACTTGATAAGAATCTCGCTCTCCGCGTTGAACGCTCTCAGGATGAGGACAGTTGGATTGTTTCCGGTCGTGGTGTGCTCCACCTCTCTATCCTTATCGAGACGATGCGCAGGGAGGGGTATGAACTTCAGGTAGGACAGCCACAGGTAATAATCAAGGATATTGACGGTGTGAAATGTGAACCCATCGAAACCCTTACCATCAACGTGCCGGAGGAATCAAGCTCAAAGGTGATTGATATGGTGACTCGACGTAAAGGGGAAATAGTAAGCATGGAGACTCAGAACGACCGTATCAATATTGAATTCCATATACCTTCACGCGGTATTATCGGCCTGCGTAATAATGTGCTTACCGCTACAGCCGGTGAGGCGATAATGGCTCATCGCTTCCTCGAATATCAACCATGGAAAGGGGAAATCGAAAGACGTACTAACGGTTCTCTTATCGCAATGGAAGCCGGTACTGCCTATGCCTACGCCATTGATAAACTTCAGGACAGGGGCAGATTCTTCATTTTCCCTCAAGATGAGGTCTATGCCGGACAAGTTGTGGGGGAAAATGCTAAGGAGAATGATATTGTGGTCAATGTCACGAAATCTAAAAAACTGACTAATATGCGTGCCTCCGGTGCCGATGACAAAGCTCGCATTGTTCCACCGGTAGTCTTCTCGCTCGAAGAAGCTCTCGAATATATCAAGGAAGATGAATATGTGGAAGTGACTCCTAATCATATACGGCTGCGCAAAATTATCCTCGACGAGAATGAACGTAAACGGGCTAACCGCAATTCGTGAACTATAAGGGCTCTCTCGGTGTTACTATTATAAAGAGAATCTTCTCGGATTTGAGGTACCTCCGAGTTTTACGAGTCAATGAGTTCTCCCGTGGCGCGAAGCCGCTAAGCAGAACTTGACTATTGAATATATTAGATGAAAAAGTGAATGGAGACTGCGTTAAAATTTTGCATTTTAACGCAGTCTCTAAGTTTTAACTCTTAAGCTTATAATAATATAGTTTATAAGAATTGCTTCTTATTACACTCCTACTCCCTATCTTACAGTGTCTCGGAGGAAATCCCTGGCTGTCCCTACACGCAATCCCCTCTTTATCTCTTTTTTACTTTTTTTAGTGGTGCTCTTTTTTCCCTTTTTTCCTCTCTTTTCTTCATTATTCTCCCTCTCCCTTTTCTTAATCCTGCTTTTATACTTTTCTCGGGCTACGCTGTCGGCGTCCGATGCAGTGGTTCTTACCTCCTCTATCTCTATACCTTTCAGTCGGTTTCTCTCACTACCTCCGGCATAGACAGAAATAAATAATACTGACAATATTGCCATCAGCAATACAGCCGTTAATGCTATTCCTAACTTTTCACGATTGTTGAGAGCCATAATCAGAAAGGGTAACCTATTGCCAGGTGAAACGCAAAGGCATCCTTAAAGGCTATATTGAAATAATGACGTGTGCCGGTGTCGTAAGGTGCGTGAAGTCCATAACCTAAGTCCCCGCGCAATACCAACATCCCTATATCCACACGAAGTCCCACACCGGTGCCTAAGGCAATATCTCTTAAGAATGTACTCCCCTTCAATTGACCTCCGGGGCGCAAGGGGTCATTCTTCAACAACCATATATTACCGGCATCTACAAAAGCCGCTCCATGCAAAATTCCTACTATCGGGAATCTATATTCAGAATTTAATTCAAGTTTGAAAGTTCCCGTCTGATCAAAATATCCATTGCGTAAATCTTCCGGAGCTCGGTAACTTCCCGGCCCGAGGGAACGCACTGTGAAGGCGCGGATGGAGTTGGCTCCACCAATATAAAATTGTTCGGAATAGGGCACTTCACGCGAATTTCCGTATGCATGTTCCGCTCCTAACAAAATCCTCGACACTATCCATTGGTCGGAGCCTCTGATTAAACGTCTGTTATAAATCAATTGCAACTGCCCCTTCACAAACTGCGAGAAAGGAGTGCCAAACAACTTCTTCTCACCCTTGACTCCACATGCCTTCCATATTACATCAAATAGATTTCCGGCTTCCGTAAAGGAAGCGGTGAAGGTGATGCCGTTCATCTTATCCCTGTCAAGGAACTTATCCAAAGTGTAGGTATAACTCAACTGGGGTATAAATCTGCTTTGAAAACTCTGTGCCACTGCCGGATTCAGATTCATCACTGAATCGAATTCATGAGTGGTTGACATCAGTTTGGTATAAGATATCTTGAAAGGTGTCAACTGATTGGAAGAGTTTCGGGTTGACTTCCATTCGTAAGAGATGCCGGCATTAAATTCCGCCATCTTGAAGTAATGGGGACGGTTGAGCAGATCAGCTCCCAGACTGATGGTAGTCCAGTTTAAATCACGATTCCTTCTTCTTATAAATTCCGGTGCAAGGAGCCGGGGGAATGCCAGAGAAGCATTCAATCCGAATTCATAAGAATTGAATATTGACCGTTTGCCATGACCTGTCTGCCATTCATAATCCGCGTTAGCCTGGAAAGTCAACTTCTCTGCTCCTCCAAATAGATTATGATGAGTTAAGCCAAGGATAATACCCGGACCTAAATAACTATTGGATTTCGACGTGGCATTAACCTCTATCGATGCTTCCATCGGGCGGTCAAATCTACATTCGATATATACGTCTATTACCGGATTTTGCGGAGTTGTATCTGCCGGCACCGGCTGAATCTGAATATTTCCGAAAATACCGAGACGCGACAATCGGTCCTGAGTACGATCCATATCCCGGACTGAAAAATATTTCCCCTCCCTGAAAGTAATGCAGGAAGGTATGAGATTCTTTCGCAAACGCGACGGTCGGTAGACTATCAATTCCCCCTTATCCGTCATTAAAGTATCCGGCTCTCCGGGATTACGGGTAGACCTGCGCATCACTTTAGTCACAATCTTACCTGTCCGGTAGGGATAATATGCAAGGGAAGGCATTGAGGACGATAAGTTTAGTTTTAACGCTATCTTATGGGGGGTGATAGTGGAATCTGCCAGAAATTCCAGATATTCCGGTCGGAAATAATAGTACCCTTTGTTTCGCAACTTATTCGCTATATCCGTCCTGGCAGCACTCAGGGAATCAACACTGAAAATTTCTCCTGCCTGCAAATATTTATTCTTTTTTGCCAAGGAATCTATCACTGAGCCTATCCGGGTAGAATCATTAAGATAAATGACACTGTCTATAGGATACGGACGACCTATATTAAGTACATAATTTATTCTCGCCTTCTTATTATTTCGCTTGTCATAAAGAAGTTCATAATCTGCCCTGGAACCGAAATATCCGTTTTGGTCCAGGATATTCTCCATCATCTTCACCCTTACTTCGGGGCGCACATCCGACACAAGAACGGGCTCTTTGGCCAACCATCGATATAACCATCCTTCTATACCTTTGGCTGAATCATTCAGATTATTATAAGCCCACAGACCTATTGGGAAAGGGGTGCGTACATAAGGCGAGAGGAAAGGCATAGGGTTATTAGGCTTCACATTTATGACCTCCTTAAGGTCTGAGACCATTCCCCCGGGAAGTTTCTCTTCTCCCTCGGTATTTATCGTAAATTTCTTTACGCCCGTGTATAAGGTCTCATTCTCTGTAAGTTTCCTGGTGGTGGAACATGCCGCTACCACACCCGCCACTGCCATGAGCAGGATATAGGGGAAAAAGCGCATGATTGTATCCTTTACCTTCATTCTTCACCCCCTTTCTTTCCTGTCGCTGTTGAATCCTGACTTTGTGTCGTTACCATTCTGAATACCGGCTTTATTGTGTCTTTGTCAGTGTCACTCTTACGCTTCTTTTTTCCAAAACGGAATAAACTCCTCAGATTCTGAAGCCTGCGTTTCATTACGAAACCGACACCGGTCTCTGTAATCTCTCCTTCCAGTATGCTCTCAAATCCGGTATGACGGAAAAGACGAACATACATGCTCTGGGTCGGAGTCTGACGTATCATATATTCAAACGAAACATCACTCAGCAAATTCTGTGTCAGATTCTCATCTGCCGAAGCATCCGTAGAATAATTGCCTCCCACATTTATCTTGAAACGATTGTTAAACAAGGATTTTGACACTTGATAGGAATAACTCGTCGTTGTGGAGCTCTCCCCATTAACTGCACGGTCATATTGGTCAACTCCGAATGATAAATCCACTCCACGGATATTCTGCGCAGCCCAACTGTTTAATTGCCCTGCCAAGAAGGAATAGACGTTCCCGGTTAGCGGTCCGGCAGATGTCTTTACTCCCTGTCCGGAATATTGCCCTGTCAATAATAAATTCATGGCCTGCTGCATACGCTGGTCCGAACTCATTGATTGCAACTGATTCTGAATACTCAAATCATCTCCGGTGTTGAGATCGAATCCTAAATTGGGATGTGCAAGCTGTCCGGTGGCATTAACCACTACATTGAAATCCACTAACCTTGAATTTCCATCCTCTACCACATTTGCCTTTACTACATCTGTGGCATGTACGTTCAGTATCGGATTCATAATATCGCCATTCCACAGGATATTGCTCTGAGGATCAAATTCAAATTTCTTCTGCCCGATCAATGGTATGGAATACTGAGCAAACCCTTCTCCTATATATAATTGACCGTTAAGACGCATATCTCCCATATAATTCTGGAAATAATTGAGAGTGCCGGAGGGAGACACAGTTACCTTATCCGTGCCGTTTGTGGACAGGAATACGGTTGCCTGCATCCCGGGCGATAGAGTGAGTCCGGCATTTATACGCATATTCATCAGTTGCGGCTCCTTCTTCTCCGCGGTCGTTACCGTATCATTGAAATTTACAAATTTTACCACATTGTCCATCCCTTCCGTTAACTGCGCTCCTGTTGAGGCGGGAATAGTATAGGAAATATCGGTGGCACTGAGTATATTGACATTGGCATTTATGTCGAAATGCTGCATCGGACCTCTTACTGATGCATCCAGATCGAAGAACAACTTCCCGAATAAATCACTCCTGGCTCTCCTGTCGTTATTGATTGCCTGGAAATTATTACCGATGGCGGTGAGATTAAAGCTGACTGCAGAAAATTTCTCAGCATTCACAGTACCGTCAATAGTCAACGGGTTCTTATTCGCTCCATAAATATCGAAATTATTAAATCTCAATATATTATCTGCCACTACTATCGGCTCGCTATCAAATTTCAGGGAGGAACCTATCATGGGAATATAAACCGACACTTCATTGCATGAGATATCTCCATTCAAGAGAGGTTTGGTTAAATTCCCATTTAAATCCATCTTCCCGTTCAACGAACCCTTCAATGAAACTATATCTTTACCCAGAAAAGCATTGGCAATACTTAAGGGGAATTCATTCAAATTCACATTGATGCTTTTTGGCATGAAGTCTTCCTTGTTGAGGATGGTGTGAAGAGTCAATGCATCGGGGGTATTGTCTACCTTTAACCCAAGACTTATGTCTGAGTCTCCGTTAAAATCGAGACCTGCCTGCAAGCCAAGATCAAAATCACCTACCCTCATCTTATCGTAGGTGAAATCTGTGATACCCAGCGATCCTTTACCTTGTAATTCATGATCATCATAATGTATCATGATATCCGAATTTATACTTGCTGTAACCGGGGGAGCATTGACTACCATGTTCAAGAAATCCTGAATGTGGATATTGGTCAATTTCAGATGCAGACTATTTTCCCCCATATCGGAAGGCTCGGTTCGTATCAGTATGCCGCTCTCACGGCTTGTCGCTTCAAAATTTGCATCTATGGCAAAAGTCTTGAGATCAAGATCGACATAGTTATCGGCATTTATAGTCCAGGGAAGATAAGCTATAGTCGCTTTTAGAGGGGTAAGGTGAACTGACACCGTACTGTCCATCATTGCCGCAGTCAGACCGATCCTATATCCGGTTTCCCCTGACAAGTTCTGCTGTTTGAGATAAGCTGAGATTCGATTCGAACCGATATACCCATTAAGGTCTACCTTTGCAAATTCATCTAATGTGCCGGGGGTATTACCCATGTGCACCTTGTAATCAAGCAGGGACTCCCTCTGCTGGAGTGCAAGTGTCAACGTGTCAGCTGTCAATGTTGCGTTCCCTATCTTGTGAAGGGTCACATCCCCACTAAACAACGAATCATTCCGCAATTCCGCATAGACAGTGTCTAAACTTAATCCGGCGGCAGTAAGGAACTGATTGGCGACCCCTTGTCCGGATGCATTGAACCGTAAGGTGAACGGGGGAAGCTTTGACTGAATCTTATCCATCATTATCTCCCGGTGATCTATCTGGGTCATCACCTCACCAGACACTGCGCTGAAGGAGTCAATGACTTTCTTCAGATTCTCTGAACTCTCAAAATCCAATGAAGTCAACTTAGAGTAAACATGACATTCCACACTCTGCTCTCCGGCATCTATCATCGCTGTCATACCGTTGGGTAGATGTATATATTGATCGGGCAGATTCCAATCAAAATTCTCTATCTTCAGATCAGCACGATAAATCCAGCGGTTCGGAGAGGCGTTGGCATCAATGTAAAAATCCGCCGACCCGGAATTGATATCATCACTGATTCCCAGAGCTTGTAAATCGGCATTACGCAAATGGACATATCCGCGGGTGGAATAATTATCCGGTGCCAGATGTCCTGCAAGTGCGATATCAAAATTAATGTTTGAATTGGGAGAAACACCTGACAATTCATATTCACCATCGTGTAATGTCGCGTGGACCACTATATCTGTCAATGGCGTTCCTTTGAATACTATTTTACGGACATCTAAATCCACATCGGTTGCGGCATGAGGTAAGGTGGGGTTAAAACCTGCGCCGTGAGCCCGAAGACCCAGATCTACTTTACCTATGCCTGTTGAAGGTAAAAATTCGGAAAGCACCAAATCATGCACTTTTACATCTGCGTCATAACGCTCTGAACTGAGGTTAACTCCCCCCTTTGCCACGACATCCCCTTTAGGGGTCAATAATGCCATATCTGCGGTATAAGCTGATTGATTGGCGGTAGCCTTCCCTTTGATTTTGAATTTCGGTAATTCAAATCCTTTAAGACCGGCTATCTTCTCTATAGTCCCCGGACTGACCACCTCTCCGTTTATATCTATATATCCCCTGAGTTTCTTTAGATTCAACGCATTTTGGGCATAACCTTTAGCACGCATATTAAACACCCCTTTCATCGATGCGTTCAACCGGGGGATATCTATGGATGACAGAGTGCCGGCGGCTTGAGCTTCCAGAACCAGAGGTTGTCTCCCTGGCAACTGCCGCAACAATCCCGACAGAGAGGGCATGAAGGACTGAATATCCCTCATTCCCATACTTATATTGGCTTGGGCTTTTACCGATGCATCAGGTTGGAGTGACATTAGAGCAAAAGGGACCTCGGCAGTGGCCTGGATGGTGGAATAAGGCGTGCGTATATTCAGCTCCTTCAGACTCATTCCTATCGAATCCATACTGAATGTCCCCGACCCGGAGGTGATGTTGAGTCCGCAACGCTCGGTGGCTGTCAGGGAATCTATCGGTAAAATGATTGTTGATGCCTCATTATAGAAATCCTTTAGCACAATCCCTACATCCTTCACCTCTATATACGAAGGATCGAATCCCGGTACCGGACGAGCTCCCTTTATTGCATATACTCCACCGAAATCACGTAAGGTTATCTTGGCAGCCGATATCTTCATCGGTGCCGATGGAGGAGATACTGTATCCACCGGCGCCGGATGACTCGCTATGTATTCCGCAGTGGGTGAAATATACCGGAAACCACCCTTCTCAAGCCATAAATTTCCGGCTGTTATCGAATTACTCCGTAAATCTATTATTGCATTGTCAAGCGCAAGTTTCGCGGTTTCCAACCTCAATGTATCTATTGTCGGGAGCATCGACATCCCGAATCTGATATTGTCGATTTTAAGTTTGTCGGCTTTAATATAAAAGGGAGTGGCCGTAGTGTCGACAGGGGTAGGCTTTTTTTTCCATACATCCATATATAGCTGCACATCCCCATCCTTAAGGCTTGCCTCTTTAAGCAATATCTCGCTACGCTTTATATTGACATTCGCCCCCGGTGTAACATCCAGCAATCCGGCTCGCAACTTCATTATCATGGAGGAATCAGGAGATACCATCCGGTAATATCCATCCAGAAGACTGAGCTTATTCACCTGGACATCAAGCTTCAACAGAGGAAGAAATTTTACATCGGCTATTACCTCCCGGGCTGACACCATTGTATCTCCCTTGGCTTCAATTACATCCACGCCCTTTAAACTGACATCCAGCGGGAATTTTAGCCTAAACTCCTCTATTCCTATTTCCATACCCGTTTTCTCCTTCACTACCTTACACGCCACATCCTTCACAAACGTCTGTACAGGAGGTATGTATAGTGCTATCGGGATGATAATAACCAAAGCGAGGACGACTGCTATCAGCCATCCTGAAATCTTGAGTGGGATTCGGAGCCATGACGACATGCGATGTTGCCCGGTCGATTTCCCTTCCTGCTTATCCCCCTGAGGGGTCTCGATATGAGGGGAGTCGTCTTTCATTTGTTGAGATGAAGAGGTTTATCGTGTATGGAACTTATTTTTTCCCGGGACGCGTACGTTCCAAAATTTTCCACGCGATTACTGCACAGAATGCTCCTATGGTGTCGGCGGCCATATCACCCAATTCCAGGGTTCGTCCCAATCCCATTCCATCTTGAGCAAACTCTATGTCTATTCCTATTACTGCCGATGCCAAACCTATACACCATGCCCAGACTGCCGGAATACTCCTCCATCCATGTGTGCGCGACCAATCAAACAGACCGGTCAGTGCCAAGCCACCGAACATTAAAAAATGGACTACCTTGTCAGCCCCGGGAAACATAGGGAAATCTGTTTCCCCAAGCGGGTTAGGAGCCAAGGTTAACCACAGAATGAGACATAAGACAATTATGGTAAATGTCCAGGAAGGCAACTTCTTTATATTCTCTTTTACAGGTTTCATGATTACAATATGGAATTTTTCGGAGCTTAATGTCGGTTTCAAGAAGATCCTACTATATCCTTATAACAACTCGCAGCATAAACAGTTTTAATAAAAGAGAAAATCCGGGAATAAAAAATAAATCCGCGTCTGAGATAGACACGGATTTCGTTTTTATTCTTTCCGACAACAATAATCTGCCGGGTACTATCTTCTTATTTACGGATACCGAGTTCTTTCTTGGCAATAATAGCACGGTAACGGTTGATATCCTTGCGGATAAGATAGTCAAGAAGACTACGACGCTGACCTACAAGAGCTTTAAGCGCGCGAGCTGTGGCATAATCCTTATGATTATTTTTCAAATGCTCTGTAAGGTGTTTGATACGGATTGAGAAGAGTGCGATTTGACTTTCAGGACTACCGGTATCGGTTTTGCCCTGACCATACTTCTCGAAAATTTCCTGTTTTTCTTCTGTTGAAAGATGCATAACTGTTTGAGAGTTTAATGATTATACTTTTTTGCTCTTCTTCAAAAGGGAGATAACGGGTGTTCGGCTCTCTCCGAGTTCACTCTACCCTTTGTTCAAAAAGCACGCAAATTTAACTCTTTTTTCTTTAACCGGCAAATTTTATTCAAATTTACATCTCCACCCTTCTCTAAAACCTGATAAAACAATATCCCTTTTCCCTATTCCGTTAATAAGGTGAATTATAATTCCTATTTATAAAATGTCTGACAAATTCTTTACTATGGCTCTTTCTGCAATCTTACTTGCAGCCGCTCCGGATATTTCCGCTCAAAGCTCTTTTGATGAGCAGTTCGTTTCTTATCCTACATATCAAGGCGACGACCTGGAAGTATCCTTCTTTAATAACACCACTCATTTCAAGCTCTGGAGTCCGAAAGCGGATGCTGCGCGTGTGCTTCTGTATAACAACGGTCATAATGGCTCCCCTTACCGGACTCTCGATATGTCCTTTATCCCGGCGCAAGGCACCTGGGTGGCAGACGTCCCTGAAATCCTTACCGGTAAATTCTATACGTTCCAGATTAATAAAGATGGTAAATGGTTAGATGAGACACCGGGAGTATGGGCAAAAGCTGTGGGGTTAAACGGCAAACGGGCCGCTATAATAGACATGGAAGCGACTGACCCTCAGGGATGGGAGAATGACAAAGGTCCGGAAGTCAAGAATTTCACAGACGTTATCTTATATGAAATGCATCATCGGGATTTCTCTCAGCACCCTTCTTCAGGTATCGCTAACAAAGGTAAATTCCTTGCTCTGACTGAGGAGGGTTCCCTGTCCCCTGCCGGCGAAAAAACCGGAATTGATCATCTCAAGGAATTAGGGATTACCCATGTCCATATCCTCCCGAGTTATGATTATAACTCAGTGGATGAGGAGAATCTTCAGCTTAATCAATATAATTGGGGGTATGATCCCCTCAACTATAATGCCCCGGAGGGGTCATATTCCACTAATCCTTCCGATCCTTCCACACGTATTCGCGAAATGAAGGAAATGATTAAGGCCCTCCATGAGGCAGGAATTGGAGTGGTGATGGATGTGGTTTATAATCATACTGCCGACAATGACGGTTCGAATTTTGAACTCACCGCTCCCGGTTATTACCACCGTCATTGGGATAACGGTGCTTATTCCGATGCTTCCGGTTGCGGAAATGAAACAGCCTCAGAACGCAGGCAGATGCGCGATTATATCGTTAATTCCGTGAAATATTGGGCTGACGAATATCATATCGATGGATTTCGTTTCGATCTTATGGCCATACATGATATCGACACAATGAATGAGGTAGCTGCCGAACTCAAGAAAATAAATCCATCTATCTTTGTTTACGGCGAGGGCTGGACTGCCGGTGATTCCCCACTGATTCCTTCGCGACGTGCGCTAAAGGAAAATGTCTCCAAAATGGAAAATATCGCCGTCTTTTCTGATGACCTGCGGGATGCTGTCAAGGGACATTACACCGATGCTTCCGACCGAGGTTTCTCCACAGGTAAACCGGGTCTGGAAGAAACAGTTAAAATAGGTATTGTTGCCGCTACTCCTCATCCTCAGGTAGATTTTTCTAAAGGTAACAATTCAAAATTTCCATACGCCTCATCTCCGGATATGATTGTGAATTATGTTTCATGTCATGATGATCTATGTCTTACCGACAAATTACGCAAGTCCATGGATGGTGAGCCTGAAGAAAATATGATTGCGGCAGCAAAACTCGCTCAGACTATCGTGTTCACCTCACAAGGCACACCTTTCATGTTTGCAGGCGAGGAGATTTTCCGTGACAAAAAAGGGGTGCACAATTCTTATAAAAGTCCGGACTCCATAAATGCTATCGATTGGAATAATAAGACCAAGTACCGTCAATTATTTGATTATTATAAAGGTCTTACTGCATTGCGTAAAGCTCATCCGGCATTCCGCATGACATCTGCCGACCAAATTGCCGGACACCTGGTCTTTGACAATATTGACTCTTCCAAATATCCTAATCTTATATCTTATTCTCTCAAGGATAATGCCAACGGTGATATGTGGAAGGAGATTAAAGTGATTCTCAATGGTAATTCCGTAACGCAGGAAGTCAATGTGCCCAAAGGGAAATGGATGATTGTAGCTGCCGATGGCAAAATTGACCCTGAAACCGGTCTCGGCACTTCGAAAGGGGGAAAAGTAACTGTTGCACCCTATTCAGCCCTTATCCTGGCGCGATAAAATTCTATGATTATTATCAAATCAATGAGGGTCTGCAATGTGCATGCAGACCCTCATTGATTGAATTGATGTATCCCCGTGGGGAGTCGAACCCCAATCGTCGGAACCGGAATCCGAAATTCTATCCATTGAACTACGGAGACTTATTACCGCTATCTAAGCCTTACCTAAGACAGGCTTACAACGATTTTCTCTGCAAAGTTAATGATTTTTTGTTATTATCTCCCTCTTTTTTATTAAATTTGTTTCTACTATGGATGTGAGAATCGAAAAATCATGGAAAAGCGCATTAGCTTCCGAATTTGAAAGTCCTTATTTTCAAAGGCTTGCACAAGCCGTCAGGAATGAATATGCTTCTGTAATTCCTATATATCCCCCGGCTTCTAAAATCTTTGCTGCTTTCGATGCTTCTCCCCTTCCTCACACCAAAGTGGTAATCCTCGGACAAGATCCTTATCACGGACCGGGACAAGCTAACGGTCTCGCATTCTCGGTTGCTCCCGGCGTCACACTCCCTCCTTCTCTCCGTAATATTTTTCAAGAAGTATCTGATGATACGGGCGCTCCCTCTCCAAAGGACGGTGACCTATCCCGCTGGGCGAATCAAGGCGTTCTGCTTCTTAACTCTTCTCTCACGGTTCGCGAACACTCCCCCAAATCTCACGCCTTCATCGGTTGGTCGCAATTTACAGACGCCGCGATAAAAATCCTCTCCGAAAAGAGTGAAAACATTGTTTTCCTCCTTTGGGGAAGTGACGCTATCAGTAAACGTGGATTAATCGACCCGGTCAAACATCTGATACTCATTGCACCTCACCCTTCTCCTCTATCCGCATATCGCGGCTTTTTCGGTTGTAAACATTTCTCCAAGGCTAACGAATATCTCATGGCCCATGGTAGAACTCCCATAAATTGGTAAATATGACTCTTCAGCAACGAATAGATAAAGCTATGGATTTACGTGCAAAAGGTTATAACTGTGCACAATCCGTTATAATGGTGTTTGATGATAAAATCCCCATGGACTCCTCCATGGCAACCCGGGTATGTGCCGCTTTAGGTTCTGGAATCGGAATAGGTGAACTATGTGGAGTGGCTAACGCAATGGCAATTGCCGTAGGAACAGGATTTTCAGATGCCCCGGAAGATAAAGTTCCGGCTATGAAGTCAGCAAAATGCCTGCTGCAAGAATTTGCCTCCGAGAATAAGGGTCATCTTCGTTGTGCAGACCTCAAGGGGAAAGAGGGGATTAAACCTTGTAACGAACTTATTGCTCAAGGTATCAAAATCCTGCATGATTATTATGAGAATCTTTAACCGATATCTGAAACTGCTGTCATTATTTACCCTCCTCTATTTATCCCTATTTTCTGTGGAGAGCGTATTTGCTTTCGACACATCAACCCGTATTTTTGACCCTCGGTTTCAAACAATTCGGCTTACAAGAGAGGAGAACCAATTGCTCCCACCCGTAATTTCACTCAATGGCTCTGACCGACTTATCTTATCTTTTGATGAGATAGGGGATGATTTCTCTGATGATATCCAATACTCTCTCACTCATTGCAATTCCGATTGGCAACCGTCGCGCCTGTTAGAATCTGAATATCTCGATGGCTTTAACTTTGCCGACATTGAGGATTATGCCTTCTCTTCGAACACTTTTATTCACTATGTAAATTATAGGGCAGTAATCCCGGCACCGGATATGAAATTCAAAATGAGTGGCAATTATCTGCTTCGTGTGTTCCGGCGTGGCGACCCGGACAGAACTTTATTGCAGGTACGCTTCTCTGTCACCGAACAAAAGGCCGCTATTTCAGGTCAGGCTTCCGGAAGAACGGACCGAGGGATTAATACAAATTTTCAGCAACTCAATTTCATAGTCAACACCTCTCGGGAAACTGTAGCCAATCCCCTCTCTGATCTCATAGTGACTGTCACCCAGAATTCTCGTCCTGAAACACGGAGATTGATTCCACGTCCTCTTCGCACAGATGGCAATTCATTAGTCTATCAATCCATTCCGGAGCTCATTTTCAATGCCGGCAATGAGTATCGAAGGTTTGAGACTGTCAGGAATAATTACCCTGGCATTGGTGTGGACTCAACACGATTCTCCGGCTCATGCTATCATGCATGGATAACTCCGGCCTTTTCACGCGCTGATGCTGAATACTCTTTCGACAGCACTCAGCATGGTCGGTTCGTCATCGATGAATATAACTCCACGGACCCTGATCTGGGTGCTGATTACATCATGGTGCATTTTGCACTTGATTTCCCTGAAATTCCCGGCGCAGAGATTTTTTTGGAAGGAGATTTTACAAACCGGCGTTTTGACGAAAGGAATAAAATGAAATATAATCCCCTTTCGGGTTTATATGAACTCACTTTACCGTTGAAGCAGGGCTCTTATAATTATCAATACGTGGTTAAATCCTCCCATGGTAATACCATCACTTTCTCACCATCTCCAATTGAAGGGGATTATGCCGACACTTCCAATGAATACACCATAGAGGTATATCTGCGTACTCCGGCATCACGCGGTGATCGACTGCTCGGCTCTGCCACACTCTTCTCCAACCCTTAAAATCTCCTCAACCAATCTCTCCCTTGTAAAATTACCCCTCTTTTATTCACTGCTGATTATTATCCCTGAAAATTTATTATACTCACATAAAATGCTTCAAATAAAAGATACTCTGATCTCACTCGACTTGATAGAAAAATTCTTTCATTGTAATCTGGAGTCATGTCTGGGAGAATGTTGCATCGAGGGAGATGCAGGCGCACCTCTGCTGGAAGAAGAACGCATGGCATTAGAGCAGATGCTCCCCGATATCCTTCCTCTCCTCTCCCCTAAAGCTCGTAAAGTAGTGGAAGAGGAAGGCATAAGTTATATCGATTCCGAAGGGGATTTAGTGACCAATCTTGTAGATGGAGCGAATTGTGTTTTCACATGTCTGGAAGAGAACGGGATGTGTCTGTGTGCCCTCGAAAAAGGGCGCAGAGCAGGCAACAAGAAACTATTCAAGCCTATAAGCTGTGCTCTATATCCTGTAAGACTAAAGGAATATGATGGATTCACGGCAGTCAACTTTCACCGCTGGAAAATTTGTAAAGCCGCGGAAGTGTTAGGACGGGCCAAAGGGATAAGAGCCTTTGAATTTCTCAAAGAACCATTGACCCGTAAATTCGGTAAAGAATGGTATGACGAACTCTCTCTCACTGCCAACGCATGGCTTGATTCACAAAATTCTCATCCCTGATTTCAAAATTCCATCCCTTCATAGACTTTTTCCATATTTACAGGGTGATAAAATAATAATTTTGAGACTTCACTCACTTTTTTAATTATTTTTAGGTTATTTAAAAAATAATTAGTAGTTTTGCAGTGTAAATAATCCTATGAGCCTAGCATGTAAGAATTTATTTAGTTAAGCCAAAGAGTATGAGACTGTCTAACAAGTTTAGGCGGTCTCTTTTCACATGGTCTGGATACAAAAAA
>CAZDWB010000036.1:0-21086 GCA_964509225.1 uncultured Sangeribacter sp.
GAGCTAAGGTTCCTGTCGTTGCAGGGGGACCTACAACCATTCGTCCGTTGCTTTCAACTTTTATTTGTGCTGACACACTCAGTGTAAGAATGCTCATAAAGAGCAGAGAAAAGATTTTTTTCATAATACTTTTTATTTGCGGCATAAAGTTATACAATTGTTTCCAATTCGCCAAACTTTTATGCCAGGTTTGTAATTATTTTATCGATTTTATCACTTCTTAGTTATTAAATCCATATTTTTTTGTAAAAAATATTTCTTAAGATGTCTTGGCTCTTTAGATATTTTAGATATCAGATAATAATTATATGAGGTGAGTTTACACCTTATTAATTAACTATATCCTTTAACCGCTATATCTCCATGCCTTATGCTCCATTATCTTTATTTTGTAAGATAATAGGTGGCTGCATACCCTTGGTTATTTAGTTCGACATTAATCACGTAGGTGGCTGGAACCTCCGGCACATCAATATAAATATCTTCAATCGGAAGTGTATAATTATACTTATATAATGTATTATTATCAATATTATAGAGGATAAATTTACAATTCCCGTCTGAGTAGATTTCCGCATCCGGAGTGAAGTGCAGCTTACCCTCGGAGTAGTGAAGTGTAAGACCGTCATCCTTGGACGGAACGTTTGATGAACCCGTAGAACCCTTCTTTGGAGGTAGCTTGACAGTGAACCCAGCCCAGGAGTCAGCCAGGGTAGTAAACGTGGTTAAAAGCATGGCTGAAATGAGTGTAAACGGGACTATAGAGATTCTTTTCATAAGAGTAAAAATATTAGTTTCTCTATCTTAAAATTACAAAATTTTGATGACATTTCCAAAAAAAATTTTTTCACACCCTTTCACAACTATCTGTTTTAAATGCGATTACAAATGTTAAAAAATTTATTTTTTTCACATTTTACGGAGGGTGTTAAAAACATTGTAAATTTTGTTGGATTTTTGAATATTCCGGTAAAAAAAGTGATTTCCGGAATATAAATTTCCAAAGAATCCTTAATGAAAAATTATAAGGGAATTTTACTACGAATAAAAATTAGTCAGGTAATAATATGACACAGGAGGGTTTTATGTAAATTGGTAAAAAATTTGATGTAAAAATTAGTTGGAAAATTTTGGATTATATTTTTGTCAAAAGACGGATAATATTTATATTTGTAAAAGAAAATTTTATTTAAAAAATTATTTGTGACCCATGGGATTGATTAAGTTTTTAAGAATATTTATACATTTCTCCTTTTTTGTAGTTTTAATCTTATTGACAGAATCATGTAATAATAAAAGTACAAAAGAATTAGACAGAGTAGACTCTCTGATGTTGGAACATCCGGATTCCGCACTGATTTATATAAATAAGATTGATCCGTCCGGTTTTAACAGAGCGAGGAAGGCTCGCTATTCATTGTTAAAATCTCAGGCTCTATATAGAAATTATATAGAGTTAAGTACAGATAGTGTGATACGTCCTGCATTGGAATACTATGCAAATGAAGGAAGCGATAGGGAGAAGATGTTTACACATTATTATTATGGTGGAATACTGAAATCGCAAGAGAATTTTGATGAAGCTGTCAAAGAATTAGAAAAAGCGGCAGAATATGGGAGAAAGGTAAAGGAAGATTTTTATTTCCCACGCATCTTAACATTGCTTGCAATCTGTTACACGTCCGGTTATGATGCAAAGGATGCATTTAAACCATTGAAAGAGGCCCAAGATATATTTAAGCGAACCGGAGACCGAGAAGGGATGTATTATGCAGAATACGAAACGGCACAAGCGTTTGAGTGTACACTACAAAGAGATTCAGCCGAAGTGATATATAAGAAACTTATGGAATCAGAAGATTCGGTATATGCGTCGAGGAGACTCTATACGCAGTATGGTTATGGATTGTGCCTGTATAAAGATTCCTCATATAAAGAGGCCCTTGAACTTTGGGAACCATATTTTGCAAATGGACCGGAAAGGATAACAACTTTTGACTACGGTGTATTATCTGATTTGTATCTTAGGGATGGAAAAAAAGAGAAGGCATTAAAGATGTTGAAATCTATGAAGCCGAAAAGTACTGAAGATTCATTATGGTATCTGTTATATAATGAATTATATTATCGTCATACGGGAGAACCTGAAAAGGGGGCTCAATATGCAGACAGTGCTTTAGCATTAATACGTAGAACTGATGTAAATAATATGGAAAATAGTGCCGTTGCATCTCAGAGTGAAAAGGCGAAAACGGATCTAATAAAGAAAAAGAGAGAGTCACGAAGCAGAAAAACAATAATTATAGTTCTCTTTGTTTTAATCGGTACTATAGTAATTGTATCATCCGCGATTATTTACAGACAACTACGAACGGTCAAAAGAATTAAAAGGGAAATTTCGGATTATATTGAAAAGTATAGAGATGAGATTACACAGCTCAGAGAGGAGATAGGTGATGTTGCAGAATGGAAAGAAACTAAAGAGATAATATTTAAGGAAGTAAAAGAATCGCATGAAATTTTGAATAAGTTTTTTAAAGTAATGAATGAATCAGCTACTGACGAAAATGCATACGTGAAAGTTTCGGAATATTTAAAAAATTTTTTAGTTCATATACGTCAGCACACAAGTGCCGAGAATTTCAGCCGTCTCTCAGATATAGAGTTGAGGGGTGTTTTGGAGTATTTGAGTAAAGATAAAGATCTGGATAAGGAAGAGCAGACAATCATTACATTGTCATTATTAGGATTCTCCTACGTCTCGATTGGAGTAATATTGGAAAAATCTCCCAATTCAATAGCCTCGAAAAAGAGTAGGATAAAGAAAAAGTTAGCATCAGTAGAAATTAAAGATGAGGAGTGGTTTAATAAACTTTTGTAGATTTCATATATGAAAAAAGGCGGTTCTCCAAGAGACCGCCAATTTTTTTGATAAAGATAAATATTATTTATCCTCCGAAGTTATCATAATGAATTGAGGATGGTTCTACTCCAAGACCATAAAGCATTTTGTTAACAGCATTACTCATCGGACCCGGTCCACACATATAGTATTCAATATCTTCCGGGTCAGGATGGTCTTTAAGATAGGTGTTATACATAACGTCATGAACAAACCCCGGTGTATATTCAATTCCTGCCGCATCCGCCGCAGGGTCAGGGCGGTCGAGAGCAAGATGGAATTTAAAATTGGGGAATTCCTTTTCGAGCTGAAGGAAATCGTTAAGATAGAATACTTCATTTAGAGCACGTGCTCCATAGAAATAATGCATCTTCCTGTCAGTGGTTTTAAGAGTTTTCAGCATCCACATAATCTGAGCGCGGAGAGGAGCCATTCCTGCGCCACCACCTACCCAAATCATCTCATTCTTTGAATCCACTATGGGATGGAAGTCTCCGTAAGGTCCGCTCATCATCACCTTATCTCCCGGTTTAAGAGAGAATATGTAAGAAGATGCTATTCCGGGGGGTACATCCATAAATCCGGTCTGGGGACGCGGTTTGAATGGAGGAGTAGCAATCCTTACGGTAAGCATGATACGATCCCCCTCCTCAGGGTAATTTGCCATAGAATAAGCTCTTACGGTCTCTTCATCATTAGATGCTTTTAGGGTAAACAAACCGAAATTATTCCAAGCCGGAAGATATTCTTCACCAATAAGAGTTTTATCAATATCTTTATCGTAATCCATTTTAAATCTGGGGATACGAATTTGCGCGTATGAACCCGGGATAAAATTCATGTGTTCACCCTCCGGAAGACGAACAATGAACTCCTTGATAAAGGTGGCGACATTTTTATTAGAGATCACTTCACATTCCCATTCCTTGACCTCCAGCGCAGCTTCTGAAACCTCAATATCGAGGTCACCCTTCACTTTTACCTGACATCCGAGACGCCAATGGTCTTTAATTTCTTTTCGGGAGAAATGGACAGCTTCGGTGGGAAGCATTTCTCCACCGCCGGATTTTACCTGCACTTTACACTGACCGCAGCTACCTTTTCCACCACATGCTGAAGAGAGGTGAACACCTCTTTCAGAGAGGGTGGAGAGAAGGGTGTTCCCACTTTCAGCTTCAAGAATTTTTTTACCGTTATTGATATTTATTGTCACACTTCCCGAAGCCACAAGCCAGCGTTTGGCTAATAGGAGTATGATGACCAGGACCACAACAAGCACCAGAAATATGAGTGCAGCCGCCCATATATTATTCCAGGCAATAGCTAATGGTAATAGAGACATATTGAAGTTGTTAAATCAATTTTAAATTTTAATGCCGAGGAAACTCATGAATGCAATACCCATAAGTCCGGTTATAATAAAAGTAATACCTATTCCACGAAGGGGAGCCAGAATTTTTGACTCATCAAGACGTTCCCGGATTGCAGCCAGGCTCACAATGGCAAGAAGCCAGCCAATGCCGGAGCCGGCTCCATAAACGGTAGCAGTCCAGGCATCTGGGAAGTCTCGTTGCTGCATAAACAGAACCGCTCCCAAGATTGCGCAGTTTACTGCGATGAGGGGGAGGAAAATACCCAGAGAGGCATAAAGAGCCGGTGCATAACGTTCAATCAACATTTCCAGAATTTGCACTAAAGCGGCAATTACCGCGATAAACATTATCAGACCTAAGAAACTCAAATCAGCTCCGGCATAATCCTCTCCAAGCCAACTTAATGCTCCGGGTTGAAGAATATAGGTATTGAGGGCCCAGCATACCGGAAGTGCGATAATAAGCACAAAGCTTACAGCTATTCCTAATCCGAAGGCTGTCTTAACATTTTTGGATACCGCCAAAAAGGAACACATTCCCAAGAAATAGGCGAATACCATGTTGTCGATAAAGATCGAACGGATAAAAAGATTAAGATTTTCCATTATTCAAGTATGTAGGGGAGGGTTTTAGTCATTCTCTTTTCTGCGATGGAACCAGATGATGCAAGCCACTGTGATAAGGGCCATCGGGGGGAGGATCATCATACCGTTGTTTTGATAACCGATGTCATAAAGCCATTGGGGAATTACTTGGAAACCCCAAAGAGTGCCACTTCCGAGAAGTTCGCGGAAGAAAGCTACAATGACAAGAATTATACCATAACCCAAGCCATTGCCTACTCCATCAAGGAAGGAGGGCCACGGACGATTATTAAGAGCGAAAGCTTCCAGGCGTCCCATAATGATACAGTTGGTTATAATCAAACCTATGAACACAGAAAGCTGTTTTGAAACTTCATAATTCCAGGCTTTAAGCACTTGATCTACGATAACCACCAGAGCGGCTACTACAACAAGCTGTACTATAATACGAATGGAATTAGGGATGGTCTTCCGCATCATAGATATAATGACATTTGCAAGAGCAAGAACGGCAGTTACTGAAATGGTCATCACTACAGCCGGTTGAAGTTTGGCGGTGACCGCAAGAGCGGAGCAGATTCCCAACACCTGAACTATCACCGGATTATCCTTGGAAAGAGGATTAAAGAGAGGGATTAGTTTTTTTGCTACTTTCATAACTAATGTAAATAAAGTAGTTTTAATTTTTTCTGAGACTATTAAGCCACGCCGAGTAAGGCTTTAATGAATTTTGAAGCATGGACTGAACACCTTGACTGGTGACTGTGCCACCGCTGATAGCATGGACGTAGGGAATATCGGCAGGTTCACGTCCTATTTTTACTACAGCTACGCTCAAGAAATTGCCATTGGTGGAGAATACATTCTTTCCTCGGAATTGGTTACTGAAGGCCGGTTTTTCAATTTCGGCGCCCAAGCCGGGAGTTTCACCCTGATGTGCAAAGTAAGCACCGTAAATGGTGTCTCCATTATCATCGAAGGCGAGATATCCCCAGATAGGACCCCAAAGTCCCGCTCCATATACAGGCACGATATATTTAATTCCATTGCCGGTGGAACATTCAAAAACCGGGAGAAGCCTGTCTTTCTCAGGCTTTTTGATTTCTGCAGCTACATCAACGTCAAATGGATTTTCAGAGGTATCAACTTTTTCGCCAGTACTGTTGACTATAAAACTGTTCTTTATATGTTCGGAATAAAGAGCGGCGATACTTTCCCCTTTTTCAGGAGATATTCGGGCTGCCGCCAGAATTTGACGTTTTGTATCATTGGCGATATTCTCTTCCTGTGCCGGACGGAGCACCTGATATATTAAAGCGAGCACTATTCCTACCGCGAGCACAAGGAAAGCCGAATAGAGAAGTGTATAAATATTGCTTTGTCGATTCATGTCGATAATCTTAATTAAGAGACGCGTTGCATGCGACGTCGGATGTTAGCATTTACCACACACCAGTCTATGAGTGGTGCGAAACAGTTCATGAGTAGCACTGCAAGCATGGCGCCCTCTGGATATCCACTGTTGTAGCAACGGATTACGATGGCAATGGCACCGGTTAGAAAACCATAAATCCATTTACCTACAGATGTGCGGCATGCTGTCACCGGATCGGTTGCCATAAACACCATGGCAAAGAGGAAACCACCTAATGCCACTTGTTCAAGAGGTGATACCATAGTCACGGGATAGAGAGGGGAGGCAAAATTGTGCGCCAACCATGCCATTGAGAGTCCACCGGCAATTGCGGAAAGAATTATTTTCCAGCTTGCTATACCTGTAATGAGTAAAATTACCGCACCTATTAAAATACAGAAAGTGGATGTTTCACCCCAGGACCCCGGAATCAGACCCCAGAAAATATCGGAGAAAGATATCGGCATTCCGTTCACCCCGGTGAGAGTCACACTTTCCCCGGATGATGTAGCGAGTTGTCCAAGAGGAGTAGCACCTGAGAAACCGTCGACAACAGGTGAGTTTCCTACTGAAACGAAAACATTATCACCACTCATTTTTGAAGGATAGGCAAAGAAGAGAAAGGCGCGGGTGACAAGTGCTACATTCAGGAAGTTGTAGCCCGTACCGCCGAAAACCTCCTTAGCGAAGATAACAGAGAAAGCAACTGCCACTGCCAGCATCCAGCAAGGGGTTGTGACGGGACAAATCATCGGGATGAGAATTCCCGACACTAAGAATCCTTCTTGTATTTCATGTCCCCTTAATTGAGCGACAATGAATTCGATGCCGAGTCCAACTATATAAGCTGTAAGTATCTGAGGCAGAACTGCCAGGAATCCATAAAAAAAGAGATGGAACAGAGACATGTCAGAGTCTCCGGTGGCGAGAGCATGCTGGTAACCTACGTTCCACATACCGAAGAGACAACATGGCAGCAGAGCCAGCACTACTATTATCATGGTGCGTTTAGAATCGTTGGCATCATGAATATGCACACCCGAACGTGATGTCTCATCCGGAGTGAAGAGGAATGTATAGAAACCGTCGAACACTGAATGAAGTGGACTAAGTTTCCCCCCTTTTTCAAAATGAGGTTTGATTTTATCAATTCTCTCTTTTAATCCTTTCATAAGTTAATTATTTGCAAATCAGCTTGTCTGAAATTAGCGACCGACAGATTATAACTCTTCGCGCAGTTTGTCGAGCCCTTCGCGTACTATTTTTTGAAGTTCTATTTTTGATGTGTCCACAAATTCCGGAAGTGCGAAATCTTCCGGCGCCACTTCATATATTCCAAGTTTTTCCATTTTGTCGATATCTTCGGCATATATTGCCTTGACAAGATATTCGGGATAAATGTCAAATGGGAATACCTTATCATATTCCTCACTGAGAATCATGGCCCGATGTCCCCCCTTAATACGTGCATCGAAATCAAATGGCTTTTTTAATCCTTTCAGGAATGCGGGAAATGAGCGTTTTACACTGAATTTCCCGGGGTCCATTGAAGCCCATCCCATGAATTCACCACGATCATCACCCTCTTCGATTACGGTAATCTGACGATAGGGGAAATGAAGGAATCCGGTTTCCCGCTCCTCCCTGATACCTGTAAGAACATTTCCGGAGATTATTCTCAATTTTTTATCGGTGGTGAAATTAAAGTTTTCAAGTAATGAAAATAGAGAAACTCCGGTACTGGTTCTGACGTGATGCGGATTCTTGACAGCCGGACCGGTAACAGCAACCACGGTTGACCAATCGGGGGTACCGGTCTTATACAGTTTCCCAATCCTGACAACAGTATTAATATCGAGAGTCCAAACCGTCTCTCCCTTGTTGACAGGTTTTACAGCGGCAATCTGCACACCGACATTACCGGCTGGGTGAGGACCGTCAAAGGTTATGACTTCGGCAACATTGGAATCAATTCTGTTTTTGACTGATGTTCCGATATATACTTTTCCTTCCGTCAAGGCAGAGAGGATTTTAACCCCTTCATCCACGAATTTGGAATCCTCTTCACTGAACAATGAGGGAGCTAAAGGAGCGGAATCAAATGCAGTGACAAAAATGTCGCGGGGAATGGAATCTGCCTCAGGCACAATATCAAAAGGGCGTTGACGCATCATAGCCCACAATCCGGACATCTGTAAAGTCTTAGTAATTTCCTCACGTGACAGTTCATTGGAGAAAGTCTCAAATTCCGGTTCTCCCTCTTTCCGGATATTGACAGAAAGGATTCGGCGGCGTTCTCCACGAACAATTTCCGTCACGACTCCGGTCACCGGTGAAACCAGGCATATAGAACCGTTGGCTTTATCAGCAAGAATAGTTGTACCGGTCTTGACTTTATCGCCCGGTTTAACTTTGGCTTTCCAAATATGTCCCGGGAAGTCGGAGGGACATATTCCGAAAAGGGTTGAGGAGTTGTCAGTGACAAGTTCATCAGACGCCTTCCCCTTCAAAGGAATGTCCAGACCTTTTTTTATCTTGATATATTGCGACATTATTTATCTTTTGTTTATATCAGGAAAAACGAACCTGACTTATTATATCAGAGTGTTAAAGATTGGCAAAATTACAAATTTTCCGAGTGTTATGCAAAGATAATGAGAATAAAAATCAGGCTGCAAATCATTAATCGAAATGCAGCCTGACAATATGAAAGAAAATTAAACTTTCCGAAATTATAGTGAATTTACAAATTTGCGATAATCGGCATTATCTGGGTCGAGCTCAAGATATTTGTTGAAGAATTTCTTAGCTGTTTCTTTATCCTTTTTATCGAGGTTAAAGTTACCGAGATAATTATAGATAACTTTAGCATCGTTGGCTACTTTAGATTTATCGGGGAGAGCTTCGATTAGTTCTACAGCCCGGAGGTACATGGGAGCAGCTACAGATGAAACATCCGCTTTAGGAGCCTGGGCGATAGCTATATCACCTAAAACTTTGAGAGGTCGATACTGTGTTTTATCGATTTCGGAAGCTTTAGTGGCTTGATTTTTTGCAGTCTCGAAGTAGTAGGCGGCAGCCGCGGGGTCATTTGGAAGAAGTTTCAGACCACCGTAATATGCATAGAGAGCGTGTTGCAGTAAGTCTCCGTAGCCGGGATTCTGAATTTTGGAAATATATCCTGCAAAGGCATCTGCTGCTTTATCATAATCCTCGGATTCAAGATAAATTCCACTGAGAGTTTTATTGAAAGATGCATTATCAGGATTCTCTTTAATAGCTTCATTCATTACAGCCACAGCTTCGTCAAAACGTTTGGCATTTTTCATCTCTTCAGCCACGAGGGTGTAATCGATAGGAGCAAAACGGTTGGCGGAAGGATTGCTCTTATGAGCGTTATAGAGATTCTCAGCCATAGGGAGAAGTTGGTCAGCGAGAGCCGGAATCTGAGCAGCGTTCATAAATTGGAAACGGCGTGCTGTAAAATTGTTAGGGTTTGAATTAAGTAGGGAAGAAGCGTAATCATACCCTTTCTGATATTCCTGATCGTAGAAGAGGAGGAAAGCATAACGGTCCTCATCCTCTTTGAAGTGATTGGGATTCTTTACATATTTCCCATACTCTTCAGCGGCTTTAGAATAGTTATTATTGTCATAATAAGCATTAGCAAGCTGCCGTTGACCAAGAGCTGAAGATGGGTTAGCGGCAAGAAGCTTCTGAAGCATGTTGATAGAATACTTCGGATTTACCCGTTTGAAGAGGTTGGCGTATTTTACGTAGGCACCGGTGGCGGAAGGGTCTGTATTTGCGGCCATCTCATATTTTGTGCCGGCTCCACCCCAATCTTTGGCATCTGCAAGACAATCTCCTTCAAACATATACACTTCCACGCTCTCCGGGTTTATTTTACGTGCCTTCTGCAGACGTTTTTCGATTATCTGTTCGTTGGCAACCGGATCCTGGTTATAGTAAGCGCGTGCAATTTCCACCTGCACACCGGGATCTTTTTTCCCACGGCTTTCAGCCTCCTTGAAATTCTTTTCGGCTACTGCCCGATTTCCGTTAATGAGTTCTATCTCTCCCAGACCGATAAAATTGTAAGGATAGTCCTGGTTAGCCTGTGCACCGAGTTCATAATTTTTGGCAGCCTCAGACTGATTACCTTCTATGGCAGCAATTCTTCCAAGATAGTAATAAGCTATTGCTTTATCAGTGCCGGGCTTGTTGAGGTTGCGATTAAGGAGGGTTTTTGCATTCTCAATTTGATCTGCCTTGAAATATTCCACACCTTCAGCGTGGGTTTGGGCAAAGAGGGTTAGAGATGCCCCCATCAAGCAGATGGAAAAGATGTTTCTGAGTTTCATTGTATGGTAGTTTATTTAATTTCCAGTAGATTTTTCTATTAGACTATAAAATATTAAAAGGGTTTACGGCAAAACACCGATTCTTTTTATAAACGTGTTTTGCCGTTGCTTATTGTAGAAGGAGAGTCTCCATTTTTCTTGAAATATTATCCCTTTATTTATTCCTTGTTTGAAGTTCTACAACCCGACGGTTTACATGGTAAGGCATGATTCCCGTAAGAGATATGATTTTCTGACCTACGAATCCGGTTACGAAAGTATAGAAGCTATACAACACATTAGAATTTGATGCTGTAGAAATCATATATACTTTTCTGAACAGGGGATATTCTCCACTATTGATATATACTTGAAAAGGCGCGTAAGCAGTAGGAGAGAAGTCGTTTTCGGGATTCGGATTGCTGATTTTCAGTATTTTAACTTCGGTTGTAAGATTAGAGACCACGGTATCGGATTGGTTCTCGTAAGAAGCCATTCTTTTATCCATGGGTACTTTCTTAGCATTTTGAAGGTTATCGCCAAGCCAGCTGACTGAAATTATGCCTATAGCGTCAGGATCTTTCTTTACTATATCGAACACCTCGGCGTTGTTTTTCTGAGCACGTGCTATGGGATTGTCGGAGATAAGTTTCCCCTCGGGAAGGAATTTATCTCGCATAAAGCTAACGGTAGAGGATCCCTGCGAATCGAAAACGAGTTTGACAGCAGCTGTGTCTGATGCGGCGAGCTGACTCCATTTAGTAATTCCCCCGTTCATAAGCGATTTAACATCCTCCATGGATAGTGCGTCAACGGGATTATTTTTATTTACTATGAGAGCTACTGCATCTACGGCAATACATTCACTCCTGACAATACGTTTAAATTTAGTTTTCATGTACTCCTTCTGTTGTTTGTTGAGTTCACGGGTCACTATGATGGCCTGTGTCTTGTTTTCAAGAAGAGAGTCCATGGCTTCCTGTTCACTGACATAGAATGGAATAATTGAAGATTCAGGATAGGAGTACTCAAATACCTCTATCTCTTCATCAAGTATATTACGGAAACCGTCATCGCAAAAGATAGTGGCCGACCCCTTGGCATATTCGCCACGTTTGATTTTTGTACATGAGAAAGCTCCCAAACCAATCAGGATTGAGAGAACACTTACAGTAATTTTCTGAAATCTTTTCATATTTACAGGAGTCTTATCAGTTCCACCCTCTATAAAGACGATAGCCACGCCATACTCCATAAGCACATAAGATTCCACCTACTGTAGCACTTATGGCAGTATTGTCTATATTGAAAATATCTAGAATAAATAGAAGTCCTACTCCTAAATATACGATTACCATAAAGATTCCGAAGATGAGACGACCCATACCGCCACCATTATTTCCATTATATCCGTTCATAACTTTGATGTTTATATTTTATTCTACGTGTTAATTTTATCCGGAGTCAAGAGAAAATTCACTTAACACCTTCTTTTAATATTTTAACAATTATCAACAAATTTGGTTTACATATTTAATATTTCCTATTAAAAAAAGGCAGCTTAAGCCTAAAGCTCAGCTGTCTCATCTTTATTCAATCAATAAAAGCTAACTTCTTTCGAAGTCTATTGTTGAGAAAGTTCGGAAATGTCTCTGATTTCTTTAAAATCGCACCATGGCTTTTGAGTAAGGTCAATGGAACCGCTATTTTTGTCTACATATAAAATTGCATCTGTCAGAGTCCCGGCAAAAGCATTTTCAGCACAAAAGAGTTTGCTTCCATCTTTAGGAAGATTGAGAATAACCCGTCGGACTGAAGGACTATCGGAGAATGAACGGGTACCAATATATTTCACTGAAGAGGGGATATAGAGTGAATTTAACTTAAGACCGGTAAATGACTTGTCTCCTATCAATTCAATAGTGTTGGGAATGATAAGATTTGATTCACCTGTGTTGGAAAAAGCGTTTCCGGCAACACTTGTGACTCTATAGGGGTGTTCTGCAGTAGATATCCCTAATACATATCCTTCACCAAACACTTCAGATGGTATATTTTCTCCAGAACCATTCCCTTTATCGATAAGCTGAAGAGAGAAGTTACCCGTACACCCGAGTTTGAAGCGGGCAGCCGAATCTCCATTCTTCAGATAGGGTGCGGCATATTCCGGTTCGTACTCCATCAAACGCAGATTGGCAAAACATGGATGTTGTTGATATACCCACTTACTCCCTTTGGGAACATAAACCAAGATTGATTTGTCTGATATGGGGAGTGATTTTTCATCCACATTTTCCGGAAGACTGTCACCAATACGCAAAATTATGTTTCCGTTGTCAGTCTTTACCTCACACGCAGGGGGTAATACGCTTCTCATTTTAATCTTCTTAAGCCCTTTTGCGCTTAAGAAGGTTCTTGACCCAAGATAGGTGAGTGATGCCGGGAGTGTAACTTCTTCAAGAAGTTGAGCACCCATAAAGCTGTCACTTTCTATTCTACAGATGCCATCGGGTAGGAAAATGTTCTTGCAGTTAGCATTTATGAAGGCGCAGTTTACACCTCCAACATATATAAATTCCCCGTCTACCTCAATGAATTCGGGTACCGAGAGGTCTTTTTGGAGAAACCCGCCATTCACACGAGGATCTATCCCTCTTAAAATCGCTATCTTTTTTAATTCTGCCGGATAATCACCGTTATTTTCAATGAGGTTATAGGTTGGCACCTCAAGATCATCAGGTAAGATGCCGTTGGGATAAAAATAGAAAAGAATACCGGAGGAATTTTCCGTAGAAGGTTCGACAATCTTACCAAATAGGGGTACAGCAGAGAGGATAAGCAATGCTGAAAATATAATCTTTTTCATAATTAAATCTTTAAAAATTAAAACTTATTAAGCTCCTGTTATTTCACAATAAGTTTGACATTGTATTCACCGGAGCGGAGAATACAGAAACCTGAAGGTACATTTATTATCTGTTCTCCTTGTTGAACATTACCTCTAAACAATATTACTCCGGAAAGGTCTGTAATTGTAACCGGAAGAGGTTTGTCAGAAAAATTTTTGATAATGACTTCTCCCTCCCCACCGATGGCAGAGATGTTTTCTGAATATGCGTTTAAGCGTATATCATCGACACCATTCTGAATCTGCTCTATGTTTTTGAATCGATTGAAGGGTGCGGTCCTTAAATCTATCAATGAAGATTCTTTGTCAATAAAAAGTGTTGCAGTTTCAGGAACGTCAGTGAATAAACTTTCCGGGTAAACTACAGGACCCTCGTCAGGTAATTCCCAGAAAACAGATTCAAGATTCCTCATTTCAGAAAATGCATTAAAACCGATAAAGCGCACATCCCTCCCTATTGTAATTGTTTTTGCAGAGCATCCCTTAAAAGCTTCTTCAAGTATATACTCTACACCATCCGGGATTATGATTTCATCAATGTTATCGACGTTCGCAAGGAATTTATAACCGATACCTTTTACGGAATAAGAATTTTCTCGCATATCGATTCCCATATCAAAGGTGTCGGAATAAACCTCTGCCGGTATTTCTGTTTTATTTCCGGTTGTAACCAAGTCTCGGACTTCCACACAAAAATTACCGATATTAGCAAATGAGAAACCAGCGTCAGAAATTCTGTTAACAACAGGAATCATTTCCGGCTGATATTCTTTTAAAGAAAGAGAGAATTTGTTAAATAAAGGATGTGCAAAATAGAAAGCATAACTTCCTTTGGGTATTTGAAATTCAATATTTTCAATGAAGTCAGAAGAACCGATAGTCTCATTGCTACCAAAGGGAGTTTCAAATCGATAGGGTAAATTACTGATGTCAGTGCCTATATTCAGGATTTCCTGAAGTTGAGGAGTAGAAATTTCGCACGCCGGGGGTAATGGAGACCGGAAGAATACTTTTCCCAGATTTTCCATTCCGGCAAGAGCTCTGTCGCCAAGGAAAGTTAAGGAAACGGGTAAAGTAATGGTCTGAAGATTTGATGCATTATGAAAAGATAGCGCTTCAATTCTCATAATATTGTCTTGCAAACATACCTCATTGAGCGTTGATGAATTGAAAGCCCCTTTTATAGCGTTCACAGGGAGGTATTCACCTTCTGCAAATATGAATTTAGGGATAACCATGTTTTGTGAAAGGGGAGTAGTCGAGGAAGAAAAAATATCGGGTCCGAAAAAAGATGCGGTTTTGGTAAAATATTTACCAAATAGACCTTCGTCATTATTTTCAATTCCATAAAGATGAGCTTCCCCATTTTCACCAATATACCCATTAGGGAAGAAGCAAAGCTTTGAATCCCCGACTTGGTAGATTTTTGAATCAACCACCACCGCATTGGCATTATGGAAAACGGTAGAACCGAGAGCCAATGCCAAAAGTGCATAATGTTTAAATCGTATCATAATATTTCATTTTTTTAAGAATTAGTGATTATTAAAAACAAAATTATAATTTTTTTATTAATAATCACTAATTCAAAAATATTTTTTTTACTTTAATTTTTATTTAATTGTTATAGAATCAATGATTTTTTTATTATTTTCTAAGGAAATAACTATGAATTCATTATTGAATTTAGAAATATTGATAGACGTCTTATTTTTACCAGCATCTAACTTTACTTTCTCAAAAACATAAGGATTTACCAAAGATGTTGCTTTTATAACCATATCTTGGTTTATTGGCATATTTGTTTCAATAATTAATTCATTATTATTGCGATATATATTATTTAGTTTTATTAAAGACGATGAATCTAAAGAAGCTGTCAGAGTTTCATTATTATCTTTATTATAAACATTAAGTGTTATAAATTGAGTCAAATTTGAAGTTAAATTTAGCTCTTTTCCTCTTCCAAGTATTTCACCACATTCATTTGTCCATTCATATAGTGTTTCGTCGAGTTCTGGCATAGAGTCATCGGCCATAAGATTAATTTGCCCATCATTTAGTGAATTCGCCATAATTCGCAAAGTCCTACCGTTAAAAGTTCCTTTATTGAGAGAACTTAAGAATGTATAACTTCCGACTATTTTATCGTCTGGGTATTCTTTTAAAGTAATTATACAAGAAAGATTGCCAACATAAGATGAATCTTTTATTTTAGCTGAAAGTTTCAATTTTTCAATTTGATTTTCATTTACACCAAAATATTTTATTTCATTAAATTGTTGTGTAAATGTAAATACTGTATCCGGATTAAACACAATTCTTTGAATTGGTCTGGTATTAGATTCTTCTTTGTCTGAAGAAGAAGTAGGTGTATATATTTGAGGAAATCCCTCCCTGGAGAAAAGCTTGAAATCCAATTTGTCAAAGATAGAAATTTCATTACCACTTTGTAGGGTTAGAGAATAGTATTTTTTACCATTAGATAGACTTTGGATTCTGATAGGAGTTTCCCATGTATTTTTACCGAATTGAGAAGGTGTAAAAAGATTCTTTATCGCAATTCTTTTATATTCGCTTGCTATTACTCCTTGTTTTTCCTCTGTAATTTTAGGCCATACTTCAGCCGGTATATCACCAGCAAATCCCCATGGACGATGAGAAATGGTAGCGAGAATTGATAAAGGAGCGTTTTCCTCTAATTCCATCTCAAGACCTTTAGTTTTCCATTCCACACAAAAGATTTCACTCTCACCAGCCGGAATAATTTTATCAATTAAGATTGATTTAATTGCACTCCCATATTGTTTAGAGTTTTGGTCTCTATATATTCCGGTAAATGTAGAAAATTTTTGTGCACAAGCTCCCGTTGCCCAATTGAGATGAAGGTACATACTTTTATCACTCGGATTGTAATCTTTGATACCTTTATTGCTAATTTTTACGTAAATGTAATTTTCAATAGAACCGGCTGTTGTCAGGATGGGATTTTGATGAGTGGTACCATTATCCTTTTTATTTCTTACCCATATATCAGGACTATTATTAGTGAATGGATATACATTGGGTTCTATCCCTATGTCATCATTATTATCCCGGATATAAAGATCTACTGCTTCGGGGTGTCGATTAAAACATAGATCGAATGCCAAGCCATCATTTTCGTAATAAAATTGAGGATTTTCAAGATTAGATATTCCAAGTTGTCCATAAATATCATTATCATAAGCAAAATAAAATGCTTCAACCATATTTATAAAAGAGTCACCATCACTATCTGCTTCCATTACATTTTCACCACAGTATTTTGAAACATTCATTAATCCGGTTGTCCAAGCATGAACGAACGAATCGAAAGTTTTATCTGGTGTCGACCAAGAGTATTCATTTTCTTTACATGCGGTAGCAATAATTCTATTCGGTGCTTTCAATGGTTCTATAAAACCACCACTGAAACATTGTCCGAAAACGCAATTAATTGAACCAACTGTTAATTGAGTTAACCAGGCGTTAAGATGTAAGGGATACAGCTGTTCATTTCCCCAAAGGCAAATATATGATTCTCCTGTGTGTGGCTCTTTGCCCCCGTGGTCGATTACATAGATAAATAGGTGATCCGACTCTGTAAGTTTTGATTTTAAAGAAGTGAATATTTTACCGAGATCGGTTATAGATGCTGCATAATTAATATCAGCTTTACCGTCTTGATCAAGATCAAGATTTTGATTTCTATTGGTGCCGTCCCCCATAGCAACATAGATATTATCTTTTGGAATATTATAAAAATCTCCCATAACTCTATATATATAAGAACAGTCATTCTAATATCGTCTCTCATTCAGTGTATCGCAAATACCACCACTTATGATTATTGCGTATTGGTTTTCAGCAGATGGAACATCCCTTTTCGGCACTTCCGAATTAAAGATGGGGGAGTAATTGGGTGTAGGATGGGTGAACATCTTTGTTAATGGAATCTCTGGTGGAAAGTTGTGAACTTCTGTTTTAAGAATTGTGAAGTCGTTTCCGTTTTTAGGAAGATAGTAATATGTTACTTCATGTCCCCAATTTGCCAATGGTGTAAGATCTACCATTACTAACCATTGGTTTTCTTCGAATACACCAATGGAAATTTCTGGATTCATAGCTTGTTGTTCCTTTGTGAGTGATTCATACACAGACATAACTGCATCACTCGGATGACTACCATACGACAAGAGTGGTAGAACAATGCTTAAGACTACTAATAGAATTTTATCTTTCATGTTAAAAGAGCTTTTATGTTTAAAGATAACTTGGAATTATCTTTAAACCGGTTGATATTGAGATTTTATTGGTTTAGTGTAATACACTAAGAATATTTATGCGAAAATTTAGTAATAATTAAATCCCATAACCATTAAAATTCATAGAACAAATCTTGCTTTTAATGAAGGATTATGATGCAAAATTATATATATATTTGTAATTTTTCTAATTTTTATCTCAAAAAAAGTTTAATATTGGATTTTGTAAATACTTAATATATAAATATATACAAGGGTGTAATCAACTTTTTTTTGTCAAATGCCCTTAAATGGGCATATTTTAGGGAAGGGGAGTTGCATTATTGAATTTTTTTGTTATGGGAGAATGTAAGGCCTTATGGAATTTAATTAAAAAGATTAAGGGAAGTTGAATAATTATTCAACTTCCCTTAATCTTTATACGTAGATAATTTGTATTTCAGTCAGTAATTACTGATTTTGGAGACGGAAGGTAACCGGGAGTGTAAAGTAAGAGCGAACGGGCTGACCATTGTTCTTACCGGGTTGCCATTTAGGCATTTTGCGAACTACGCGGAGAGCTTCGGTATCGAGATCTTTATCGACACCCTTAGCGATGGTAGGAGAGCCGATAGAGCCATCCTTTTCTACCACGAATTTCACGATTACACGACCTGAGATACCATTAGCCTGAGCGGATTCCGGGTAACGGATATTATTGGAGAGCCATTTCATAAGGGCGGCCTGTCCTCCTTTGAATTCCGCAGGTTGTTGCACAGCCACAAAGATTTCTTCCGGTTCCGGTTTTTTAACCTCTTTGACCTCTTCAACCACCTGTACCTGTTCTTTTACAGCCTGGAATTTATCAGCATCGTTAGAACCTTCCTGATTGACAACACCACGGGCTGTATTATCCTGTTGCTGTTCCTCCTGAGTCATAATTTCGTTTTTCACCTTATCGGCATCAACGATTGCGATCTGAGTAACCTGAACAGTAGCAAGAACTTCTTCCGGAACCTGTGGAATTTCCTGTTCGAATTTCTGTTCTTCGGGTTGTTCCTCCTCCGGAGTTTCTTCTTCGGCAGCTTCAAGCTGAGCAGCGAGCATTTTTTCAGCTTTTTCCTTAGCTTCGAGAGCAGCCTTTTCGGCACGATAGTCGGAATATTTGGAATAACCGAAAAGCATAGCGAGCACCACAACGAGACCAACGATGAGCCACAGCATTGCCATATTGTGGCGTTTGTCAGAATCTTTTCGGAGCTGATATGCACCGAATTCTCTATTTTTATCAGCGAAAACGATGTCGCGCCATTCCTTTGATGTAAGATCTACATTTTTAGCCATTTTCTTATTGGTTTTTAAGTTAATAAATCTTACTCGCCATGATGGCGGTTCTGGTAATCGATAAGCATTACGGAGTCTACGCGGGTCATGTTATCAATCTGATATTTTGAAATTGAGTTGATTTGCATTTCATCAAGCACTTCAACAAGACTTCCGTAAGAAGCTTGAGGAGTTGATTTAATGATAATCACCGGTTTCTTCAGATTTTCATTTCTGCGCACAGCAGCGGCCTTTTCATTATATTGCTCCTGATTGATTTTACCATCTCTGAACTGAGCTTTAAGAAGATTGATTTCTTTAAGCACTTCCTTATTGCGGTCTTGGATGATTTTACGAATACCGCGAGCATTTTTCAGGTCGCCATTGACTTCATCGGTGAGGAATTCAGATTTCTGAAGATTGTTGTTTTCAGAAATTATTGTTCCACCGGCGCCGAACATACCGGCGTCGCCTCCGGGTTTGCCAAAGTAATAGTAGACCTCATTGACAACTTTACCGTTAACGGAATCCACATCAAAGGAACCCCTTTTACGTTTAGCGTCGAGGATAATAGTCACAGCATCGTCGGCAGAAGCCTGCGACATATTCTCAGTATTTTCCACCTTCTCATTAGAAGGGAGGGCGATATTGAGGGTCTGTGATTTAATCATGGTCGTACACAGCATGAAGAATGTGATAAGCAACATATTCATGTCGACCATCGGCGTGAAATCCACGCGGATCTGCATTTTTCAATGAAAAAATTGTTGATAATTTCATGGGACTAGAGAGTTGTTATTATGATAATACAAGAATCTCTAAGAGTATTTTTGGAAATAGAAGTGTAGGGGATAAGTATTATTCACCACTTGCTGAACAATTTGATTATCGAGATGATCCATTTATCAGAGATATGTTTGTTACTTTTACAACAGTCTCTGCAGGAATTAGTGCATTCGAATCTTTTAAAGTTCATCAGATTGAATCTAAGAATTTATTAAAAAGTCAGCAAGAAGAAGCTAGCAATATTAATAGTGCAAATGATTCTATTATGGACTATGTTCATGAAACTGGTAAGGATATTGAAGGTAGAAGAGAAGCTTTTGAGGAAGGAATGAAAGCGCAAGCTCATCAGGATGTTTTAAATTCTGCAAATTCTATTGAGAGAGCAGAACTTGATATGCATAATTGGAGTTTTAGTAATGCATATCGTGCTGCTGATAAGCAAGGACATGAATTCTTTAATGGTTTCCATGAAAAAGTTTCTAGTCAGATTAATGATATAACTTCAAGATATGGAGCTGGTGATTTGACAGAGTCAGGTGTACTTCAAGAGTTAGCAAGTGTTGCGAACAACGCTCAAGGTACTTTAAATAAGGTTTCAAAGGAATGCTTGGATATTTTAAATGTCTATGCTAAAAATCATCCACGTTTTGATTTAAGTGGAATAAAAGAATCATTAGATTATGTTGTTGCTCATCCTGATGCAATAACTAATATGAATAACTCAATGGTTGATGTTACTAATTTGGCAGGAGGATTAGAGGGATTAGCTGCTAATCATATGACTGTTTTAGAAAGCTTACCAAGTGATATGGCCTCTACTTTAGTTTGTGCAGCATCGGCTGCAGGTCTTGCCTTGAGAGTTTCAAAGACAATGGATAAAAAGCATGGAAAAACTACAGATTATGGTAACGAAGTTACTGATATGATGGAAGATTATTTAAACTCACAATATGAAGTAGATGATGAGTATGAAAATTCTCATTCAAAATAAAAGAAAAACTACTGAATGTTCAGTAGTTTTTTTAATGGTTATTTTTATGACTTATGAATGATAGGATTTTAAAATGTAATAAATTATCTGTAACAAACTGATAGTTTAATAGGTTAACTTTAGGATTTTATGTTAAGATATAGTTAGGTGATTTATTATGGAATATTTGGATATTTATGATGAAAAAGGTAATTATT
>CAZDWB010000037.1:0-16847 GCA_964509225.1 uncultured Sangeribacter sp.
CCATAACTTACCCTTTCAATGATTTGAAATGGACTTATTCAAAAGCTTCAGATAAGAGATCGGATATCCTGTCATATTCATTTTTACAAAACTATTATGTAACATTAGGATATGAATTTAATAAAAACCATAAGGTGTCTTTTCAATGGAACATGATATGTAATCATTCTAAAGATAATGCATTAATTAACTTTTTAACCGAATCCCTATCTTCTCAAAAAATCAATTCAGAAAAACTTAATACCAATACCAAAAAATTGGGTAATAATAATTACTTTGTCCTTTATTATACAGGTCATGTCAAAAACTGGAATCTTTATTCTGAGTTCCTTTATAACTTTGGCAATAGTAAAAATTTTTATTCCCGTAATTATTCCTCAAGTGAGCCCTTCACTAATAACCTCAAATATAATTCAAAATATTTTAGCGGAGTTTTAAATGCCTCCAAATCTTTTTTGAATAATTCTTTAAATCTCTCCTTATATGAGGATTTCTTTTCTTATTACTTAACCTCAAGAGATTATGAGAACTCAATTTCTTCTGCAAAATCCTTAAATTTCTCTAATTCTTTGTTTGCAAGCTTAGGTTATTACCCCAATAACAAATTAGGTTTTTCCCTTTCTGCTGGGTTTAATATTAATTATCTTTCTGAACAAAACTTTAAAAGAACCCATATCAATCCAAGGGCAGACGCCATGTTTTCATGGCAACCTCATAAAAATTTCTTTGCCCGTATAAATTACTCACTTTCATCCAGTCTGAACGGTATCAGCAATACTCAGGATTTCGGATATTTTACCGATGAACTTTTATATTTTCATGGGAATCCGGAGCTAAAACCGCAAATCAGAAACAGCATTTCCATGAATCTTAACTTCTTTAATTCATTTAATGTAGGTGTATATTATACTAAATTTAAGAATGGGGGAGCGTCTATATATCTTCCTGAATATGGACTCAGACCGGATGAAACGAACGGATATTTTGTTAGCAAAACAATGAAAAACATAGATACAGATCAATTCACCCTATACATGTCTTACTCCGGGAAATTTAATAAACATTGGTTTTTTAACGTTAACGCAAATCTCCTCTATCTGAATTCGAGCTATCAGGAGTTTAAGAATAAAGGATGGTTCCCAAGTGGAGGTCCGGAATTAATGTACTTATGGAACAACTCTTTATTAGGACTTTTAAGATACGGCATAGGCTCACAAGGCACTTTATCTCCTCAAACCTGTTCCCGTACAATTTTAGATAAAATTGAATTGCTATTTCAAAAAACTCTCCTTGCCAATAGGTTTGTTATTACTATGGCGTACACATTACCGGTTCATATTTTATCAGGTAAGTCAACTACTACAATTTCATCCGCTCCTTATATTTCCGAAACCATATCTTTCAAAAATCCTTTCATCAACAATCAATTTATTTTACAGTTGGAATATAACTTCCATAAAGGTGATGAAATCAAACAAAATATGAAAAATATCCGAAAAATTGATTAGGTAAAATAAAAACAGGGAGGGTGGCTGATTTCTTTATCAACCACCCTCCTATCTTTAAAAAAATTCTTTTCAATAACCTTGCCTTAATTAACAACGAATTTTTTTCCACCTGTTATATAGAATCCAGCCGGGAGTTCAATAACATTCCTACCTTCCGTCAGCATTCTTTGAGCTATCGGTTGACCGGCGAAATTATAAATTTTTAGATACTCACCCTCTTTACTGCAATCAACTGCAATACCCCCTTTCATGGGAAAAATTTCCAATAGAGGTGATTGCTGAATACTTTCCGTGCTTTCTACACCTGTTCTGAAATTTTCCGGCAAACTGAAACCTGCCATTATTACACCCCATGAAGTAGGTGCCGTTGTTTCTTCGCCCCCTATAACTTTGAAAGATTTATTACCTCTTGCTGTAACAAATACCTCTCCTTCCTTTGAATCGTACGAGAAAGCCTGCGCGGTTGGTACTCCCCCTCCGGTGATTAATTTCCATTCCGTTTCCGGTTCAGAAGAAAGGTCAACGGCATTATAAGTACGAATAAAAACACCTTGTGACGCATTCATTACATATCCATATACGTAAACCTTATTATCTTCTCCTGGAGCCTGGAATGAATTCAGATATCCCGTAAGTCCTGCGTTATACCCCCCGGATCTACTGAGCGCACCGGCTTTCCAACTACCGTCTATATCATTCAGACCGATTATCATCCCCTCGCGTGTGCTTCCGTTGAATGTCTCCACAAATTGTGTATCCGAGTATGATACTTTTCCGTTAATCTGGGATGTAACCCAGACATTCGAGCCATAAACAGAGATATTTGAATTTTGGAAGCCATATTTTGACTGTACAGTTTCCCCTGTCAAGACAGTAATCCAAACCGGCTCAAAATCCTCAGTCATCTTTATTATAATCGGATTGAATATTCCCTCTGTTTCAAATTGCTTATTCCCCATTCTCAATGAGCCTGCTCCACGGATATCCAAGAGAGCATATAATATGTCGGATTCAACAATTAAAGACTGAACGCTTTCCATATCAACGTCCCCTGTTGTGGTAAGAGTCTTGGTAACAATACCATCAGAATCAAAACGGATTATATACATATCTCCTACATTACCCTGAGAGTCACCATTCCAGTTCTTAATATTGTGAGGAGTCAGTTTTATATCGCTCCCTTCGATGGTAAGTTCCGACCGGTAATTACCTCCGACAAAAATATTACCTTCCTCATCTGTTGCAACCGATGTGATTTTCAATGCTTCTGCCAGAAAGTCGGCTGAATTACCACTATTAGAAACCGGTTGACGTGAAGTCTCGATATTTTTTATCCAGATTATATTTCCTTCTTTGTCCAGACGTCCTACAATCCCTTTATAAAAACGGCGTGTATCCTCAGGATTCTTCTTCCAGGGGACGGTAATGGTTTTTCCGGTGCCATCAATGAGAATAAGTGACTCCCACTGACAAATACCTCCTCCAAGGTCAGAGCAACGCAACCGGGCTGCAAACACTACTCCTCCATCGGGCATCGGAGCTACTCCCCCCTCGTTACCCGCAAAGTCGTTGGTGACCGAATGAAGATTCCACAGAAGATTCCCGTTACGGTCTGTCTTCATAATTACCAGGTTGTTATTATAGCTTGTGCCTGATGCATCATAGTCACCCCCTTCAAAAAGGAATTTTCCGGCATAGTCAATGTCGCGTGCCGATGAGGTACTTCCGGCAGTAAGCTGCCAGTATATACTGCCATCAGGACAAACAACGTTGTTTGTTGCCTGATCACCGGCAGCTGTGGCGCCATCAAACAGGTTGGACCAAATACATGACGGCTGAAGATTCTGCGCCATTACCATATTTACAATAAATATTCCGGCGCATGCAAGTAATATCGATTTCATACTAAAATTGTGATTTAATAAATTTTACGATTGCAAAATTACCCTTATCTAAAATTGTTGGAAATAGCCTTGAATAGGTATTTTAGAAGCTATTATTCCCTAAATCTGAGTATTTACAACGCACTTGCGACTTACTAATTTTGCACTGAAATCAATCTAACTGATAAACTCTTGAAACAAATAATAATTTTCATTTCTATTACGATACATTTTCTTTCTGTCTCTGGGAAAAACGGGATGGGAAACAAACATGGTGCCCCAGCTGATTCAATTATTTTAAGGGATACTATTCCAACAGTTAAGGAACTTGAAGAAGTTATTGTGACAGCGCAAGAAGGGGACAGACTCACAAGCAGCTCCATGATTGACAGGGATGCGATGAATCATCTTCAGCCATCTTCCTTTACTGATTTACTGGAACTCCTGCCGGGAAATATCTCTCACGACCCGGAACTGGGGAAAGTGAATTCCATATCACTTCGCGAAACAGGTAACTTGGGAGCTTTAGGAACAAAAGTTGACAATGATGATTATGCCATCTCTTCTCTTGGAACCCTGTTTTTAGTAGATGGAGCTCCGATTAATGGCGATTCCAACCTGCAATCTATAGGTATCGCAGCCGATCAAACTTCTGACTCACGTAATACCACCAACCGTGGCGTAGACATGCGTACAATATCGACCGATAATATAAAAAGTGTGGAAATTATCCGGGGAATACCTTCCGCCGAGTATGGTAACCTGACAAGTGGTGTAGTCAGAATCAAAAGAATCTCTTCTGCCACCCCGTTTACCGCACGTTTTAAGGCTGACGGCTATAGTAAACTTTTCTCCGCCGGGAAGGGTTTCTCACTGACTGATGAAAACCCAATTATCCTAAATACTGATATCAATTACCTCGATGCCAAATCTGACCCGAGAAACTCTTTAGAAAATTATAAGCGACTGACGGGCTCGTTAAGATTAACATATCGTAAATCAACCGATGATTACGAAATAAATTTCTCGGCTGCCGGAGATTACACAGGTTCTTTCGACAACAGTAAAATTGATAAGGATTTGACTCTTTTGAAAATTGATGATTACAAATCTTCTTATAACCGAATCAATCTTACCTCAGAGTTTACCCTGCTAATTAGTAAACCGTATTTTTTTAATGATTTCAATGCCAATATTTCTGCCGGTTATCAGATTGATAATCTTGAACGGCGAAAACAGGTTGCACCCCAACGGGCTTCGGTTGCTCCAACTACATTGTCGCCCGGAGAACATCCGGGACAGTACCTCCTCGGCGAATACATAGCCGAATATAAGTGTGAAGGGAGACCTCTTAACCTTTTCCTTAAAGGAAGAGCATCGGGGTTCAGATCTACGGGTAGCGTTTCCTGTGACTATAAGGTGGGTTTTGAATGGACTCTATCTAAAAACTATGGCAAAGGGCAGATTTATGAACTCACTAAACCGCTATCCGCTTCCTGGGGAAGCAGACCCCGCGCTTTTTCTGATATCCCGGCTCTTCATATATTTTCGATTTTTGCCGAAGAGAACGCAAAATATACTTTAGGACCCTCTTCTCTGTCGCTGCAGGCAGGTGTACGGGGAATAATGATTCCGTCTACCGATTCCGGTTATTATCTAAGCAATCGCCCATATTTCGACCCTCGTGTCAATATCGGCTGGGACTACCGAATTAATATTATTTCAGGCAACCCCCTTATGCTTTCCATTACTGCCGGGTTAGGACTTACCACCCGTATGCCGACTGCTGATTATCTTTACCCGCAACAGAATTATGCGGACATTATTCAGCTTAACTATTATGATGTGGAGAATCCTCGTGACAACAGTATTGTTTCTCTGATGACTTATATTAACGATGCTGTGAATTATGAGCTTCGCCCGGCAAGAAATTTAAAATGGGAAATCAGACCCTCTGTAGTATGGAATGGGTTCCGTATATCGGTTACTTATTTCCAAGAGAAGATGACTGACGGTTTCAGATACTCATACGTGTATGCTCCCTATACTTATAAGAAATATGATGCTTCTTCTATTTCTTCCTATGATTCTCCGAATATAAATTTAGATAATACACCGTTTAGCGTTGAGAAAATACTTAAAGGTTACCGTAAGGCAACCAATGGTACCCGAATTGAAAAACGGGGAGTGGAATGGCAATTGGCAACGCCAAGATGGAAAGCTTTGAAAACGTCATTAAGCATAACGGGTGCGTGGCTGCATACCACTTACTCCAACTCGGAAATGCTATACTCTTCTGTAAATGATGTTGTTGAAGGGATTGCCGTCAGTGACCGCTATATCGGTCTTTATGATTACTTCGACGGAAGAATTAATGACCGGATAAGTTCCAATTTTATGTTTGACACACAAATCCCAAAATGGGGATTGATTTTTACAACATCTTTTCAATGTGTGTGGAATGTCAGCACTTCGCGTATCCCTATTAACGGGGTTCCTCCTTATTACCTTGATGCCGCAGACGGTGAGCTTCATGCTTTCGGCGAGGATTATGAAACAAACTCCATGTTGAGTTATCTCATAAAAACCTATAATGATGCTTCCTTTGAAACCGTCAAAATCCCTTTTGAGGGTTATATCAACCTCAAGGCTACAAAGAAAATCGGGAAATCTCTCAGGATTGCCCTCTTCATAAACCGGATTCTTGATATTCTGCCCGACTACTATTCCAATGGTCTGCTGGTTCGCCGCTCTTCTTCCCCTTATTTCGGTATGGAATTAAATGTTTCTATCTAAAATTATGCTTAAAATGAATAATATGACCTATTTAAAATATCTTTCTTCTATTATTATCACTTTTCTCTTACTGGGAAATACCTCCTGCAGTGATTCTCCACAAACTACTCTCCCTCGTTCAAAAGTTTCTCTAATTCTCTCTTATGATGAAAATATAGATTTAAATTCGGTCAATAACTCCTCTATCCTCTTCAAAAATATAACCAACGGTAAAGTTTACTCATTTGATAAGGATGAAGAGCTTTGTGTAATTCCGGGTATTTATGACATATCCTTCAGCGGTGAATATAAAGATGTCTCCGGAAATATTATTCACCTGAAGGCTTCCAAATCTTCTGTTGAAATCTTGGGAGAATATTATATTCTGGAACTTGCTCCTTTTATTGAACCGGTTGGCGATGACTTCGTAATTGCCGAAATTTTCTTTACCGGAACACTCCGGAAATCGGGAAATCAATATTATGGTGATGACTATATAAAAATTTATAATAATACTGAGCATACCCTCTACGCTGACGGACTTACAATATTTGAATCAAAATTCAACACTACTGATAAATATAACTATACTCCGGACATTATGGACAGTGCCATGAGTGTACAGGCACTTTATACCATTCCTGGCAGCGGCTCCGACTTTCCTGTAAGACCCGGTGAATATATTCTGATTGCTGATACGGGGATTGATCACCGGGTTATCAATCCTAATTCCTTCGATCTTTCTCATGCCGATTGGGAATGGTATGACATTTCACAAGTTCCCTCCCAATTGGATATTGATTCCCCTTCCGTACCCAATCTGGACAAGTGGTATTGTTATACCCGTTCGTTCTGGATGCTGCATAACCGCGGATTCAAAGCCTATGGACTCGCAAGAATACCTGTAAGCCGCGATGAATATCTTAATGATTTTCGTTATTCCTACGATTATGAAATTGTGGTTGAAGCCGGTACATTCCCTATGTCTGATCAAGCATATCAACTCCCGAATGAATGGATAGTGGATGTGGTGAATTGCTCGGTGGAGGCAAAATATGCCTGGACCCTTTGTCATCCATCCCTCGATTCCGGTTGGACATTCTGTGGAACTATTGACCATGATAAAACTCGTTATTTTCATAGCGTTCGCCGTAAACTTGCCGGATTTTCGGAATACGGGTATCCTATTCTTCAGGATACAAACAATTCCTCTACCGATTTCAACCCTTTTTGTGTCCCTTCTGAAATTGAACTTCAGGGATCCGCTATGGATATCAATGGCACGCCTTGTACCATTATTACATGGGATGGTGTCATACCCCGAACCGAGGACAAATAACTTTTTTTCCAGAACACTATGTTTAAGCCAACATTTAATCAGTTTTGTTTAACATTACTTCTTTTACTTTGTTCCCTCTCTATGTTTTCAATGAGGAATGATTCATTACCTTACAATTACCGGGAAACCGTGAATTCTATCAGCGAGCGCTTCAGGAATGCGGCCCTCCCCTACTATACCGAAGCTCCAACCCTTTTCTCAAATCCGGCTTTACAGAAATTCAAACTTCCCTTCTCCTTATCAGCTATTTCTTTATCTTTTAAACGAGATTCAAAACCGAAATCTCTGGCTCCTTTTGAAGGGGAAGGGGAAGGAACCGCAGGAATTGAGACTAAAGCCTATATTCACTCCCGTTCCGCAGTGATATTCGGTGAAGCATCCTATCGGAACGGCACTCTTTTCAATCTTCAATGGAATGAACAGGGTAATGATGATATTTTCCATCCATACATCATTGCTGACGCAACGGGGGGCAATCTTCGTGAGGAACAATATGAGTTCTCTGCCGGTTACAATATTCTCTCAGGAAAATTTTCCTGGGGTATTTCGGGTGGTTATCTTGCCACATTATCTTATCGACAAGTTGACCCTCGCCCCAAAACTTCACTTGGCGATCTCTTCGTAGATCTCGGTTTCGGTTATAAATTCCGGGATAATCTTATAGCAGCCTGTGCTGCCGGATTTGAAAAAATACGTTCTCACACGGAAATTTCTTTCGTCAATGAACTTGGACAATCCAAAATATATCATCTCACAGGATTAGGGACTCATTATAATCGGTTTGTGGGATCAGGAAGCAATGTCTACAATGATTTATATAATTTCAAAGGCTCCCTTAATCTCCTTTCTATCTCCAATTCCGGACCCTTCTTTACGATTGACGGAGAGTGGGGAATGTGCAAGAATGTGATTGTGGACCTTAACCGCATCCCATTGGCAACCCTCAAGAATGAGAAACTTTCCATGCAGTTAGGATGGCGTTCAAAACAATCGGCGATTGTTTGGGGTTCAGATGCTACCGTCTCCCTTAATATACGCCGCGGCTATGAAGGGATATTCGGGGATCCTCTTTCCTCCTCATTTCCAAAAATCGGGGAACTGGAGATGTATTTCTCGCATAATCAAAGTTGGGTATTGCACGGTTTCGTAGAATTTCATAATCCGCGGTATTTACCTTTCCTTTCCGCTTCACTCGATTTTACCCGTCGAAAAGATACTTATCAGGAACCTTTCCGGCAGTTTCTCGCACAAGGTTTATCTGCCAACCTCATCGCCGGAGCTTCCGTTATGTTTGCAAATAAACATCTGCTCTCTGTCAAAATTGAATTATTAAAGAAATGGGCGTTCAGCAATTATATCATTTTCAATAATCCCGAAACAGTGGATTGGGAAGTTATCTCTTTGGAAAATAACACTCTCCGTTATATTGAATCTCAACAATCTGATTATTACGGCGTGAAATTCTCTCCATCATTTCTCTATTCAATCTCCGCATCATACGCGCTTGATTTATCATTGATTGCCGGAATTTATCACATTGATTCATTTGGGAATGTCCGGAATATAACTGCCTCTCTTTCTTTCTTTTTCTGATAAAATTAAAATTTATATAATCATGAAATTGACTAAAATTTTTTTATCTGTAATCTTTGCAGGTTCGTGCTGGTCCGTATCACTCGCAGAGAAGAATCTATCCCCGGAAATAGATCCGGTAAGCGATCTGTCTGTTGTCAGAGGTAAACTCTCTAACGGGCTTTCTTATTATATCCTTCCTTCCAAGAACTCTGGCAATGAAGCTGATTTCTTCCTTGCCAGAAAGGTTGGGTCGGTAAATGAAGAGGATAATGAACGTGGACTCGCTCATTTTCTGGAACATTTATGTTTCAATGGTTCGAAACATTTCCCGGGTAATTCTGTCATCACATATCTTGAAAGTGTCGGAGTGAAGTTCGGGAAAAACCTTAATGCATATACCTCCACTGACCGTACTGTTTACAATATTTCTAAAGTGCCGACTTCACGTAGCACCACCATTGATTCCTGCCTTCTTATATTGCGTGACTGGAGTGGAGACTTATCGTTGAACAAGAGGGATATTGATGGTGAACGGGATGTTATTCACGAGGAATGGCGACAACGACGGTCTGCCAATAACCGGATGCTCGAAAAAGCTCTCCCCTCTCTTTTCCCTGACAATCGGTATGGTGAGAGACTCCCGATAGGGAGTATGGAGGTTGTGGACAATGCTTCCGTAAAAACCATCAGGAATTTTTACAAGAAATGGAACAGACCTGATAATGAAGCTCTTATTATTGTCGGTGATGTAAATCCCCTTCATATTGAAACCAAAATCAAGGAACTTTTTTCAGATTTAAAAAATCCAAAAACTCCAATAAATATTTTCATTGATGTGCCTGTCAATAACGGACTCATCTCAGTGGTGGCTATGGACCCGGAGCAACCGGTGGAATCCATGACTTTATACTTTAAATATCCACGTCATTCAACGATGGAAATAAAGGAGGATATTCGTATGGAATTAATATCTCAGCTTCTAAGGAATATTCTTGTGGAAAGATTTAATAATCTTGAATTGGCTGAAAATGCTGTTTGCTCACGTATCGGAATCGGTGAACAGAAATATATCATGGCCTCACCGGTGAAAGCCTTGATGATTCGTGCTAATATTGCTACCGGTAAATCTGAAAAAGGGGTAAACGATATCTATACTGTTCTCCGAACGGCTATGATTCATGGATTTTCAAACTCTGAGATGGAAGAGGCCGGGAAGGAGGTAATCAATTCTTTTTCCAAAGCGGCTGCAAAAAGTTCTCTCCGCTCAAATACCGATATGGCAAACCGTTTGGTAAGGACATTTCTTGATGGTGAACGTTTTGATACACCTGAAGAGAGACTTGCTATTGCATTGGAATTATTACCCGAAATATCGGGAGATGATGTGCAGAAATATCTGAAATCCATTGTTGAACCGGATGGTAAAAATATTACTATTCTTTACTATGCTCCGGATGATATCCCCGGTATTGATAAACCGGTAGCTGAAAATCTGTCTGCTTCTTTTCTATCTGTCAATAATGAAGTTCTTCCTCCATATACTCCCTCCGTAATATCTATGACACTGCTTGAGGAAGAACCGACTAAAGGCTCTCTAGTAAGTACGGAACCTGCCGAACCCTTCGGAATGGAGAAAATTACTCTTTCTAACGGGATAGAGGTTTTCCTCAAACCTACACACTTTAATAATGATGAAATTTACGTTATGGGTGTAGGTACCGGGGGATTTTCCCAACGCTTTTCTCAAGACTTGGCTGCGGATATGAAAGTGTTGGAGGATGTGATACCGCTATGTGGATTTGGAAAATTATCATCGTCTGATATACGCAGATTTCTAAATGGTAGAAATATGAAAGTTTCGTCCTCAATTTCTAATACTGAGGAAAGACTGGAATTGGTTTCAGATTCGGTCTCGCTTGAAGATGCTTTCCGTCTTCTATATCTCAAAGCTACCGATATCCGAAAAGACACTCCGGCTTTTAATGCTTTCTATGAAAGTAAACAACATTCTTTAGCACGAATCTTTAATAATCCCGTACAGGTAATGGGGGATTCAATCACTTCGATAGTTTATTCCCATCACCCTTTAGGTGCAAAATTGAAACTTGAAACGCTTAAGTCTTTTAACCTGGACTCTGCACTAAGCATTTATAAAGATCGGTTCGCTGATTGTTCTGATTTTAAATTTTATATTTCCGGTGACTTCAATCGCTCTCACATTCTTGATTTATTAGAGCGTTATGTGGCTTCTCTCCCTGCTTTCGGAAGAATTGAAAAACCCAAAGATATTGGGTATAAGTTCCCCAAAGGTAAAAATCGCTATGAATTTACCGCTCCCATGGAAACACCGTTAGGTGTGGTGTATCAGTTCCGGCATCTGGAATGTCCTTACACTCTTGAAAATATCCTCACTGCTTCAGCAATAGGTTCTATCCTCAAATCTAAATTGTTAGCGGACCTGAGGGAAGACAAAGGATGGACATATTCTATCACAGGTCATGGTGCTCTGATTAATAAGATGAACGGAGATGACCTCCCGGTATTCATGATGCCTGTGCATATCAAGACTGCTCCCGAACATGTAAAGGAAATTGACATTGTTATTTCCGAAACCATAACGAAGATGGGTGAAGGGGACATCTCGGAGAGTGAAGTGGATAAAGTCAGAAACTATTTTCTCAAAAATATTGAAGAAAATAGGCGTGATAATGGTTATTGGTTAGTTGCCATGCATGGATTGAATAAATTTGGGCTTGACTTAGATTCCGATTATGAAAGGAGTGTTACCGGATTGACTGCTGAGAGTATCTCCGGTTTTATTAAAAAATATATCTTGCCGGCTAATCTAACAACTATAGTCATGACTCCGGAGGAATAATCGGGACTTGAAGCGCTCCACAATATCTTTTGCAGATTGAATATTTTATTTGTAACTTTGAGGTTGTGTCATATTTTTCGATTGTGACACAACCTTTCATATTTGAATGACAACACACCCCCATATACTATATCCGGGTTTCTTATATTGTTGAAATAACTGATTAGTGCTTTATGATTTATTCCTTAATTCGAAAAATAAATTTATTGTCCCTGATTTTTATTTATTCATTGTCGCTGAAAGCTCAGACTGCTGAGTCGGATTCTTTGTATTCTGCAGGAATGAATTTCTTCAATTCGGGAAATTATGATTTATCGGCAATAAACTTTAAGAAAGCATGGGAAAATGACTCTATAAATATAGCTAAGGACTCTCCACGATATGAAAATTCCAAAGATTGGTGGGCCTATACTGAATATAAAAAAAATTATCAAAAATTAGCCGCCAATATTTCTCCTATATCTTTTGACATCCCTCCTCATGACAGAAGACTTTCTCTCTCTATCGACAATTTAATCTCGGAATATCTGGGATATTGCTCTGATTATATGTTTTATCTTGCTGAGGAACCTTTGAAATCAGCTTTGAAGGAATGTGAAAAGATTGTAGGTAAGAACAATAGTATGTATTTATCCTTACTTAAGGAATTATCGTGGTATTATGTCAATGAACGTAATTTCAAGAAGGGTCTCGAATACGTTGAGAAATTAGAAAAATCAATTGAGACCATAAATCCTCAATCTCCTTATTATAAGGGTATCGTTAATTTAATTAAAGGGGAGATACATTTAAATGAGAACGAATACTCCCAAGCTTTGAAAGAGTGTAAAATAGCTAAAGAATCTCTCTCAGGTTTGATAAGATATGCACCGCTTGAATATGGCAGAATGGTTAATCTATTCACCCATATCGCTTTGGAAGGTGGAGCGGAGGTTTGGACTGACTGGAATGACGGTGCATCCCCGGCTGCCCTAAAAGAACTGGAAGAGCTTATCTTCACTTCCGCCAAGGAATATTTCGGGCTCAGTGAAGAGGAGCAAGCCTACGCTTACAGTGCTTTGTATTGGGTAATTAATGCCTATTTCAATTTCCCCGGGAGTGATTTTGATAAGTTCAACAATATGACTGAGAAATATATATCGGTTTTGAGGAATTTAGATCGATCCTTATTTAAACAGGCTGATGATGACTTAGGGGGTATTCTCCTTTATCATGGACGGGCTAATCTTAGCAATAATTCATATCAAAAGGCTGAAGAATCCGTTGTAGAAGCGTTGAATTTATTCAAAAAATCAAATCTATCGCCTGAAAGGTATACGGAAGCTTACCTCACTCTTGCGCAAATCTTAGCTTCAATGGGGAAAGAGGATAAAGCTATCGAGAATCTGGATATTGTGATTAATAAAGCTGCCGATTATAGAAATAATATTCAATATCTTCTTTTTGAAGCACTCCCTCTTAAATGTAACCTTCTCCAGAAAATGGGGAGAGGGGAAGAAGCAGTTGAATTAATTAAGCAATATTCTCCTCTGATAATTTCTCTTCAATCCTCTTTCCCTCTAAATACTGCTAATCTACTGACTGATTTTAGTGTAATCTTGAGTTGGAGCACTGACAATTCGGATGAAATTCAAGATATGCTTCAGAAAGCTATCGATATTTACGAATCTACAGGGGACGAAATATCTTATCCCTATTACTATGATGCGGCTCTGTCTTTACTTAGAATAAATCCTCTACATAAGGATAAAGATAAAATAATTGATAAATTAACTGAGGCTTTAGAAAAAGACTATCCCGGAAATCCATACATTGACTCAGAGTTTCGCAACTCTAAAAAAATTTATCTACTTATCACAGAAGCTTTTATCGCATTAAAAAATAATCAACCGGAAACTTCACTCTCAATTATTGAGAAAGCTATTCAAAATCTTCAAAATTCTAAAATAAATAATTCGGAATCAACTTATTATGATTTACTTTCTACTAAACGTGAAGTATTGGCTGAAATCCAGGATTTTGCTGCTGTCATTAATACGGATAAAGAAATTATTGATTTGTCTCTACGGTTGAATGGGGAATACCATCCATCTACAATATCGGCAAAAGTGAATCTGATTTCAGATTTCTCTGCTATCTTAAATTATGATGAAGCTGACACACTCATTAAGGAAATCGACAATCTGATTGAAATGGGATTGCCGGGTACTAATGACTATGTGAAATTTAATACTCTTATGACCCTTTCTACAGTTTTTACGAATCGAAAAGATAATGAGAAGGCTTTATTATATCTTGAGAAAATACCGGAACTTATACCTACTTATACACAGATTCCACAGATATATTATTCCTGGCTCACCGCTACCCTCAAGACAAAGGCCATGACCACCCGGAAGGGTGAAATAAATCTAAATAACCTCGAACCCGAATTCGCAGAGCTCCTCAATAGTAATTCTCATCCGTACATGAAAGCTCTACTCCTTGTAGATATGGCTAAAATTGCTGTTAATATGAATAATTGGGGTAAAGCCACAAAATGGTTTGAAATGGCATACGAATTACTCGAATCCAACCCGGAGTTATTGAACAATCTTGACTTCCTAACCGGAATAAGTGAATATAGTTCACTACTCCTTAATCTCGGGAAAATGGAAGAGTCCATGAAATTTTATAAAATTTATATTGACGCTTTACAAAATATTGTGAACCGGGATAATCCTTTAGGGGATATAGTTGAACTGCTATCAACCATTCTCAATATGTCCGAAGGTGATATTGATACCACTCAAAAGCTTCTTAGGGAAATGTGTGAATCGGAAGATTCACAAAATCCGGGTTCATTCCTTTCCCAGAATCTTCACTACGTGATTTTATCCTTAAAACTCCCCGTATCATCAACCAAAGAGGATTTTATAAGTGATTGGGAGTATTTCCGTAAAATTAAGGATCTTGATAAAAAATTACATCCCAATTTTCTTCTTTCACTCTTCCCTGCAACTGTAAGAACAGGTATGATTGAGGAAGCTACAGAGTTAGAACAGGAATTATTGAAGATTCCTGAGAGAGAATTTAAAGATACTGAATTGATTAATCTCTATTCATTACGTTCGGAATTAGCTTTTCTAAAACAAGATATAGCTTCTTCAAATGCTCTCCTCACTTCTGCCTTCAATATGGCACGTTCTTTTGTTCTTGATAATTTTCTTTCCATGTCTGAGGAGGAGAGGGTGACTTTCTGGAACTCTTCTTTTAATTTCTTCAAAATGACTATCCCTCAAGCGGCAATGCTGAACAGAGAGAATGAAACATTTGCTGAACTGGCTTACGATAATGCTCTTTTCGCTAACTCTATTCTCCTTTCTTCTGCCAATACTATTAATGATATCGCTTCTTCTTCAAAAGATTCCAAAGTGAAAAAAGCATATAAGAATTTCATTAATTCTAAGAATAAACTTTCACTTGCTGAAAAATCCTTAACCAATAACAGTTCTCCGTCGGCTGAAATAATCTCTGCCTTTGAACAGTTAAAGAAGAATTATAAGGAAGATGAAAGGTCACTTCTTAAACTTCTCAATGATAAATTCGGTGACTATAACAAACTGCTCGCCATATCTTCTTCTGAAGTAAAGAAAGCCCTTAAACCGTCAGAAATAGCTATAGAATTTCTGGAAATACCTTTTTTATCTCCTGAAGAAAAACATTATACCTATCTTGCAGCCATAAATAGTCCGGAAGCTGATAGAATTGAGCTTATACCTCTTTTCTCTCTTAATGAAAACGAGGATTTCAAAAATTGTCTTGACTCGGAATTACTTGCTGATAATATTTGGAAACCGTTGCTTCCTTATCTCGATGACGTGACGGATATATGGTTCTCCCCACAGGGAAATCTGTCTGTTGTACCATTAGAATCCTTGCCGGGTATCGAGAATCTTATTTTTGATAAAAATATCTCTCTTCACCGACTCACTTCTACACGTCAGTTAGCTGTGGAGAGATTATACACTTCTCATCGGAACTCTCCTAAAAATAAAACTTACGTTGCTTACGGAGATATCGATTTCTCGGCTTCTTCGAAGGAGGTAAAGGAAGCAGATAAAAAACGTAAAGTTGCCAAACGTTATGTGTCACTGTTTGAGAGGGGGACGAATCGTGAATTTGACGGAATTGACGCGCTTCCGGGAACAGGAGATGAAGCGCGACACCTCTCGCAATTGGTCGAAACAAGAAAAATCGGGAAACCGGATCTTTTGTGTGATATTCAGGCAACCGAAGCTTCCTTTAAAGATTTGGAGAATAAGAAGCCTTACCTTATTCACTTAGGCACTCATGGATTCTATGCCGATTCGTCTCAGGAAACGAAAAATAATTTTCTTTCTCCGGAGGAGAATGCAATGCACAATAGCGGACTCCTTTTTGCCGGTGCGGAATTGGGGATTTTCTCTCCTGAGGCTGTTCCGGCTGGATCAGAAGATGGTGTTTTGACCGCTGACGAAATCTCAGGATTAGACCTTTCTTCTACTGAATTAATAGTCTTGTCTGCTTGTGAGACAGGATTGGGGAAAATTGGTGCTGACGGAGTTTTTGGCTTACAGAGAGGATTCAAGAAAGCGGGTGCAAATGCCTTGATGATGTCTTTGTGGAAAGTAGACGATGATGCTACTACTTCTTTAATGAATAACTTTTATGATGCCTGGTTGATAGAAGGACTTTCAAAGACTCAAGCCTTACAGAAAGCTAAAGAAATAATACGTAACACTCCCGGTTGGGAAAATCCTCTTTATTGGGCTTCATTTATCCTCCTCGATGACCTCAACTGACAATCCCTAAAGGTCGTTAAGGTCCTTAAAGTCCTTAGGGTCCTTAAGGTCCTTAAAATCCTTAAA
>CAZDWB010000037.1:16947-19071 GCA_964509225.1 uncultured Sangeribacter sp.
TCCTTAAAGTCCTTAGGGTCCTTAATGTCCTTAAGGTCGTTGTTAGTCAACCTATTATACAAAGTAATTATCTTCGGATTCCAATTAATGTCTCTTATCTTTAAATTATTATTAATGAGTGAAATTAGAAATGAAAATTGGAAGATTACCAATATTTGTTGATTTAATGTTTTTAGTGGTCCAAAAATAAAGGTTGCGCTTTTGAACGCAACCTTTTTATTATATCATGGGTTTAACCTATTAAAGTATTGAGCTGAAAAGCTGGGGTAAGTTCTGTACACTATCGAAACAGTACTGATAGATGTAAGGTACTAACCCGAAGAATACAATACCAAGGATGCAAAGCACCATCCCGACTTTCTCACATCTTGAGCTTTCAAATCTCTCAATAACAGGTTCGTCTCCACTTATCCACATCGCTTTCACTACAAGCAGATAATAGTATAGTGAAATGATGGTGTTGATCAAAGCTACAAGAACCAGCATATACAATGCCATTGAACCGGTGGCTGTAACTGCATTGAAGATTAGAATCTTACTGAAGAACCCTGCAAACGGAGGGATTCCGGCAAGTGAGAACATTGCGAGAGTCATGGCAAAAGACAACCAAGGGTTTGTCTTATGCAATCCGTTATAATCGTCCATTGAGATTTTACCGGTCTTGTTCTCTATTGCTGAAATAACTGCGAAGGCTCCAAGATTGCTCACTACATATACAAAGATATAGAACATCATTGACGCGAGTCCAAGACCACTTAGGGCCATAACTCCAAGCATTATATATCCTGCCTGTGACACTGAAGAGAAGGCCATGAATCGCTTCATATTCTTCTGACGCATCGCAAACAAGTTACCTACAGTGATAGTAAGAATCAATACTGCATACATCATCCATTCCCATGCCCCGGAATAAACTGCTCCAAAGCATTGAACAAAAATGATGAAAAACGCGAACGCTGCAGCACCTTTACTTACGACAGAAAGATAGCTTGTCACAGCAGTCGGAGCTCCTTGATATGTATCGGCTGTCCAGAGATGGAAAGGAACAAGTGAAAGCTTGAATCCAATGCCGGCAATCATGAATGCCAGAGCTACCAATAAAAGTCCACTCATTTCACCAGCCCCGATCTGATTTGCAATATCACTGAAATAAAGTGATCCTCCGGAGAAGGCATACACAAATGATAGACCGGTCAGGAGAATTCCTGATGAGAAGACAGCTGTCATGATATACTTGATGGCTGCTTCATGACTCTCATACCGGTTCTTATTGAAGGCTACAAGTGCCGCCAACGGAAGTGACGCGGATTCAAGTCCTATAATAAAGAGAAGGAAGTGACGGGCCGAAATCATAAGGTACATTCCGAAAAGTGTTACGAGTAACAACTCATAAAACTCACCTTTCCTTACAATCATATCATCTGACTCTGTCCATTTTGCAGCTTGAAGAAATACAAGAAATACTCCAACGTTTAGTATGCATTTCATTGCCTTGCATGCTGTATCATCTACATACATGCCACCGAAAACCTCCTCACCGCATGACGGAATTATCCATATAGCAATCGTTCCGAGAAGGAAAAGAATTGTGGTGAAAGGTGTCAGAATCTTTTTGCCGGATTCATTCGAAAATGTATCGAATAAAAAGACAAGAAGGAAAATTCCTAACACTATAAGCTCGGGCACCATCGCCCCAAAATTAGAATAGTCCATTAGTTCTAAAATTTCTTTTTATCGTTACATTATTAAATTGCGGCTATCAGACCCGTATTCTGCAATGCAGAAATAATCGGTGTGAAACTTGCCTGTATTGTCTCATTTATCCAGTTGGGGAAACAACCTATTCCTGCGATACACAAAATAAGTGTTACTGTTGCGAAACGCTCAAACCAAGTGGCATCCGTCAGTGACAGATGATGGTCGTCATAAACCGGTCCGAGAAGGAGCTTGCCGACAACGCGTAGAATATAAACCGCCGTAATAACGATTGAGCAAGTAGCGCAAATTACAAAAATTCTGTGTAAAAGATCTGCATCCTGGAATGCTCCGAAGAAGATTGTCACCTCAGCTACGAATCCGGACAAACCTGGAAGTCCAAGTGCTGCAAAACCGGCAATCATCTAG
>CAZDWB010000038.1:0-18256 GCA_964509225.1 uncultured Sangeribacter sp.
GTTGATTTTAACCTCTTTCAAAAAATGTTAATTTTTGTTTGAATATGTTAAAATCAAAAAGAGACGAACCCATTTGGATTTCGTCTCTCAGAATTTCATTTATCAGACTTATATTTTCCGGATTATATCAATACCATGGAGCGGCCGGGTATGAGCGGTAGACGTATGTCTGCAGACCACTCTGATTATACCACTGCATATAAAGGTATGACCTGCCGCTAAACCAATAATTCATGGTTGAAGCCTGACCATTACCGGCATACTGGATATTGATTTGGTATCTTGAAGCCCCCGATCCGGAATCCTGACACCAATAGGCCATTGTCTGAGTGTAGCGGTGATTATTAAGGTAATAGTAATAAACACCTCTGCCGGAGCCATTGAAAAACAAATAATTGGTATCGTAGATTGTAACAGGTCTGTTATTAATACTTTCGAGCACCCAATATCCATTCAGGCGGGAGTCATAGAAATTATTTGTCCAGTTATTCGGTGGATAAGGGTTCCAGGGTTCCACATCACACGAAGTAAGAGACATGAGCGCCAGACAACTTAGGAGGAAAGGGAGCAAAGATTTACGTAAGGAGATGTTTTTCATAATCATCATTTTTAAAGAGTTTACTGGAATCGATTACCCCGAGGGGGACAATGGGTCTTTTATGAATTAGAACACCTTAATATAAATAAGGTTTAAAAGGGGGTAAAAATAAAATGAGATGTCAAAAAGGAAGCTGAATAAAAATTAGAATTCCTGAAAGGAGAAAGGGAGGAGCGACTTGACAGAAGGGAATATGAAGATTTTATCACGACCGTAAAGGATGACCTGTATGTCAGAGAATCTTGTTTCGTATTCCAGAAGGGCCTGCCTACAAGCGCCACAAGGGGATATGGGTAAAGCCTGGAAAAGAGATTCCCAAGTCTGAGAGGTATAGGCATCGGGGTTGTCTTCGGCAGTCCAGGCGGCAACTGCAATTTTTTTGAAAGGGACGTCAGGAAAAGCGGCCGCGGCATAGAAACAGGCAGAACGTTCGGCACAAGTGCCCGACGGGTAAGCAGCATTCTCCTGGTTGGCACCGGAAATAATTTCACCGTTATCCAGAAGAATAGCGGCCCCCACATGGAATCGGGAGTAAGGTGCGTAAGAATTTTTAGTAGCCATTTTTGCTGCATCCACCAATGCTTTATCTTGCGCCGTGAGTTCATCGTAAGTAGCTTCGATAGCCTTAATATTAAAATTGAGTTCCTTCATTGTAATTATGGATTAAGATTCTTGTAAAGGTTAAACACATTCATTGATATAAAAGATTCAAAAGAGTTCCTTCTGGGCTGAAAAAGCCGGGAAGAATCTTCGGGCAAAAGGGATAGTGATCCAACTCAGAAAGAGACCTGCCAACCATCCGTCAATACCGACACTTCCACCTTTAATCATCGCCACCACACTCAGCCACAGGGCATGCGACCCAAGAATTATGATGGAATATCTGCCGCAATATGACACAACCGGACACCATCTCACCAACTTGCAAATCACAATTAAGGAGATAGGAAGAATAGTATAGATGAGGGTTACTGACAGCGGGTTACCATTTAAAATCAGATAGAAGAAATCGAACGTATGCCAAGCGACATCTTTTCTCCACCAAGCGGCGAGATAAAACAGGAGTATGACAACGCAAGCTATTCCGCCCCATTTTACATCACGATTCTTATCCACCGGGAATAAAGGAGAACGCCTGAAAAGAAACCCCATATAGAAAAAGAAGATACCTATCAAAGCCTGTGTGGCTCCTAAAGGGAGCACTATTTGTTTCGACACCAGCCACCAGCCAGAAAAATACAACGTCATGACAGCCGCCGCACGTAGCCATTCCTTTTTAACATACATCGTGATAATGCCGAAAATTATATTGTCAATAAAGAGCGAGAGAAGAAACCAAAGAACATAATTATAATTATTATAGATATCCCAAAGCCAAAAATAATTCCAGCGCAAGCCCATATCCGCCAACGCCAGCGGGATTCCGATCAAAGAGAAGAAAGCGAAAGGAATCAATAATTTATTGCATTTCTTTCGGGAAAGGGTTGCCAGCGAGCCATAATTCTTAAAAAAGATTCCCGAGAGGATAAAGAAAAGAGGCATCCGGAAAGGCTTGGTGACTGACACCACCTGATCCAGACACTCAACTTGTGCATGATTCATCACCACAAGAATGATGCAAATCCCTTTAGCCAGGTCGAAATAATGCAAACGGGTGTGTTCCCCCGCTCCACAGACCGGAGGCAGGAAATTCTCCCTTAAAAAACATAGAAAAGCATTATATACCCTGTTTAGCGAATTCATTAAGACAAAATTAGACAATTATTAGTAAATTTGCAATATGCAACACTACTCAATACATCTATCCCATTTTGGAAAAATATCCCGGCTTGGGCCAATATTGACATTGCTGATGATACTGTTAGCAAGCGCGAGAGGAAACTGCGATGCTTACAGGGAATATATCGAGCGCTACAGCCCACTTGCCGTGGAGCAACAGGAGAAATACGGCATCCCAGCATCGATCACACTTGCCCAAGGATTGTTGGAGAGTGGCGCAGGTCGCTCTACTCTTGCCAAAGAGGGAAACAATCATTTCGGCATCAAATGTCACCGAGACTGGACCGGAGAAACGATGCTCAGAGATGACGACGCCCCGGACGAATGTTTCCGGGTATACAGCGATGTAGCGGAGAGTTTTCGAGACCACTCCCTTTTTTTGAAGAGAAAACGCTATTCATCACTTTTCGATTTAGACATCACCGATTACAGTTCCTGGGCACGCGGATTGCGGGAATGCGGCTACGCCACCGACCCCAATTATGCCGACCGGTTAATAACCATCATAGAGCGCTACGCTCTTTACTGCTTCGACTCAGGTGGAGGGGAGAGAGAAGAGGAGATAGCCGGATTTATTCTGGATCATTTACGCACCAGCCATATAATCCGCAAATCACGCGGACTCCATTATATCATCGCCGTCCCCGGCGACACCTACGGGAAGATAGCCGGGGAATTTAAGATAAGCCTAAACGATATCTTAAGCTACAACGATATGGAAAAAGATGGAGAGATAAAGGAATGGGAAGAGGTTTATTTACAACCCAAGCATGACGAGAGTCCGGGAGGTTTAAAGCAAGCCACTATAGGGGACGGGGAGAGTCTGCACAGTCTTGCGCAACGATATGGAGTAAAGCAGCACACCCTTGAGCGATTAAATCCCGGGATAAAAGATCGAGCCGGCGAGCGTATCCGGATGCGATAAATCTACATAAGAAATCGAAAAAATTTTTGAATACGAGAAAAAAAGTATAACTTTGCAAATCCCATGGCATTACAAGAACCTCATAAAGCATGAGGACATGGGAAGATAATAAGTAAGCCTCTGTAGTTCAACGGATAGAATAGAAGTTTCCTAAACTTTAGATAGGAGTTCGATTCTCCTCGGAGGTACTCAATAATCGCATACCGGTCGGCTTGTAACCAGATGAGTCGGTCGGAATAATAATGAAATAAAATGAAAAAAGGGGGTAAAAGTTGCCTAAAGCGATTAAAAATGTGTAACTTTGCACCCAAAATTGTCAAAACAGGTAAAGGACGTGGGAAAATTCAGTCAATATAAGATTCAGTTATCGAATCTGAAAGATGGCAAACATGAGCAGGATTTCGTGTGTGACACGGAATTTTTCCGCAACATGGATAACACAGAGATACAGAATGCGGAGATAAGCGTACACCTTGACATGGAGAAAAAGCGCGACGCCTATCATCTGCAGTTTCATTGTCTCGGGGAGTTAACGGTACCCTGCGACAGGTGTCTGGATCCCATGATCTTACCAGTAGATACGGAGTATCATCTGACAGTAAAATATGGAGATGAGTACAATGATGAGAGTGATGAAGTGTTGGTAATCCCCTATAGCGACACCTATTTAAATGTGGCGTATATGCTTTATGACACCATCATGCTGACTATCCCGTTGCGTCATGTACATCCCTTAGGGAAATGCAACAAGGCGATGGCGAGTGTACTCAACAAGCACAACGGACAAATAGAAGGAGAAGAAGGGGACGATGAATTTCTCGAAGATACAGAAGAGGAATGAATGAAGCCCCAAAAGATAAAAACAGAATAAACAACACTTAAAAAGAATAAAACAATGGCACATCCTAAACGCAGACAATCACACACCCGTACCGCGAAAAGACGTACGCATGACAAAGCGCTTATACCGACGCTGGCGATCTGCCCTAATTGCGGAGCCTGGCATATCTATCACACAATCTGTGGAGAATGCGGTTACTATCGGGGCAAACAAGTGATCGAAAAAGAGATCAACTAATTCCAGCCTTCCTGAGGGGGAAGACAGATGGTATCAAAGACGCTCGCGCGAGGCAACCGGGGAGCCGGGAGCCTGCGTGAACGTATCTGGAATCCGAAAGGATAAAGATCCAAAAACAGATAAATTATGCTCAATGCAAAGATCAGCGGCATAGCCTCTTACGTGCCGGACGACATATTAGACAACGAGATGTTGTCGCAAATGGTAGACACCAACGATGAATGGATTACCACGCGAGTGGGAATCAAGGAGCGTCATATACTTCACGCTGAAGGAAAAGGCTCCGGATATTTAGGCGAGCAAGCGGTAAATAAACTGCTCGCCGAGACCGGAACGTCACCAGAGGAAATAGACCTGTTGATCTGCGCCACATCCAATCCGGACTATCGCTTTCCATCTACCGCCTCAGTGATAGTGCACAATTCAGGATTGGTCAACGCCTACGGCTATGATATCCAAGCTGCATGCGCCGGATTCATTGTGACGATGCAAGCCGCCCGTGCTTATATCCAATCAGGTCTCTATAAGAAAATCATAGTGGTATGCGCTGAAAAAATGTCGAGCATGACCGACTATCAGGACCGCTCCACATGTCCTCTGTTTGGAGATGCGGCAGCCGCGGTCCTCATAGAACCTACCGAAGAGCCTGAAGGAATAATTGACGGTGAATTCCACATTGACGGTAACGGACTTCCCAATCTTCTTATGAAAGCCGGAGGTTCCGTGAAACCGGCATCAGAAGAGACAGTCAGAAATCGTGAACACTATATCTACCAAGAAGGTCGCGTAGTGTATAAAAATGCTGTACGCGATATGTTGTCATCCACTCAGTCGGTGATGAAACGTAACAACCTCACGGTAGAAGATATCGATTGGCTTGTGCCACATCAGGCAAACCTTCGTATCATCGAGGCAGTGAGCGGCAGAATCAAAGTGCCTTCGGAAAAAGTACTTGTCAATATCCAGCATTATGGAAACACTTCGGCAGCTTCTATCCCCCTATGCTTGGATGAATTCAAATCCAAACTCCATAAAGGAGATAAAATTGTAATGACCGCCTTCGGTGCCGGATTCACCTGGGGAGCGATGTACATAATCTGGAGTCTCGATCCCAAGTAATAATTTTAAGATTATAATAAAAAATAAGACATCTCAACCCTCCCGGTCCGGAGATGTCTTTTTCTTTTTTTATAAGGTCCTCACCCTAAACCCTTCACCTGCTTGCTACGTTATAAGATTATGACAGGAGGAGATAATTGAAACTGTTCTTCCTTACAGAGGATTATCTTGATTTCAATTATTCGCCTGCCCATATATAAAATTTATATAACTCAAATATTATATATTAAAACAAAATGGAAGAAAAACAGAGCACAACTACAACGCATAAAGCAGGTTTTGTAAACATCGTAGGGAATCCGAATGTTGGAAAATCCACATTGATGAACGACCTTGTCGGAGAACGCATCTCCATCATCACCAATAAGGCCCAGACCACACGTCATCGTATAATGGGGATCGTAAATACCCCGGAGCTACAGATAGTATATTCCGACACGCCGGGTGTATTGAAACCGAAATATAAACTGCAGGAGTCCATGTTAGAATTTTCGGAAGGAGCACTTACCGATGCCGACATTCTGCTATACGTCACTGATGTAGTTGAAGATCCCGAAAAGAATAAAGACTTTCTCGACAGAGTTGCCAAGGAGAACATCCCGGTGCTTCTGGTCATCAATAAAATTGACCTTCTCAAAGGGAATGAAGAACTTGATACCCTCATCGCCAAATGGCATGAACGTCTCCCCAAGGCAGAGATCTACCCTCTGAGCGCGAAGGAACATTTTAATGTAGAGAATCTGAAGAACCGTATAACGGAACTCCTCCCCCCTTCTCCCCCCTTCTTTGGTAAGGATGCGTTGACTGATAAGCCGGCACGTTTCTTTGTGACAGAGATAATCCGCGAGAAACTTCTCTTAAACTACGACAAGGAGATACCCTACAGTGCCGAGGTACTTGTGGAGAAATTTGAAGAGAAAGAGAATTCAATTCATATCATGGCCGTAGTCTATGTAGAGCGAGACTCTCAGAAGGGTATCATCATAGGCAAAGGAGGAGAGAAGATTAAGAAAGTAGGAATTGAAGCGCGTCGCGACATCGAAAAATTCTTCGACAAGAGTGTATATCTGGAACTCTTTGTAAAAGTAGAGAAAGATTGGCGCAACAGAGAAAATAAACTAAAAGCCTTCGGGTATATAGAATAAGAAAAGATGAGCAAATTAATTGCAATAGTAGGACGGCCCAATGTCGGAAAATCCACATTGTTCAACCGTTTGACGCAGACACGTTCGGCAATAGTAGACGACACGTCCGGCACGACCCGCGACCGCCAATACGGTAAAGTGGATTGGAACGGTCAGGAATTCTCCATAGTCGACACCGGTGGATGGGTAGTTAACTCAGATGATATATTTGAGGAAGAGATAAACAAGCAGGTACATATCGCCATCGAAGAGGCAGACGTAATACTATTTGTAGTGGACGCCTCTGTAGGAGTCACGGACCTGGATGATAAGGTGGCATCAATACTGCGTCGCTCAAAGAAGCCGGTGATTATAGTTGCCAATAAAGAAGATAAGAGTGGCTCCCAGTATAATGTGCCGGAGTTTTACTCCTTAGGACTCGGCGACCCCATAGAGGTGTCGTCGGCAAACGGCAGCGGCACCGGTGACCTTCTTGATGAGATAGTAAAAGATATGCCAGAGCGCACAGATGAGGAAGCCCCGGAAGATGATATAGCCAAATTTGCAATCGTAGGACGTCCGAATGCCGGGAAATCCTCACTTATCAACGCCTTTATAGGTGAAGAACGACATATAGTGACCGACATCGCAGGCACCACGCGCGACTCCATCTATCATCGCTACAATAAATTCGGATTCGACTTCTACCTGGTGGATACAGCCGGAATACGCAAGAAACAGAAAGTAAACGAAGACATTGAATATTACTCAGTGATTCGCTCCATCCGCGCCATAGAGGCAAGCGATGTGTGTATCTTAATGATAGATGCCACGCGAGGCATCGAAAGTCAGGATGCCAACATATTCGGACTCATTCAGCGTAACAAGAAAGGATTGGTGGTATGTGTGAACAAATGGGATCTGGTAGAAAATAAATCATTGGAAGCACAGAAGATGTTTGAGCGTGCTATCCGCGACCGGTTCGCACCATTCACGGATTTCCCCATTCTCTTCACCTCCGCGTTGACAAAACAGAGAATCTTCAAGGTATTGGAAACTGCAATAGAGGTTTATGAAAATCGTAAACGAATCATCCCTACCTCTCAGCTCAACAGTTACATGTTAGAGCAGATTGCCATTACTCCTCCCCCCTCCAATAAGGGTAAATTCGTGAAGATTAAATATGTGACAATGCTGAAAGAGTCGGTTATTCCCACTTTTGTATTCTTCTGCAATCTTCCTCAATGGGTAAAGGAACCGTATCGACGCTTCCTTGAAAACAAGATAAGGGAGAAATGGGATTTCCATGGCACACCCATTCAAATCTTTATGCGCGATAAATAAAACAGAATTTTCCTTAAAAGAAAATAGGGAATTTACACCTTGTCCGAAATTAGACAATAAGTGTAAATTCCCCTTTTTTATTATCCCCCCGTAATTTCCGTCAGGGTTAATCTTCTACTTCCACATCAAAATCATCGGCGAAAAGATCTTCAGGAATATCCGCTGAATCATCCGGACCGGAATTATCAGTATCCTCTGCAGAAGCGGCAGAACGAGGAGTAAAATTGCTCCGTCCGGAAGTTTTGGTCTCTTCCAACTTTTCGCGAATAGCATTTTCAATCTCGTCGGCAAGCTCTACATTGTCCAAGAGCATTGTCTTCACTGCATCCCTTCCCTGACCTAATTTAGTGCCGTTATAGGAGAACCAAGCACCTGATTTTTTCAAAATACCCAATTCCGTACCTATATCCACAATCTCACCGACTTTGGAAATACCTTCCCCGAACATGATGTCAAATTCAGCCTTCATGAAGGGAGGAGCCACTTTATTCTTTACCACTTTAACCTTTGCCAGACGTCCTATGGCTTTATCATTTTTATCCTTAATGACAGAGCTTGGACGAATATCCAGTCGCACCGAAGCATAGAATTTAAGAGCATTACCCCCGGTTGTGGTCTCGGGATTACCAAACATCATACCGATTTTTTCACGAATCTGGTTGATAAAGATGCAGCAAGTACGGGTGCGTGAAATTGTACCGGTCAATTTTCTCATAGCCTGGCTCATGAGACGTGCATGGAGACCAACGTTCTTGTCACCCATCTCCCCCTCAAGTTCCGCTTTTGGGGTGAGTGCAGCCACAGAGTCAATCACAAGTACATCGATAGCTCCCGAATTGATGAGCTGTTCAGCGATTTCCAAAGCCTGTTCCCCATTGTCAGGCTGAGCTATCCATAAATTGTTAATATCCACTCCGAGCTTTTCAGCATAGAATCTGTCGAAGGCATGCTCGGCATCTATAATGGCACAGATGCCACCCTGTTTCTGCGCTTCAGCGATTACATGTATAGCCAGAGTAGTCTTACCGGACGATTCGGGACCATAAATTTCTGTGACACGTCCACGTGGCAAACCGCCAACACCTAAAGCAAAATCCAAACCGATAGAGCCGGTAGAAATCACCTCGACATCCTGCACTATGTCGTCACCAAGACGCATAATAGCACCGGTACCGAAATCCTTCTCCAGATGAGCCATCGTCATATCCAGAGCTTTCAACTTCTCCTCACGATCACTGATACGGGTCTGAGGAGCTTTTATTGCTTTTTTCTTTGCCATTTCCTGTATGTTTTAATTTTGACGCAAAGTTACATTCTCCAGGTCCAATTTCCTAATTTATACCCCTTATAATGCGCATTTTTTGTATTAAACATTCTTAAAAGGGGGCTTAAAATGCAATTTTATTGCAGTGACCGCAAAATTTTAGCAGTATAGGAATAGAAGCATACTAATCAATGAAACTCACTAAGAGTCCTGATTCATCGATTATTTTTGTTAAATTCGCAATCTCATTAATACACCACATGAACGGTAACAAAAATATAAATAACGATTCCATGCCATTAGAATATTCTTCTGATAGCAATGAAATCATCCTATATCAACCGGACTCAACTTTATCTTTAGATGTCAGAGTGGAAAATGAGACCGTTTGGCTGACGCAGGCTCAGATGGTAGATTTATTTCAATCGACAAAGCAAAATATCAGCCTTCATATCAATAATATATTCAAGGAAGGGGAATTGCAACGTAATTCAGTTGTCAAGTAATACTTGACAACTGCCGCTGACGGCAAACGCTACAAGACTAAATATTATAGTCTTGACGTTATAATATCCGTTGGATATAGAGTCAAGTCTTTAAGAGGCACTCAGTTCCGTCAGTGGGCGAATAAGGTGTTAAAGGAATATCTGCTGCGGGGATATAGCGTCAATCAACGTCTTCTATATATGGAATCGCGGATTGACCGACGACTGTCAGAGCATGACCGACGACTTGACGAACTCACGAATAAAGTTGATTTCTTTGTCAAAGCTTCTCTTCCTCCGGTTGAAGGTGTTTTCTTCAACGGTCAGATATTCGATGCTTATAAGTTTGTATGCGATCTTGTAAAGTCCGCAAAAAATAGAATCGTGCTGATTGACAACTATGTTGACGAGTCTGTTCTTACCCTCTTTGATAAGCGTAATGACGGTGTTAAAGCGGTTATATATACAAATGCCGACCGTTCAAGAAAAATCCGTCTTGACCTGCAACGCCATAACCGGCAATATGCTCCCATTGATGTGTTGTATGTGGATGATATCCATGACCGGTTCCTGATTATTGATGATACCCTCTTTCACATTGGGGCATCAATCAAAGACCTTGGCAAAAAACTCTTCGCATTCTCAAAAATGGCGATAGAACCATCTGTAATTCTCGATAATCTTTGAAATCACGAAATGTAACTTTTAAAAGAGATTAAGCAATTAAACCATAATCTCCCAACCTCCCTGCAGATTAAAGGATACTTTTAATCGCAAATTAGATATTCCGAGTATAAAGGAATTAATTGCAATTTTATTGCATTGACCGCAAAATTTTAACAGGATATCAAGAAAAGAAAATACCGATTTACGGGGGACAAAAACTTTACAACTCGACATCGGAAAGATCCCGTTTCTTTTGAGTTGTTAGGAAATGGGAATAATACCCTTATAAATAAAGTAAAAATACCGATTATTAATTCTCTTACTTACAATTTAGAAGGACTTGTAACGGGAACTTCAATCACTTTATTCTAAAATTGACAGTTAGTAAAGTTTTGCAATTACAGAAAAACATACTATCTTTGTGCCACAGACCGTTCCTCAGAAGCCCCAGTCTGGGGTGAGAGGGAGGGAATAATATATGTGCAAAGCACATCACCAGATGCATCAAAGAGAGCATCTAAACATATTGTTTAAAAGCGTTTATCCGCGCTGATTCTTGACACTCTGAAATTCTCGCAAGATTTCTTACTATGTTCAAGGATTGAGCAACGATAGATGCCCGTGGATATGTAAATACCATCAATGCTTTAAGTATATAGACTGATCAAGCATTGGTTTGTAAATACATATACAGGCGTGGGCTTCTGCGTTGCCGTCTTAACATAGTAGGGCAATGCGAGAAGCCTCAGAGTGTAGGACGGCAAGATACAGACTCCTGCGCTTTTTTCATGCACTTATATATTCAGTCTGCCAGGGGAGTCGGGAGACTCATACTTGTCATTAAGAATATGCACCCCTTACGACAAAAATTAAAAATTAAATATGGTGCTACCATTTATTATAGTGGTAATACTTGGCTATTCCCTATCACGAACCTTACACAACAACTTGACCATAAAATCTTCAGGAAAATGAATAATAAGGAAAATACTTTAACAATGACTTTATAACAATACTTGAAGAATAACAGAACTTTTTATTATTAAAAATACAAAACTAACCAAATAAAAAAGATAGAAAATGAAGAAACTATGTTCACTGGTTATGATGCTGTCGATGCTGATGGCAGTAACCCATATTGAGGTTAAGGCACAAGGAAACGGCTTTCTTTCTAACAAGGATTTGAAAGAGATAGAAAAAGATGCCAAGAATATGGCAAAGCAAAAGGAAAAAGAAGGATGGAAAGTCTTTTCCGGGGCATTGCCAATTGTGCGTCAATTAGAGGAGTCTTACAAACTACAGCGAATGAAACAAGATGGTGAACAGATGTATATTGTAAGAACCGGAACAGCAGTGGGTCAGAATTTTTCTGTAGCCAAACTACAGGCAATAGAAAATGCCAAAATTGAGATTGCTTCTTCTTTAGAATCCGACTATGTAGGAGAGATGATAAACGAACTGGGTAACAACGAATATTCGATAGAAGATGCCGCTTCAGTATCGGAATTCAGCAGTGCTACAAGCAATAATATTGCAAAACAATTGGGGCGTGTAACCACAGTTACAGAATTTTACAAAGAGTTGCCCAACAAACAAGTAAGGGTGGAAGTGACAGTCTCATATAGTGCAGCAAAAGCACTCGATATTGTAAAGAGGGCAGCTCAAAAGGATTTGAAACAACGTACATCGGATTTATCAAGAAAAGTGCAGGAAAAAAGAAAATCCATAGAAGCAGAAAGGAACTGATAAGTTTTAACTCAATCTTTGCAAGTTATGCGTAAAAATTTATTTACTTTCATTGTCGCAATTACCTGTATTCCTGCAATTTGTTTTTCACAAAATAGCAAAGTAGTTGTAGAAAAAAATCTTGTTTATCAGCAGACAAAGACACCGGAATTAATCGATACCCATAATTACGCAACATATTTCACAGCCGGAAAGGAAATTTATAATTTAAAAAATATTCCGGTATCGCGTGTAGGAGGAGATATAATTGACTTCAAGGTCAATCCTACCTGTGTGTCTTACGCGGTTTTATCAAAAAAGAAAAACAAATATAACCTAACCACATTCAGGTCAAATATTCAGAACAGTGAACTTGCAAAGATTGAGAATCTCACTTCTCCGTCAGCGATTTCTTACAGTCCAGACGGACGATTCCTATATCTCGCAAACGGGAACCGAATGGAAAAGCTAATAAGCTCCACCCTTGAAGTCAACGGAAGGTTCGGAATTTCGCCTGATGCTAAATCCGTCTTGATTGATGATGATGGAAAGTTTGTGTTATGTCTATATGCCAATATGATTGAAATTTATAATGAAGAGACAGGATTGCTCCGTACATCGCTATACTTCCCTACAACTGTTGCAGGAGTCGTATTTTCAAATAATGGTGACAAACTTATAGTTGCCTGCAAGGATGGAACTGTGGAGTCTTATTCAACCCGGGACTTTTCAAAACTAAAGACTTATTCAGATCTTGGTATTCCGACATCTTTATCAGTGCATCCTGATGATAAGTTTATCGCAATGGCAGTTGAAGGAAACAAAGTGCAATTTCTTAATCTGATGGATGATCTGGACAGACCATCACTGGTCGATAGCCGTGGACCTCAAAAATTCTTACGGTTTACAAAAGATAAAAAAAATGATACATATCTAATTTTAGATGGAGATAAATCCCTTATTTACAAGCGTCTTTCCGGATTTATTCCCAACTATACCTCAATGCTTCGAGAACAACTAAATGACAAAATGAGGGAATGGATGAAGATGCGTCCGATGGAAACCGAAGAGGAATACAGGCAACGTGTCAATACCGAATCAATTGAGCTACAACGACAGTTGTTTGCCAATGAGATAGCAACGAGTCTTGCCGGAGACCTTTTAACGCATAGTTCAATCTCTCTTGGTAATTATAATCCTCATAACGGATTGTTGACAATATTAATTGGTAAACTCCCACCAATCTTTGTCAAAGTTCCCCAAGAAGATATGGTAGGATTCGGGAACGGAACCAATCTCGAATTTTCTAATGCCGTCTATGGTCTTACTCCCACTGACTCATTTGAACTTATTTACGTGGACATATACAACCCAACCAACAACAAGAAATACTCTTTCAACAATCTGGACCGGGATGACCTTGGGATGCTTTTGACCGATGACAGTTTTGTGTCACTTGACCTTATTTTGAAATCCAATCGCGAGGATGTTCTTCTGAAAGGTATCAAAGACAGGATTGTAGAGGAAGCAAGAGCAAAGAATCTTATTACTGACCACACTGATATCAATGTTGATACCCGAATCATTCCTACATTTGACGCGGATGGAAGAAGTATTAACAATTACCGAGTTGATTTCAGTTATAAAGTAGATCCCGGTTATTCTGAAGCAGAAGATTACCCTTCTGGAAAATATCAGATATCCACCTCTAATGCAGCACAATCTTTGATTGGAATCATAACCCAGGCTTTCGAGAATGAATTTGCCCCTTATATATCGGCTGGGAAGAAGTTGACAATAGAGATAACCGGAAGTGCAGACGGTGCTCCGATTCGTTCTGCGCTTCCCTACGATGGTTCTTTAGGAATATTTGAAGATGAACCTGTCAGGATTAATTCAGAACTCAGCACAATCTCTGTCTCCACCTCAGGGATTACAAAAAATGAACAACTTGCTTTCATGAGAGGTCAATCGGTGAAAAACGAGATGTTACGCAGGCTCCCGCAGTTGAATTCAATGAATACTGATTACAAAAATAACATAGAACTTTCGGAATCACGTGGTGGTGAGTTCAGAAGAGTGAATGTTGTAATGACTTTCATTGATATTGAATAATGAAAATATTTAATATGAGACAAATAATATATATTCTGATTTCATTTATATTAGGATGCTCTAATTCCGCATGGGGGGTTACTGACTATAACCTTACAGTTGCAAGAGAGCAATTGCGGGACTACAACAACATTATTACGAACCAGACTCCCGGGGTGCAAGCGTATAATTCTGCGCTGAGAGCAGTCAATTCTTTCATCAAAGCAATTCATTCGGCTACTCCCGAAAGCCCTGAGTATGCTGAATGTAGGTATTCCATAAGGGAACTTTTCCCGATAATGAGCGATGGCGCGTATTTCTTTGCCGGTTTGGACAATCCTGATAAAGTGCTTCAGTTTGCATGTGCCCATATAGATATATCTCTTTTGCCGGCTTTCAGAGCTGAGAATCTCAAGAGTTATGCAACCTATCCCGTTCTCTCATATTTGGCTGCGACGAACTTATTTAATCGTGGTGATTATGACCGGGCAATACGCTATTATCAGGCGTATCTTGAAACGTCTGACCTTCAGAACCGGGAACTCTCGTTCGAAGGATTGTCAAGATGTTTCTATGAACAGAAAGATTACGGGAGGGCTGCTTATATAGCCTCTCAGGGTGTAGGTTATTACCCCGATAACTGGAATATGCTTCTTATCGGTATTGAATCTTTCGGCAATACCGGTCAAGACAATAAAATGGAACCTTTGATTAACAAAGCCCTGTCACTGAGTCCGGGACACAAAGGTTTGATGGAATATCAAGGGAAATTATATGAGCGTCAAAAGAAATTTGACTCCGCAGCCCAAACCTTCGAGAAGCTTCTTGCATCCAATGGTAATAGTCTTGATTATACTCTTCACCTTGCCTTCAATCTTTATAATGCTGGAATCGCTGCAATCCAGTCAGATAAAGCAATTGGAGGAGATAGAAACACTACCTCAAATCCTTATGCCAAATCATGTTTTAGCAAAGCGGCTCCTCTTTTGCAACGAGTCCTTGACACCACACCTTATGCAGCAAACGTAGCGAGGGCACTTGCAATGTGTTATGCCATGACGAATAATGCAACCCAACTTGAAAAGGCTAATCAGAATCTTGCGGCGATGAAACTTAACAAAGTTAGTAAATATGAAGTGCCTACTCTTGACATGTCATATAAACCAACTGTTGATCTCACACCAATCAATCAGCAGAATCTGGCGGAAACGACACCAATGTCTGACGTGGATATAGAAATTCCCATAACTGAACTTAAAAAACCTGACACGTATGTGGTCATATTCGGTAATGAGAAATATAAACATAAAACAGCGGTTCCTTATGCCAACCACGATGCTAAAATTTTTGCCGAATATTGTAAGAAGACATTGGGTGTTCCGTCGGATAACATCCGTGAATGTTACGATGCCACATACTCCGAGATTCTGGCTCAACTGCGTTATTTGAGCGAAAGAGCCAAAATGAGTCCGAATAAATTGAATTTCATCTTCTATTATGCCGGGCATGGAATCCCTAATGTCAGGACAAATACAGGATATCTCCTTCCTGTTGACTCAGACGGTTCAGACTTCGATGCTTGCATATCTCTTATGGATCTCTATACGCAATTTGACGAGATGCCCGTCAATCAGGTAACAGTGTTCCTGGATGCCTGTTTTAGCGGTGCGACAAGAACAAATGAGATGCTTTTCACAGAACGATTCGTAGAGATGGAGATAGAAGACTTTGTAACGAAGGGAAATACGATAATATTTAGTGCTACAGATGGGAAACAGACTGCAATGGGATATGATGATCAGCATCACGGCTTTTTCACCTATTATCTACTGAAGAGCCTTCAGGAATCCAAAGGTTCCATCAATTTCAAGGAACTATCGGATTATCTGCTTCGTAATGTCGAGTCAAAAACCTACGATAAGATGAATAAGAAACAGACTCCGAAAGTTACGGCATCGGAAGCGTTAGGTAATTCCTGGCACACACGAACTTTATAGTAGAACAATAAAGATTATATAAACTAAACTAAAACTGTATGAAAAAAGTAATTACACTTGTGATGACGTTGATGACTTTGGTTTTGTCGGCAACAGCACAGACAGAGACAACCCGAACAATTCATGGAGCAGTCATTGACAAAAACGGGAATCCTCTTCCCGGAGCAGTTGTGGCTTCTGAGGGAGGAGCGGAAACAACAATTGCTGAAAGCGACGGAACATTCTCACTGGAGGTTCCGATATGGCTCAATAAAGTATCCGCATCTTATGCCGGATACAACAAAAAAATACTCAAAACCAAATTTGATAGGGATATGATCTTTCAGCTACGCAAGTTTGCTCCGGCCCCAGGGGGATACTTTATCAATGTTGTCGGTGGTGCTGTGATACCCTATGACGTTGAGTATACAGGAGCAAATATGTATATTGGAGTCCGTGGTGGTCATTTAGCAAACTGGGGATGGTATGTTGAGGCAGGTTATGATGCTTTAGACAAAGGTGTCCAAATCATCGCTGGCGGTATCAGACGAATATATGGTCCAGCATTCGCATATATTGGTATAGGATATGGCAAAGCAACTGACTATAGTTATCACTCTGATTGGAACGGTAGCGATTGGACTGAGTCTACAGAAAGTTATGATGCAATGGCATTTGATTTGGGTTTTACATTTTTGTTAAGTAGGCATTTTGATTTATCTCTAGGATTAACCTGTACTACAGATTTTTATATTAAAAGTGATTGGGGTATTGATTTTACTCCTAAGATCTCAGTAGGATACGTTTTCTAAATGAAAAGAATAGCGATACTTCTGAACGCAATAATCATGGTGTGTACCGTTTTGGCTACTCCGCGTAACGCAAAGGTCAAAACGGTCACAGCCAATTGCGAGTATATAGTTAACCCGAAAGAAACGCACGAAGAGAGTATACTAAATGCCCTCGAACAGGCAAAGATTATGGCAATTGCAGATGCTTTCGGGTCTACAATGAATATAACTAACTTCACAAGTCTTTCTGCTCATAATGATATGAATTCCTCCAGATTTAACAGTTTCGCAATGTCTGATGTCAACGGGGAATGGATAGAAACAATAAATGAAGAGGTGACTCCGGTATTTGAAAAAGGTATGACAATATTGAAAGTCATAATAAAAGGCAAGGTACGGGAAATTGTTGCTAATCCGATAGATCTGGATATGGTTATAATGGCAAATGGAACAAATCCAAAACAAAATCATGTAAGAGATAACAGATTTTCTGTAGGTGATTATTTCTATGTCTATTTCATGTCACCGGTGTCAGGGTATATGACAATGTATCTCGAAGATTGCACTTCAGATGAGAAAGTCCAGGCTCTCCTTCCATATAGAGGTATGGAGAGGGTAATGAAGATAGAAGCTGACAAACCATACATTTTCTTTTCACGTCCAGATGCTTCTCCGGACATACAACACCTTGTGGGCAGAATCAAAATGAATGCACGAAATGAGATTGATTACAACCGACTATATGTGATGTTCTCTCCCAATGAATTTACAAAAGCATTGGATAAGGAAAATGAGTTACTGGATACAAGTTTTGAAGACAAATTCGGTAATACTATCTACAGACTCCCACGCGAGATTGAGAAGAAAGCATTTCAGAAATGGTTGACAAAAACTCGCCTTAAAGATCCTGATATGCAGTTACTGACAACTATATTCAGTATCGAAAACTGAAAGATTGAATCGGTCGCCAATAAATACACGTTCGTATGGCGGGGTTCGGTTGAGAAAAATGATGCAAAATTAAAGGCGAAAATAAAGACTTTACTCTGACAGATAGAGCAGAATCATGCCATTGAGAGTCAGGAGAACCCCAGCTCGCCGGAGGAACTTACTGCCGAAGAGGTATCCGAGAGGGTTGAGCGCATCAAGGCAAAGGTTGACGAAGATAATCTGAGCAAGGACGAACGCAAGGCAATCAAACAGATAGAGACCAATGCCGTTCCGAGAATGAAGCGTTACAAGGAGCAACTGGCAACTATGGGGGATCGCAACTCATTCTCCAAGACCG
>CAZDWB010000039.1:0-18131 GCA_964509225.1 uncultured Sangeribacter sp.
ACCAGCAGGGCTTCAACTCTGTATATATGATGCTTGATTCCGGTGCCCGTGGTTCTAAAGACCAGATTCGTCAGCTTTCCGGTATGCGCGGACTTATGGCAAAACCGCAGAAAGCTGGTGCCGAGGGAGGTCAGATTATCGAGAACCCGATTCTTGCCAACTTTAAAGAAGGCTTGTCAGTGCTTGAATACTTTATCTCCACACACGGTGCCCGTAAGGGTCTTGCCGATACCGCTTTGAAGACAGCCGATGCCGGTTATCTTACTCGTCGTCTTGTTGACGTGGCTCATGATGTCATTATTAATGAAGAGGATTGCGGCACACTGCGTGGATTGGTTTGCAAAGAGATCAAGAATAAGGATGAAGTAGTAGCTTCACTTTCAGAAAGGATATTGGGACGCGTATCTGTACACGACATCGTAGATCCCTATACCCAGGAAGTGATAGTACGCGCCGGTGAAGAGATTACCGAGGCCGCGGCCGAGAAGATAGAAGCATCACCTATTGAGAGTGTCGAGATTCGTTCAGTGCTCACTTGTGAATCCAAGAAGGGTGTTTGTGCCAAGTGTTATGGACGTAATCTTTCCACACACCGAATGGTGCAGAAAGGTGAAGCTGTAGGAGTAATAGCAGCCCAGTCTATCGGTGAGCCGGGTACACAGCTGACTCTCCGTACATTCCACGTCGGCGGTGTTGCGGGTAACGTTGCAGCCGAAAAGGATGTGACAGCACGCCATGACGGAAAGCTTGAGATTGAAGAACTTCGCACTATCAAGGATAAGGATGGAGTGAATATTGTGGTAGGCCGAATGGCTGAGATGCGACTTATCGAGCCTAAGTCGGGCATGGTGCTCACAGCCGCCAACATCCCCTACGGATCCAAGCTATTCTTCAAGGATGGTGACAATATCAAGGCCGGAGATATGATTTGTGAATGGGACCCCTTCAATGCTGTAATTATTTCTGAAGTTGGAGGTCGTGTTCATTTCGAAAATGTAGAAGAGGGTATTACCTACATCATCGAGTCAGATGAAGCAACAGGTATGCAGGAGAAGGTGATAATAGAGTCTAAGGACCGTACAAAGGTTCCCGAAGCACACATTGTGGATGCCAAGGGAGAGATTCTTCGCAGCTATACTCTTCCTGTCGGTTCTCATCTTTTGATCAATGAAGGTGATGAAATCACTCCGGGTGAGGTATTTGTCAAGACACCCCGTGCATCAAACTCCGCAGGTGATATCACCGGTGGTCTCCCACGTGTAACAGAGCTATTCGAAGCGCGTAATCCGTCGAATCCAGCTGTGGTAAGTGAAATCGATGGAGAGGTTCAATTCGGTAAGATTAAACGTGGTAACCGTGAGGTGACAGTAACATCCAAACTGGGTGAGGTCAAGAAATATCTTGTGCCACTCTCAAAACAGATACTGGTTCAGGAGAATGACTATGTACGTGCCGGTGTTCCATTGTCGGAAGGAGCTATTACTCCGGCTGATATTCTCAGCATTATGGGACCTACAGCGGTTCAGGAATATATCGTGAATGAAGTTCAGGACGTATATCGTATGCAGGGTGTGAAAATCAACGATAAGCACTTTGAAGTGATTGTGCGTCAGATGATGCGTAAGGTTAATATCCTTGACCCGGGCGATACCCGTTTCCTCGAACAGCAGGTTGTGGATAAGCGTGACTTCATGGAGGAGAATGATAATATATGGGGCAAGAAGGTGATTACCGATGCCGGAGACTCCACCAATTATTATAAGGGACAGATTATTACTGTGCGTAAATTGCGTGATGAAAACTCCTCATTGAAGCGTAAGGACCTCAGAATTATGACCGTCCGCGATGCTATCCCGGCAACGTCAGAGCAGATACTCCAGGGAATTACCAGAGCTGCACTCCAGACATCAAGCTTTATGTCAGCTGCTTCATTCCAGGAGACTACCAAGGTACTCAATGAAGCTGCTATCAATGGTAAGACAGACTATCTTGAAGGTATGAAGGAGAATGTGATCTGTGGTCACCTGATTCCTGCCGGAACCGGTCTGCGCGAATATAACCGTCTGGTTGTAGCCAACAAAGAGGAGATAGAAGCTATGCAGATCACTGATGACCCTGCTGCTATTGTCACTGCCGAGGCAGAGGAAATGGTTGAGAAATAATCGTTTAGTCATAATACAATTTTTTTAAAATCCGAAGTGGGACTGAGTTTTATAACTCAGCCCCACTTTTTTTTAACTCCATGTTATTTTTTATACTTTAATTTGTAATTTTGTTTCGAATCTGATGGAATTAATTTTTTTGACAAGCCGAAGCTATGTGTATGAGTGACAGGATTTCAAGATATGTTCTTTTAATATTTCTTATTATAATCGGAGTGGGGATTTATTTTCGCGCATCTGAAGCGTTGCCATTTGAAGATGATTTCTGCTATTCTTTCAGAATCCTTACAGATGAGGAGATGGCAAGGGATACTCCTTTGACTTCCATAAATTCGATTCAAGATATATTCGAGGGACAAATAATTCATTATCAGATGACTAACGGGAGAGGTGTGGTTCACACATTAGTACAAATCTTCGACGGATTTCACCTTTCCCTTCTTTTCAGGATAGTCAATTCGGTAATTTTTGTGTTAACGGTTCTGTTAATGCTACGTCTTATAGAGGGATTGCAATTAACCATAAACTCCGGAATGCCGGTAAAAATCATCAGGATTAGGAATCACCTGGGAATAGTAATATTCGTGACAGGAGTTTTACTTTTCTGTATGCCCGAATGTGGGGAACTTTATTATGCACCGGCATTGAGTATAAATTATCTCTGGACACTGTTCATGACCTTATCGTTTCTGGTCTTATGGAAGAACTGTGAAAAGTGGATAAGTTGGTGTTGGGCTATCCTACTAATGCCCCTGATGTTCATAATGGGGTGGAGTCATGAAATATTCTGTCTTCCGACTGCCGGAGCATTGCTGTTCTACTATCTCGCACATCGCAGGGAGTGGAGAAAACCCCGTATGCTGTTGGCGTTGGCTTATTGCTTTGGTGCGTTAATGATACTCTGTTCACCCGGTAATTACTTACGGTTTTCAAAAGGTGAAGGATCACCGGGTATTTTATCCTGGTTATTTCATCATACACTTGACTTTATTTCCAATCCATGGACAATGCTGATGATTCCGGTGGTAATCATTCTTTTTTATAAAAACCGTTGTTTTTTGAATAGTTACGTCCGTCAAAATTTACTAATGGTAATGATTTATCTCTTAGGACAGGGATTAATATTTTTTCTTGGTGTCACCGGAAGGGGAAGATTCGAGATAGACATATTTGGTTTTATGATAATGGTATCGGTAATAATCCCGTATGGAATGAAAGGAAAAAATTCATTCAATAAGATGTTCAATTACATAACTCCGGCAATTGGCGTAATTATTATTCTTTTCCAGTGGATGATAATATTTGAATGTAAGGCACAACGGGATAGATACGATATGATGATTGAGAGGTATCTCAGAGATGAAAGTGGATTTGTGGAAATAGAGGAGGGTGAAGTTTCCAACACGTTATTGTCGCCTTGGGTAAGAGTTTGGGAGAGTGATATGAATCCACGAGATGAATTTGACGTATATCGCAGGAATCTGATGAAGTATTATTACCGCCATCCATATCTTAAGCCACTTACCACATTAAACAGATATGAAACAGAGGAGTTGCGAAGCGGGGGACTTTTCAAAGACAAAAGCAAAAGAATTGACGGGACAGCAGGATTCTATAGAGATGAAGGTATGAATCATTACTTCTTACCTTACGACAGTATAGGAGTTGAGAATCCGGAATTTGAAGTGGAATATAAGTTGTCAGATATTACAAAGTTGCCTTATCGCAAGCGGATAAAGAGTAAAATATATGGAATAAGTAAAAAAGATATCTTGCCGATAATGAAAATAGAGGTAGATAAGCGTTTATATTATATAGCGATTCCAGCAGAGGATTATCCTGTGGAGAAAATAAATATAAACTATTGAAACTAAACTTAAGGGATATGGAAGAGAGACAGATAAAGGCACCATGTTATGGTTCCCTGAACGCACTGATAGAAGAGAGTATAAAGAAGCATTGGGATCTTATGGCGCTTTCCGATATGGGAGGTATGAATTATCGATACCGGGATGTAGCGGAGATGATAGATAAATTGCGTCTGTTGTTTGAGGCAGCAGGAGTAAAGCCGGGAGATAAAGTCGCAATATGTGGAAAGAATTCTTCTAATTGGGCTGTAACATTTATAGCATGTTTAGCATCCGGAGTAGTTGCCGTTCCCATACTACATGAATTCAAACCGGATATGATTCATCATCTTGTAAATCATAGTGACTCAAAATTGTTGTTTGTGGATTCATCAATTTGGGAGAATCTTGATGAGTGTAATCTCCCCAACCTTGTCGGTGCATTATATATATCCGAATTCGGAATGCCCTTATCGAGAAGTAAGGAATTGACAGAGACACGTGATAACCTCAATGAGCGTTTCGGGAGGAAATTCCCTTACAGCTATGAGAAAAAGGATTTCACCGTTTATGAGGATGACCCAGAAGAACTGGCATTGATCAGTTATACATCGGGGAGCACGGGAATGTCAAAAGGTGTAATGCTACCGCGTCGGTCTATATGGAGTAATGTCCGTTTCTGTCTGGATCACCTTCCATTTTTTGGAGCAGGCGACGGGATGGTGAATATGTTGCCTCTGGCACATTTATACGGCATGGTTATCGAGATGTTGCATCCTTTCTGTAAGGGGGCTCATTGCAACTTCCTTACACGTCTTCCCTCTCCCAAGGTTATAATGAAAGCATTTGCCGATGTCAAGCCGAAGCTAATAATTACCGTACCATTAATCCTTGAGAAGATTGTGAAGGGAAAGATTTTTCCACGTCTCGAGAATAAGATGCTGCGACTTATGTTAAAGGTGCCATTGCTTGATGAGCATATCCTGAATAAAATCAATGAGGGACTTGTTAACGCTTTGGGAGGAGAAGTTAAGGAACTCATCATTGGAGGAGCGCCGTTAAATACAGATGTAGAGCGTCTGCTAAAGAGAATAGGCTTCCCTTATACAGTCGGTTACGGCATGACAGAGTGCGGTCCTCTGTTGACCTATATTTCTCCTTCAGAAGTGAAGATAGGGAGTGTGGGTAAATGTGTTACCCGAATGGAGATGAAAGTTGATTCCCCTGACGAACAAAATATACCCGGAAACCTGTGGGTACGCGGAGCGAATGTAATGCAGGGATATTATAAGAATCCGAAGGCAACCGAGGAGGTGCTTCTTCCTGATGGCTGGATGAATACGGGAGATATGTGCCGTATCGATGAAGAGGGATACGTTTCTATCTCCGGCAGAAGTAAGACCATGATTCTTGGACCATCCGGACAAAATATCTATCCTGAAGAGATAGAGGCAGTGTTAAATAATATGCCCTACGTGGGAGAATCTCTGATTGTGGAGAAGAACGGTAAATTGGTAGGTCTGGTGTATCCGGATGTTGAGGCACTGGATGCGCAACCATTGGATCGGGCAGGATTGGAATCACAGATGGAAGAGAATTTGAAAAATCTCAATTCCGAGATGCCTGCTTACAGCAAAATTTCAGCGATAAAAATATTTGAGGAAGAATTTGAAAAGACCCCCAAGCGAAGCATCAAGAGGTTTCTCTATCAATAAGGTAATACGTTTATTTGGAAAAGGAGGCGCAATATTCGCGTATCTGACAGTTCGAACATTCAGGTTTACGAGCCTTGCAGACGTATCTGCCATGTAGAATGAGCCAATGGTGAGCCTTATGCAGTATCTCGGCAGGGATGTATCTTGTAAGTGTTTTCTCTGTGGCGAGTGGTGTTTTTGAATTTTTGGTGAGTCCTATTCTGTTGCTGACTCTGAAAACATGTGTATCAACAGCCATTGCAGCTTTCTGCCAGACAACAGAGAGTATTACATTGGCTGTTTTTCTTCCCACCCCTGGAATTTTAATGAGTTGGTCGATGTCGGGAGGAATTTCCCCATTAAAATCATCCACAATCATACGTGCTGCCTTTATCAGGTGGCGCGTTTTGTTATTAGGGAATGTAACGCTTTTAATAAAATTAAACACCTCTTCTTCACTTGCCTGCGCAAGCGAAGAAGGGGTGGGAAAAGCTTCAAATAGGGGAGGAGTGACAATATTTACACGTTTGTCGGTACATTGAGCCGACAGGATAACTGCAATCAGGAGATGAAACGGGGTATCATAGTTAAGTTCTGTTTTAGGATCAGGCATGATTTCTTCAAATCGAGCCAATACCCCTTCATATCTCTGCTTTATTGTCATTTGGCGGCATCGAATTCATGAAGGAAGCGGACATCATTTTCAGAAAACAGTCGCAAATCCTTCACTTTATATTTTAGGTTTGTGATACGTTCGATACCCATACCGAATGCATAACCGGAATATATTTCCGGGTCTATGCCGCAATCGCGGAGCACATTGGGGTCTACCATTCCGCATCCGAGAATTTCAACCCATCCTGTGCCTTTACAGAATGCACAACCTTTTCCACCGCAAATGTCGCAAGAAATATCCATTTCAGCTGATGGCTCTGTGAAGGGGAAGTAGGAGGGTCGGAGACGAATTTTGGTTTCCGGTCCGAACATCTGTCGTGCAAACTGCAGAAGCACCTGTTTGAGATCAGCGAAGCTTACATTTTTATCAATATAAAGTCCCTCCACCTGATGGAAGAAGCAGTGGGCACGCGCAGAGATAGCCTCGTTGCGATAGACCCTTCCGGGGCATACGATACGGATGGGGGGTTGCGTCTTCTCCATAACCCGGGTTTGCACAGAAGAAGTGTGAGTGCGTAGAAGAACATCGGCAGGATTGCGTGCTATAAAGAAGGTGTCCTGCATATCACGAGCCGGATGGTCTGCCGGGAAGTTGAGTGAGGAGAATACATGCCAGTCATCTTCAATTTCCGGACCTTCAGCAATGGTGAAACCCATAGAAGCGAAGATAGAGAGTATCTCATTCTTGACTAAGGAGAGGGGATGGCGGGTTCCGAATGGTACGGGAGATGGAGTGCGGGTAAGGTCAATTTGATTAGCATCATTGTCAGCTTTTGCTGATAGATTCTCCTTCAGACGGTTAATCTTCTCAGTAGCTTCATTTTTAAGCTCATTGAGCCGAACACCGAGTTCGCGCTTCATTTCAGACGGCACGGAGCGAAAATCAGCCATAAGTGCGGAAATTTCACCCTTCTTACTTAGATATTTGATACGAATCTGTTCTACCGCTTCCGGTGAAGAGGCTGAAAGATTCTCAATCTCAGCTTTAAGTTTATTTATTTTTTCAAGCATAGCGATATATCAATCAATAAGCATCTTAACACCTGTAATAGTGGTGAGATGACTATAATATGCAAAATTAACAAAAAATCTGCAGAATTTATATTAGAGTGTAAAAAAATTAGCGTGTCCTCCTCAAAAGGGCACGCTAAAGAGTTTGGTTAGATATGTTTGAGGTTTCTTCCGATCAGACCGGTATATCTCTTAGAGGATATAGTATTGTGGAAGTGACTTTTAGATTGATTGCTCTATTTGCCACACGAATGCACGGAGTCCCAGGAGGGGATGTTGCTCATCGAGTGTATGCAACCGTTTTAAAAGGTTATCCACCTGTGAATCATCTACCATGGTCAGAATGGCAGAGGCTAACGAAGGCCATGCGTGAGACCCATAGTGTGGATCTCCCGTTTTGCTTCCTCGTCCTTGAACTGACCCGAAAGATGTGAATCCACGGCAATTGTTACGGGTCAGGATATCCACTATCCTTTCATGATGTGCCTGATCGTATGCTATAAATATTGCTTTCATTGATTGAGTGTTTTAGGAGTTTTTTTCTCATGAAGTCTACGCAATTTCTTACGCACATTTTTCACCCCTTTACCGGCAAATACACAATAAAGAACCGGAACAAAAAGGAGGGTGAGGATAGTAGAGAAGGTCAATCCACCGATAACAGCAGTACCCATCGGTTGCCACATCTCGGCACCTTGTCCTGAACCCACAGCCATCGGCACCATTCCCAGAATAGTTGTGAGTGTAGTCATTACTACCGGACGCAGGCGGGAACGACCACCATCAATCACAGCTTTGCGTATTGACATCCCTCGCTCACGATTGAGGGTGATATAGTCGATTAGCACAATACCATTCTTAACCACGATACCGATGAGCATTATTGCCCCAATCATTGACATCACATTCAATGTATGGCCGGTAATCCAAAGGATTATGAACACACCGGAGAAAGCGAATAGAAGTGAGGTCATAATTATGCCCGGATAGGTGAGTGATTCAAACTGAGCAGCCATCACGATGTAGACCAAGATGATGATTAGCACACCGAGAGTCAGGAGGTCCTTGAATGAATCTTGCTGATCCTCATAGCTTCCCGCCAATCCAATGGAAATACCGGAAGGTAAATGAAGTTCATCAATTTTAAGCTCGGCTTCGGTAACGACTTGAGAAAGAGGTACACCATCCACCACGGCTGAAACAGTGATGAGTCGTTCACGGTCTTTACGCTCAATGGTAGGAGGAGTGAAACGCTCAACAACCTTACCGAGTTCTTTGAGTTTTACACCGGCTCCGGAGGGTGTATAGATGGTGATATTTTCAATATCTGAAATTGTGGTGCGGTTTTCAGGGTCATACATCACTTTTATATCATATTCCTCGCCGTCTTCACGGAATCTTGAAGCAGTTGCACCATTTATACGATTACGCAGATAGTAAGCGGCGGTTTGTAGATTAAGACCATAGAGAGCCAATTTTTCGCGGTCGAAATCCACTTGATACTCAGGTTGGTAATCTGACCTGGAGATTGTGATATCGGCAGTGCCCGGAATCCCCTGGAGTATACTTTTCAGCTGTTGGGCCACGGAATCAGTCTGTGTGAAATCATAACCGTATATTTCAAAGTCGACGGTGGATTGTCCACCCATACCTTGACCGCGACCACCACCGACGTTAACCTGAACTTTTTTGAATTCAGGGAATTCACGATCTATGTCATGACGCATACCGTCAGCGATCTCCTTAATGCCACGTTTACGATCTCCGGGGTCAGAAAGAGAGATATTCATGGAGATGATATGGGCGCCATTGTCCTGAAGAGAAGCGTATGTGTTGTCAGAACTTGCCGGACCAACAGTGTAGTTGGATACTTTAATTTCGGGATAATGTTTTCGCCAGACGGAATCCAGCCGGTGAGTCACATCCTGAGCAAGTTCCACGCGTGAACCTATGGGGAGCTGGAGAGAAACACCGATTCGACCATTATCCTGAGTCGGGAAAAACTCAGTACCCACGAATTTCATCAGGAAAAGGGAGCCGACAAAGATGCCAAGACACACAACTATAGTCACAGTCTTGTGAGCCACAACCTTCCCTAACAATCGGGCATAGCCGGAATCGAACCGGTCGAGAGCATGCTCTATTGGTGAATAAAACTTGGTATAAAGTTTTGAATGAGTAGTCTGACGTCTCAGCCACTGGCTACATAACATCGGGGTGAGTGAAAGAGCGCAAGTGGTGGAGATAATCATCATAATTGTCACCATCCAGCCCAACTGTCGGAAAAGGACGCCCGTCATACCGGTAACCAGAGTCAAGGGGAAGAAAACAGCTATCAGCGTCAATGTAGATGCGATAACGGAAATTGCAACTTCGTTAGTTCCATGAACGGCTGCCTGACGGGGATCAGCCCCCTTCTCAATATGTGTAGTTACATTTTCCAGCACCACAATAGCATCATCGACCACCATACCTATAGAGATGGAGAGTGCCGAAAGTGAAACGATATTCAGGGAGTTGCAGGTAGCGAAGAGATAGATGAACGATGCAATCAATGAAACGGGGATTGTAATGACAATTATCATTGTCGCACGCCAGCGGCCAAGGAATAGGAACACCACAATCATTACGAAGAGAAGAGCATAAAGCACGGTCTCTTCGAGAGAGGCTATGGTGTTGCGGATATTGTCGGAAGTATCGACAATAACCCCCAATTTCACATCCGAAGGGAGACTTTTCTGCAATTTTGGAAGCATTTTCATTACCTTCTCGGAAATTTCCACCGAATTGGCACCGCTCTGCTTCTGGATGATAATCATTGCTCCCTCTTTGCCATTGTTGAAAGTCTGCTGAGTACGCTCTTCAAGGGAATCTACTACCCGTGCTACATCCTTCAGATATACAATACTCCCGTTATGAACACCCACAGCAATATTTTCCATTTCGGAAGCATCCTTGAATTCACCTTGAACGCGGAGAGCGTAAGTGTTGGAGCCGATATCAAAGGAACCACCAGGCACATTTTTATTTTCGGCTCCTACAATGGAAGCAATGGTTTCCACCGAAATATTATATGCCTCCAGACGATTGGGATCCGTATATACATGAATCTCACGTTTCGGGGCACCGGATATTGATACCGAACCGACTCCGTCAACACGTGCCAACGGGTTTGCTACGTTATCATCCAGAATTTTATATAAACCTTGTCGACTTTCATCTGCCTGCACAGAGAGAAGACAGATAGGTATCATGTCGGTGGAAAATTTGAAGATGATAGGGTTTTCTGCATCATCGGGCAACGATGATTCCACCATATCCAATTTGTCACGAACATCATTTGTAAGCACATCAATGTCGTAACCGTATTCAAATTCAAGGGTAATCACAGAGGTGTTTTCCCGTGAATTTGAGGTGATGTGTTTAAGGTGCTCTACGGAGTTAAGGGTATTCTCAAGAGGCTTGGTTACATTCTGCTCTATATCTTCGGCACTTGCACCGGGATACATGGTAATTACCATGATGGTATTGGTGTCAATGTCCGGGTAGAGGTCAATCGGCAGTTTGGCAAATGAGAAGATACCGAGAATTATGACCGCCACGAAACAGAGTGTAGTCATAATAGGTCGCTTCACAGCCGCTCCATATAGACTCATAATAAAATAAGTTTTAAAAGATTACTCTCTGATATTACACTCACTGTATATTATTTGGATTTAGAGTTGGCAACCGTAACCTCCATCCCGTTGGCAAGTTTTGACTGTCCGGAAATTACTACCTGGGCACCATCCTCTACGCCTGAAAGGATTTCATACGCATCCCCGAGGCGTTGACCAAGTTCCACTTTATTATATGACACTTTTCCATTGGCATAAGTGTAGACATAGTGGGCACCGGCTCCGGGCATTTTAACGACAGCCTGGTCGGGAACTACTACATGTTCGGCCTGTCCAAGATTCAGGGTTACTCTTCCGAACATTCCCGGAAGCACGCGGCTATCCGAATTTGCCATGGTTATTTCCACACCAAAAGTGCGGCTTTGTGCATTTACCGTAGGGGATATCATGGTGATTACTCCGGGGAAAGTGGCATCTCCGTATGTATCGAAACGTATCTCAGCCGGCATCCCTTTGTGTACTCTTGAGAGTTCACTCTCAGGGACATTAATCACAATCTTGACAGGATTAACCTTGGCAATGGTAAGAATGGGGAGATTACCGGTCATATCTCCCGGGTCATAATTACGGGCTGTAACAACACCGGATATTGGAGCTGTCAGCACGGTATTCTCTTTCGAATTTCGAAGAGTGCGTTCAGCGGCAGCCAGAGAATTCCGTGCGTTAATCAGCTGAGTCTCCATCTGATCCACGTTCTGTTTGGTGCCGCCCCCTATGTTGTAGAGCTCTAAAGCACGGTCATAGTTGGTTTGAACATTGCGTAGGTTTGCTTTAGCGTTATCTACCTGAGTCTGATAAGTAACTGCGTTGACATCGTCAAGCACAACAAGTACTTGTCCGGCAGATACAAGCATCCCTTCGTCAACATTGATTTGCCTGATGCGATTTGGAACAGAGGAGGATATATTATTAACGATATCGGCCTCTACTGTGGCTGTATAAGTAGCATTCTGGTCAACAAGCCGTTGATTTACGGTTTCTACTTTCACTACCGGTTTTTCATCTTTTTCTTTTGTTTCGCCCTTATCTGAAGAGCAGGAAGCGATTCCAAGAGAGAGAGGAATAAGGAATGCACCGATAAGTTTAATTGATTTCGTTGACATAGTCACTTATTTGGAGATATTAGGGGTTTCACTATTATTGTTTATCTGAAAATCACGTCCTATCAACATATCAAGTTCAGAAGAAGATACGAGATAATTATAGATGGTTTGATAGTAAGCTAATTTTGATGTGGTTTCAGCAAGCTCACTGTCGCGGAGGTCGAGATATGAGGCGGCTCCGATTTCAAAACTCCGTTGCATGATGCTATGTGCTTTTTCAGCTTGCTTTACACTCTCTTCAGAAGAGGAAATTTGTTTTATCTCGCGTGAAATATTATCTAAAGCGAGCTCTATCTGCATATTGAGTGAATTGACGAGGTTTTCCCTTTGAAGCCCAATCTCTTTGAGCTGAACTTCAGACTGGCGGAGTGCATAGAGTTTTGAGCCTCCTGAGAAAATAGGCACGGAAAGCTGAAGAGCTACAGTTGAGTATGGATTGAATTGCTGATTTTTCAGTGCATTCCCATTACTCAGCGAAAGCCAGGAGATATTGAACGATGCGCCTAAAGTGGGAACCCACGCGAGCTTTTTTAGCTCAACATTTTGCGAAAGCAGTTTCTTTTGAATGTCAAGAGAGCGGAGTGAAGAGTTATCGGCAAGAGAGCGCTCTCTACCTAACTCATATCCATACATCTCCTGCTGCATCTCTTTGAGTGTTACATTTGGAGCAATATCCACCATATAATCCATCCCCATCAGAACTTTAAGTTGGAGAGCGCATTGTTTCACTGAGATGTCTGCCTGAAGGAGTTCAGGTTCAACATTTTTAACCTGAACCGATGAGCGTAGCACATCATACTCTGTAGCAGTTCCGGCTTTGAACTGCTGCTCGAATATTGAGGCTGTAAGTTTTGCGAGTTCATAGTTTTGTTTAATAACATCACGTGAAGCAATTGCGAGTAACCAAGCGTAATATGCTTTATTAATATTATTCACCATATCAATACGTGAAGCTCTCGCATCTTCCAGGGAGGCAAGAATCTGTGTATCACTGAGCTTAATAGCTTTCCAGAGAGTTGGTGCAATAATGGGTAGAGTCGCATTAAATCCCAGATTCCAGGTGTTGTCGGAGCCCATCTTCAGACTTTGACTTTGCCCACCCATATTCATTCTTATCGTCTGCAGTTCGATAGCTCTCTGGTAGGCTGCTGAAAAATCAATTGTCGGGAACAGACCTGACGAAGTCTCTTTCTTCGCATATTCGAGACGCTTGATTTCAAGATCCTTGACTTTAATGGTAGGACTCGATTGTAGCGCTATCATGATACATTCATCTCGCGACAGTACGAGTGATTGGTTAGCGACAGCGGTAGACACAATTGAATCATCGGGGACTGCAGTCTGATTAACATTCCCCTCTGTGCGGGCCTTTAAGCCAGGTGGGATAAGTAGTGACGAGGCAAGAAGCAGTGCAGTCGTAGCTACCATCTTACGGTAACGATTAAATTGTTTCATATCTCATTATTTTTTTCTTCTTAATCTTTTATAATGTTATTGTTGGTATTAAAAAGGGTGTTAGCCGCACACTCCTCAATCATTTTCATCCCTTTCTCCGTAGCTAAAGAACGCAGGAAACCTAATATAATGTATTCAGTTGCTTTGGGTATCGTGATATCCGGTGGGAAATTTTCTTCCATCCTTTTCAGGGATTCCATCTGTATATTCATCAACTTAAGGTATATCCGATGATCGATATCTTTGCGGAAAACACCTTCGCTCACCCCACGATCTATATATCGGAGAAATTGCTTTTCACGTTCAGCATATTCCCTGTCGTAATCCTTCCGAATATGGGAATAGAGACGGTCCAGATCGCGAAAGAAGTTAACGTTTGCTCTATCGAGCCAATGGTGATGATAACGGAAAGCTTTTATCAGACCCTCCATTGCATTTTGAGAATCCTTGATGATGTCGTTAATATAGGCTTGATGAAGTTGAGCTTGTGCTTCAAGAGATTCGCGGAGCATTTGATCTTTTGAGCCGAAAATTTCGTACAATGTACGTTTTGAAATGCCCAGCTTTGCTGCTACAGCATCCATTGTTGTAGCTTTAAATCCATGAAGCATAAGCATTTCAGTGACTTGGGAATGGATATCCGAAAGCGCTTTGTGATCGAGAATCTTCTGAGACATTACGTAAGGATGTTTGGAGGGATTAATCCGACAACCGAAAATCGGGTGCAAAGATAGTAAAACTAAAATTTAAAAAAAAGTTTCCAAACTAAAAAAATAAGAGGTTAAGACGGGAAAGGACCGACTTAACCCCTCATTAATAAATATTTTTGAAAGTTTATTTTTGAGGAAGATTAAATTTCTCACGCAAATGGAAAAGCATATCCTTGGTCATCGCGTCCAGGTCATATTCCGGTTTCCATCCCCATTCGTTGCGTGCGCAAGAGTCATCGAGACTGTCGGGCCAGGAATCGGCAATTCGCTGGCGCAAGGGGTCAAGTTCATATTCCATCTTGAAATCGGGAACATACTCCTTGATTTTATTGTAAATAATTTCGGGGTCGAAACTCATTGAAGCGATGTTGAATGAGTTGCGATGGATAAACTTTTCGGGATCGGCTTCCATGATTTCGATAGCCGCACGAAGAGCATCAGGCATATACATCATATCCATGAATGTGCCGGGTTTAAGGGGGCATTTAAAAGTTTCTCCCTTAACAGCCGCATAGTAGATATCGACAGCATAGTCAGTAGTTCCGCCACCCGGAGGAGCTACGTATGAGATAAGCCCCGGGAAACGAACGGAACGCGCGTCTACTCCGAAACGTGAAGCATAATAGTCGGAGAGCATTTCACCGGTCACTTTAGTAACACCATAAATGGTCCGGGGACGTTGAATTGTGTCTTGAGGAGTGTGGTCATGTGGGGTGTCCGGACCGAAAGAGCCGATAGAAGAGGGGGTGAAAACCGCACAACCCTTTTCACGGGCTACTTCAAGCGTGTTATAAAGACCACCGACACCGATTTTCCAAGCGAGTTGAGGTTTAGCTTCCGCCACAGCGCTCAGGAGAGCAGCGAGGTTATAAATGGTGTCGATATTATATTTTTCTACAGCTTCGGCAATCTGACCGGCGTTGGTGATGTCAACCTCATGACTCGGACCGCTCTCCAGAAGTTCCCCTTTAGGTTCGGCACCTTTGATATATCCGGCAACAATATCAGAACCGGGATATTCCTTACGCAGGCGCATAGTAAGTTCAGAACCAATCTGACCGGTAGCGCCGATAATCAAGACGTTTTTCATGATGTTCTTTTGAATTAGGTTGAAGGTTCGATTATTTTTCTACAAAATTAGTTTAAATCTTGGGAAAAATGTTATAACTTTGAAAAAAATATTGAAGGATAAAAAATGGTTATGAGATAATTTTTTAATTATCAATAATCTAAGTTATTATAAAAGAAGAAAAATCTAATATTATGTACGCTGATTTCAAAGCCCATCTCACCAAAGAGCTTCAAGACATCAAGGATGCCGGACTCTACAAGAATGAACGTATTATCGTCACTCCCCAGAAAGCAGACATTGAAGTTGCCAATACAGAAGGGGAAGTTCTTAACTTCTGTGCCAACAACTATCTCGGACTTGCTGACAACAGCCGTTTGATAGAGGCAGCCAAGAAGGCTATGGATCGTCGTGGTTATGGCATGTCATCTGTCCGATTCATCTGCGGAACACAGGATCTTCACAAGGAACTTGAAGCTGCTATCAGCGATTATTTCAAGACAGAAGATACAATCCTCTATGCAGCCTGCTTTGATGCCAACGGTGGTCTTTTCGAACCTCTCTTCACTGAAGAGGATGCAATCATCTCGGATTCTCTCAATCATGCATCTATTATTGACGGGGTGCGTTTGTGCAAGGCAAAACGTTATCGTTACAAAAATGCAGATATGGCGGATCTGGAGCGTTGTCTGAAAGAGGCAAAAGAGGCCGGAGCACGTCATATCATCATCGCCACTGACGGTGTGTTCTCTATGGACGGCAATGTAGCTCCGATGGATAAAATCTGTGCGCTCGCGGAGAAATATGGTGCGCTTGTAATGGTTGACGAAAGTCACTCAGCAGGTGTGGTTGGTCCTACAGGTCACGGTGTTGCCGAACAGTTTGACTGCTACGGAAAGATTGACATCTTTACCGGTACTCTGGGTAAGGCGTTTGGTGGAGCTATGGGTGGATTCACCACCGGTCCCAAAGAGGTTATAGACATGCTGCGTCAGCGTTCACGTCCCTATCTCTTCTCCAACTCAGTTGCTCCATCAATTGTGGGTGCCTCATTGGAAATGTTCAAGATGCTCAAGGAGAATGACGATCTTCATACCAAGCTGATGGAGAATGTTAATTATTTCCGCGACAAGATGATAGAGGCAGGTTTCGACATTAAGCCTACTCAGAGTGCTATATGTGCCGTGATGCTTTACGATGCGAAACTTTCTCAGGAATTTGCAGCTGAGATGCAAAAAGAGGGAGTATTCGTCACCGGATTCTATTATCCAGTAGTACCGAAAGGGGAGGCCCGAATCAGAGTTCAACTCTCTGCCGGTCATAACCGCGAGCAGCTCGACCGTGCTATCAATGCCTTCATTAAGGTTGGCAAGAAACTCGGGGTAATCAAATAATTTACACCGAAAATCCAAAAGCAGTTTTAACTTTTAAGCATAATAAAAATTAGGAGGGTGTGTCAAAATGAAAATTTTGTCACACCCTCCATTTCGTTAGTCGTCACGCTGACTTATGACTTACCTTCACTTTACGAATTTGCGGGTTATGGTGCGACCTCCGGCTTCAAGTGTGGCGATATAAACCCCCTTGTTAAGGTTTGCAATCGAAATTCGTTCCTCATTGATTCCCGTTATCGGATATTCTGCAATCTTTGTGCCATCGATAGTGTTAAGACAGAAATTCCCCTTTGATTCTAATGTATTTATTAATACTTCCTCTCCTACAATCGTAAATTTGATATTATCATCTCCTATTGTATTTGTTCCACTCAAAAGCTCGTAATACGTTTCTTTTGCTTTTTCACTACCCCACACTATATTTCCAGTAGAGTCAGTCACAAATAGAAGCCAGGATGAGGGAGTCAAATGCATATCTTCAACAACATCAAACAATAGGATAGTAGAAAAAAATGATATATGAGTAAAGCCGATACCCTCCAAAAGGATTAATTTATGTGCTTGTCCAAAATAAAAGCTATAACCGTTTAAATATCCTGTTATATCGCAAGGTTCTTTGTCTTGATATATTGAAAAAAGTTTTGATTCTTTGAAATATTCTTCATCTTTATCTATGAGTAAATTATATTCTCCTAAAGTTAAATCATACGGTTTTATTGATTCTTTGTAGCTAAAATCCGGATAGAAAAGGTAGCAATAAGCCGTTCTTTCTTTTTTTTCTACATCATCACCCTTATCATAAGTAGTAAAAACATCTTCTAATAGATATGAATTACTTTCATCTAAAACTAAATATTGAAATTTCTTTTTAAAAGAAAGAACTTTCAAACCATTGGGAAATACATCATCTTTTACTTTTGAATAGAAAGTTGCTAATACTCTTTGAAGGCAACAAGGAATATCCTGAAAATATTTATCCATAACATTAACCTCTTCCGGAGAAAGTATATCATCTCTACACAATAAAAATACTTCTCGATCCTCTTCTCTTAAGAATACTATCGGAAATGGGCTCATCCTTTCTTTATAAGAAAGATATACTCCCTTCCACCTGTTTCCACTATACTCATAATCACCATGAATAGTTAAGGCAAAACATCCCTCACTTTTTCCATCAAATTCTTTATCACCATAATGAAAGTCAATTTGTGCAGCGATTAAATAGTACCAGGTTTTCCCCTCCTCCAAAACAGGGATATAATCGTCATCGTTTCCATCCGTCTGTGCAAAGGAAGGAAGTGTAAAACATCCTAATAGTAGGAGCGCTAATATTA
>CAZDWB010000040.1:0-17976 GCA_964509225.1 uncultured Sangeribacter sp.
ATCCGTGGAGCCATTCGCGCAGATTGATTCCACAATGCTCCATAAGAGTGATATGTTCCTGACTTACACCACGCTCTTTCATAATTTCAAGCATGTGGGACGCATCCATACCCTGCACGCCACACCCGGTATGTCCGATCACCATAATCTCATTCACCCCTAACTCATAGACGGCGATAAGCAGAGATCTCATTGTAGAGTCGAAAGGGTTAGTAATCGTTGCGCCTGCATTCTTGATGATTTTGACATCACCGTTGCGTAATCCTAATGCAGCCGGAAGAAGTTCAACCAGTCGGGTGTCCATGCAGGTGACGATAGCAATCTTTTTATCGGGATATTTGTCAGTGGCGAAACGGAGATACCCTTCAGATTCGACAAATTTTTTATTGAAATCTTTAATTTCCTGTATCATAGTTTGCAAATTTATTTCATAAAAACCAGGTATACTGCGGCAATCAGGCATACGAAAGCAGCGAAATGGTTCCAGTGCAACTGTTCTCCCTTAAAGAAGACCACAGTAAAAACCGTGAAAATCACAAGTGTAATAGCTTCTTGGATTACTTTGAGCTGCATGAGAGTGAATGGACCTCCATTCCCGTTGAAACCCATACGGTTGGCGGGAACCTGACAACAATATTCCATAAGAGCGATTCCCCACGATATCAGAATTACCACTATCAGGGGCGTAGTATTGTTAATCCATTTCAGGTCTTGCATTTTGAGATGTCCATACCATGCGAGAGTCATGAAAATATTTGAGATGACTAAAAGAAGAATTGTATAAAAAGCAGCCATAGATTAAATTTTAGATTTCCGAATATCATCCACCACCAATCCAGCGAGAGTAAGTCCGAAGATAGCGGTGATATGCATCAGTGAGCCATTGATTGATGCTTTGCGTGCGAGGTCGGCTGAGTTGTCGGTACACTCCAACACATCCAAACCACTGTTTTCGAGAAGTTCATCACTATAGACACAAAGGAATTTCCTTCTCGGGAAATACCCCATTTTCTTAAAACGGTTTCGTAAGGCACGGGCCAGAGGACATCCGGTGACCTTACGGAATTCAGCAACCTTTATACGGGAGGGATCGCATTTTAGTGCAGCCCCCATTGAGGAATAAAATTTACACTTCAACCGGGTAGCCGTATCAATCAGAGCCACCTTATCCTTCAGGGAATCTATTGCATCAATCACCACATCATATTGATCCAGATGAAAATCAGAGACATTCTCGGAAGAGAAGGATGCTGAAACCGGTTTGATATCGGCATCCGGGAGGATGGTAAGGAGATGGTTGCGCATAGCTGCAACTTTTTCTTCACCCACAGTCCGGGTAGTAGCCATGAGTTGGCGATTGATATTTGAGACCGCAACGCAATCGCTGTCAACTATAGTAAGGTTTTTCACCCCGGTACGCACCAAAGATTCAGCACACCAGGAGCCGACACCCCCTATACCGAATATAATGACCTTAATATTGCCAAGGCGTTGCATCACCTCTTCCCCCAAGAGGAGTTCAGCACGGCTCAATATTTCCCGGTCAGTGAAATTACTGCTGTCATTCACCATTATCTTCCCCTTTTACCTTTGTGATTAGTTCTATAAGGTGTTCGTTAGACAGACCGCTGATGATTTCATTGACTTTAATCCCCATTAGAGCTTTTGTCAGTTCCTCCCGGATGGGAAGAACTCCTTTAAGTTTCTCAAGGAGCATAGAATCAGTGTCTTGTATAGGGAAGTAATCCCCAAGCAGGTTTAGTTCCGATATCTTTCCGTCAGAATCTGTAGTCATCAGCACTGCAAATTCCCCGGCACCCTCGATACGGGTCAGTTCACCGGTAAAGGAACCTTTGGAATGTCCGGCAATCCAAAGAGGAGAGAAGTAAGGTCTTGCCAACTCCTCAATTTCCCGGATATCCTCTGTTGTTAAGTTCCACACCCTATCCGTAATATAGTCAGCTGTATATTTCTTGAAGTCTTCTATATTGAGGTCGGGAAGATGCTCTGAAATCGTAGTGATGTGTGACGCCACGGATTTAACCTGTTTCGACTCCAGTTTGGAACGGGAAGGAGTTATAGCATTAAGCATGTGTGACATATCCGTAGAATACAGCATTGTTCCATGCACGATGCTTCGTCCCGGAATATGATAGAAAGCGTTTCCGGAAACTTTCCTCCCATCAATCAACACATCATTTCTGCCCCCGGCTTCAGCGTTCAGGCCTAAGGAGCGAAGCATAGCCGCTACCAGACCTGTGTATTCCCGAAATGTTGTTTGCACTTCATCGGCAGGAGTAATGTATGAGAACATAATGTTATCCATGTCGGCGAATACGCATCCACCCCCGCTCTTACGGCGATAGAATTCAATCCCGTGAAGAGTACAATAGGGGATATTTACCTCCTTCTCAATTTGTTGATTTCGACCGAAAATCACAGTAGGTTTAACCTGCCACATAAAGAAATAGTCGCCTGTAGGTGCTTTGCGTGCAATCCATTCCTCCATAGCGAGATAGAAGGGAAGAGGTCGGATTGGATCAGAATCAGGGAGTTTAACAAAGACTGCACTCATTTTAGAAAAGATAATAGAATGACGTTGTAAAAAAGGGAATTAAGAAAATTTTAAAGGGGATGAGTCATAACAGGACCTCAACCCCATTGTAATAAATCTAAGAGGCTGCGTCAAAATTTTCATTTTGGCACAGCCTCGTTGTACAGAAAGTGGGACTCGAACCCACACAGCCGCAATGGCCAAAGGATTTTAAGTCCTTCGTGTCTACCATTCCACCATTTCTGCCCATTGATGGAGAGCGTTTGCACTACAAAATTAATTTTTTTTCGTGATATATCAAAATTTTCTGATATTTAATATTTGTTAAGAAGGTAATGCAAATTATTGGCAGTTTCAAAAAATAATTTTGCATTAAAAGAAAGATTATGAATAACGGATTTAAGTCAATTCAGCACAACCATATAGAAGAGAGTGACAGGGTCTATGTACGCTTATGTGTCAATGGGGAGAAAATAATCGACCTTTTCATTGAGGGTGCCCGCAATGTCAGTGAAGTGATTCGTGAGGTTCTGGCACGTGCCGGGAAGGGTTTGGGATTAACGAAGTTGTACATACGGAACATTACACGTGGCTGGAGCAACGAACGACTGTATCTGGTGAGATAAAAGAAGAGGGTTAGGGAAGGGGGATGTGATTAGGGATTGATTAGGGATTATAGAGATCTTTGTTATAATAGTCAAGGATTTCGTTTGTGGCTTTGAGCGCGAGTCTGGCTTTGCTGTCAGGGTTTATTTCGATAGCTTGCAGATAGTCATTGATTGCGTTAGCTCTCTGCCCCAAGCCCCAATATTTCATTCCACGCATTGTGTACGCTTCGTCATCCTGTGGATTTTGTTTGATATAGTCAGTGAGAATCGACACAGCCTCTTCGTTTGAGGCGCAATTCCTTATTTTTTCTTTGATATCTTGAATACTCATAGTTGCACAGAGTTTTTAACAGTTTCAGTCAATAAATAATCTCCAGAGGTTTTATGCCGCTAAAACAATATAGCTGACATTATTTCCTACAATAAAAAAAATTTGGATAAGAAGCTATAAATAGCTTTTATCAATGTTATTAAAGAAGGGTGACCCGCGAAGATGCCACCGGTCGAGAGAGAAAGAGGGAAGCGAGAGAATCGAATTTTTCGGGATTCTCGGAGGTCAGGAATTCAAGCGTACCATTTTTGGAGCAAGCTTCATTCATATATTGATGGCGTAGCAGATAATCTTTAAGACTTTCTGCGACAATCCTCCCTTGAGTTACTGCTTTAACGTTTTTGGGGATAAAAAAGTTGATTTTGGGGAGAAGAAGCGGGTAATGGGTACAACCGAGCAGTAGGGTATCAATTTCGGGGTCTGCGGAGAGGATATTGTTCAGATATTTTTTTACGAAGTAATCCGCTCCCGGCTTGTCAGCTTCCCCGTTTTCCACTAATGGCACCCACATTGGACAGCTTTGTTCGGTGACTGTCATATCTGGAAAAAGCTTTTTTGTTTCGATAGCGTAGGAATGGCTATTGATGGTTCCGGGAGTTGCGAGCACTCCGATATGTCCTGAGCCGGAAAGGGAACCGAGAGCTTCCACCGTAGGAATAATCACCCCGAGGACTCTTTTGAGCGGATTAATAAGTGGAAGGTCATTTTGTTGAATAGTTCTCAGGGCTTTGGCAGAAGCAGTGTTGCAAGCGAGGATAATCAGATTGCATCCGCGCTCAAAGAGAAGACGTACAGCCTGGAGAGTAAAATCGTAGACTACATCAAACGATCTTTCCCCATACGGAGCGCGAGCGTTGTCACCAAAATACAGGAAGTCATACTCCGGCAGAAGATTCTTTATCTCCTTCAGGATAGTAAGGCCTCCGTATCCGGAGTCAAAGACCCCGATGGGTCCTGGAGTAAGGTGGGACATAACAGGAATATTATTTCTCAGAGATATAAAAGCGGATTAAATGTTGCAGACCGATGGATGATTTCCGGAATATATCACATAAACCTTAGAGGGTGTGTCAAAAAGATTGACACACCCTCAGTTATAGCAAAAAGGAGGTCGTTAACACACACACCGCCTTATAAGTGAATCTTGAATTATTTGAGACCGAGTTTAGCTTTCACCAGGGGAGTAATGTCCACAACGGGGTCAGCGAAATAGAGAGTGATTTGCTGAGCGTTATCCTGGATAAGACTGAAAGAATTTTCGCGACCTACAGATTCGATTGCAGAGCGCACTTTTGCGATAACGGGTTGCATAAGCTCCTCTTGTTTTTTCTGGAGGTCCGCCATGCTCTGCTGTTCGAAGACCTGAAGTTTCTGCTGTTGGTCCTGAATTTCGCGGGCTTTCTGATCGCGGATAGCCGGCAGTTCATTGTCAGACATTTTCTGGAACTCATCGTAGCTGCGTTTGAGTTCTTCACCGAGTTTATTGTAAGTCGCCTCACATTTATTTCTCAGTTCGGTGAGTGAATTCTGGGCTGCTGTGGTTTCCGGCATGGCAGCGATAACTGAATTAGTATCCACGAGACCGATTTTCAGAGTTTGCGCAGAGGCAAAGAGGGGAGTAAGGATGGCAAGAGCCAAGAAAATTTTCTTTATCATGATAAATAATTATTTTATTTGTGTTGACTCCGGATTAAGAGGAGTGCTGAAAATTGCGACAAAATTAGTGAATTATTTTGAATATCCCAATTTAGCAAGCACATCATTGCTTACATCTATCCTTGGGGAAGCGAAAACTATGCTTTGGGAGCTGGCGCGATCAAAGATTGTCTGGTAACCTTTCTCTTCCGCCACAGCCTTTACGGCATTGTAAACATCCTCTTGAATGGGTTTCATCAGTGACTGGCGTTTTTTATAAAGTTCACCCTCCGGACCGAAGTATTTGTAGCGGGTGTCAGTTACCTCTTTCTCTTTTGCTACAATCTCCTCTTCACGTTTTTTCTTCTGGTCATCGGTGAGGAACACCATTTCTGACTGATAGTTTTTATAGAGGGTTTCAGCAGCTTTGGAAAGTTCGGTAACCTCCTTTTCCCAGCGCTGAGACACTTGGTTGAGTTGTTCGTTAGCCATTTCGTAAGCCGGCACATTTCTCAGGATATATTCCATATCGACGAGCGCAAATTTCTGGGCATTGGCACAAAGGGTGCTTAAAATGGCTACTGTTAAAGTGATGAATATTTTTTTCATATCAACAATTTTTTCTAATTTGACATCCGTGAGGGATTCATGTTTAAAATAAGATTGATAAAAAATGTTAAGAATCAGAACTCCTGACCGAGCACGAAGTGAAGCTGACTGCCACCGCGACGTCCCCACACTTTATCGAAACCATAACCCCAGTCAATACCGAGGAATCCGAGCATAGACAGATATACGCGGGCTCCGACACCGGCACTTCGTTTGAGATTGAACGGGGAGAAATCCTTGATTGAGGTCCAGCAGTTTCCGGCTTCTACGAAAGCTAATGCATAGATAGTGGTAGAGGGCTGGAGCATGAACGGGAAGTGGAGTTCCATAGCGAATCTTCCGTAGGCGTAACCTTCGTACGAACGGGGTGTGAACTGACCGTTTTCGTAACCACGCATTGCAACGGTTTCAGTGGCATACGTATAGCTGCCCGACATACCGTCACCACCGAAATAGAATGTCTCGAATGGAGTTTTGATATATTTGTTATATGAGCCGAGCAAAGCGAAATCGGCTCGGGTCATCAACACCAGTGTCCATTGTCCGTCCGGGTCGGTAAGGGGAGTAAATGTTTTTGATTTGAATTTTAATTTCCAATATTCAATCCAGCGATAGAGTTGGGATTTTGCGGATTGGCTGTTAAGGTAATTTGCCTCGTAAGAAAGTTTTTCCCAATCACGCTTTCCAAACATTGAAGCCGGGGGAGTCAGGATAAGGTCGACGGAGAATTGTGATCCACGGCGTGTATAGATAGGGTTGTCAATGCTGTTGCGGGAAAGAGAGAAGTTAAGGGTAAGCTGATTGGAAGTGCCATTGGTCATATAATAGAGGTAATCCCAATTTTTGAGATAATACCAGCGATAAGCCAGAGAGGTCTGGAAAGTGAAATAATCATCAGGCCAGGTAAGACGTGTGCCGTAACCTACCGATATTCCGGCAAGCTGGAGCACTTTATTCGGGTCGTAAGCATTTTCGTATGCATACGAACTCCAGTTGGTACCGCTGTTACCCTGATAATAGAGAGATTGCAGATAAGCGTTGCTCCAGTTGTTGTTGTAGAAAGATGAATTTATACCGGTAGCGCGGCTGTAGTCAAGAGAAAGAGAGAACGAATTAGGTCTCTTCCCTCCGATCCAGGGGTCGAAGAAAGAAATGTTATAACTTTGGTAATATTTGGCATTGGTTTGGGCTGAGATTGAGAATGTCTGCCCGTCACCTCGCGGTATTATTCCCTTATAAGAGGAGGGATTAAAGAGATTTTTTATTGAGAAGTTATTGAAAGAGAGTGCTAACTGACCCGTCACCCCCGACTGTCCCCAACCGAAAGAGAGCTGCACCTTATCGTTAGGTTTGGATTCAAGATCGAAGACGATATCAACAGTACCGTCGGCTTCGTTGGGTTGAGGATTGATACCCATGTTTTCAGGATTGAAATGTCCGGATGCGGCGATTTCACGTGCCGAGCGCATAAGGTCGGTCTTTGAGAAAAGTTCTCCTGGCTTTACACGTAATTCACGACGGATAACCTTTTCGAAGAGCTGGTCGTTACCATTGATTACCACACGATTCACGCGAGCTTGCGGACCCTCGATAATTCGCATTTGAAGAGCGATGCTGTCACCCTTCACATTCTCCTCAATCGGAACCAGATTGAAGAAAAGATAACCGTTATCGAGATAGAGGTTCGCTACCGCATCGTCATCCTCATGTGTACGTTTGTCAAGTAGTGTCTGGTTATAAACATCACCGGGGTAGATGCCGAGCAGATTGGACAAGGTCTCGGTTGGATAGATAGTGTTACCCACCCAGGAGATATCCGATATATAATATTTCTTGCCTTCATCTACAGTGATATGCACATCGACATTTCCATCCCGGTAGGGCACGACGGAGTCGCTGACAATTCTGGCATCGCGATAACCGAGTTCGTTATACTTCCTTATAATCCTCACCTTGTCATCAGCGTAGTCTGAATCCACAAATTTTTTCTGTTTGAAGAGATTAAGAAGATTGCCGTTTTCATTAGTCTTCTTCATTGTGTTTTTTATGCGGCGGTCAGAAAGGACATCATTGCCATCTATATAAATCTTGTGGACTTTCACCTTATTATGCCGGTCGACATTAACAGTGAGAATCACCTGGTCTTTATTACTTATGTCCGGTTGTTGAAGTATAGTGACTTTAGCATTTTTGAAACCCTTGTCGCTATAATACTGTTCAATAATTTTCTTAGCTCTGTCCACGATATTGGGAGTGATCTGTTGTCCCGGCACCATGGCGAGTTTTTCCGTAAGTTCCTTTTTCTCTCCCCCTTTGACACCCTCGAATTTCATTTCAGACATCCGGGGCTGTTGCTTAAGGTCAATATTGAGCCACACTTTATCACCCACCATTTTGGTCACAGAGATTCTTACGCGCGAATAAAGGTTCTGTCTCCAGAAGCGCTTTGTGGCGTTGGTGATGGCATCTCCGGGAATCTCTATTCTTTCACCAACGTTCAAGCCGGAGAATCCCACTATGACATAATCATCCACGTTCGGGACTCCGGAGACTGATATATCCGCGATTTCGTAAGTGCGTGGAATGGGAGAATAGATAATTTCAGGGTTATACACGGTATCTCCCGGAGCGACAGACTGAGCTGACGCGCTGAGAGATATCAGCGATAAAAGAATCAGGAGAGATAAAAGAGATATCCTATTAAAGAACGACATTTAAGTTTCTGCTAAAGCGGTGGTCAGTATTATTTTTAGGAAAGAGGTTAGAGAGAAGAGGGGGAGATTATTTTATTTAATTGTTTGTGAGGAGTCATTGGGAGCATCTATCTGTTCACCGGTACGACCGAATCGTCGTTGTCTCCTTTGGAAATCGCGGATTGCATCGGCATAATCCCGTTTGGAGAATTCCGGCCAGAGCACCGGGGTGAAGAATAATTCCGCGTATGCTAACTGCCATAGGAGGAAGTTGCTGATTCTCAGTTCCCCACCTGTGCGAATCAGTAGATCTACATCCGGGATATTTTCCGTTTGGGCAGTGTGAAGGAAAGAGTTAAAGGTTTCTTCAGAAATATCACGGGGATTTATTTCCCCTTCTACAGCTTTTTGAGCTATCAGGGAAGCTGCACGGGTAATCTCCCATCGGGCCGAATAGCTCAGGCACATGGAGAGATGGAGTCCGGTGCAATGTTCGGTAGCTTTGGCACAACGCAGGAGTTTATTACGAGCATCGTCCGGGATGCGGTCTATATCTCCGATGAGATGAATTTTAACATTATTTCTGAGCAGGTCCGGGAGTTCACGTTCTATAGCCCAGCCTATGAGATACATCAGCATATCTACCTCTTCCTGCGGTCGGTTCCAGTTTTCGGTAGAGAAAGCATAAAGGGTGAGATATTTTATTCCAAGGTCGGAAGAAAATTCAGTGACGCGTCTGACAGTTGCCACCCCTTCCGAGTGACCGTCGCTTCTTGCGAGCCCTCGGGTTTTAGCCCACCGGCCGTTCCCATCCATAATCATTGCTACATGGTTTGGAAGTCGGGTGAGGTCTATCCCTTCAATTAAAGATTTAAAAGCTTCTGTCATAGCGTTATTCTTTATAGTGACACACTGCACAACGTTGGCTGAATTCGTAGGAGACCGTGAAGGTAAGCGTAGAATACCAGTCAGTATTTTTTGCGAAGCTACTCTTGATCATCAGCGGGTCCTTAAGATTCTCGCCGTCAAGACGGTCGGAGAAAGTTTTTTTCATTAAGAATTCCAGACCGAGGTTAAGCCTTCGGGATGGTTTGTATTTGAAACCGATACCCATCGGAATAGTAAATCCGGCGTATGTTTTTTTATCCACTCCCCAAAGGGTCAGTCCCAGTCCGGCAGTAATATAAGGGGTCCAGCGTTTCAGTTTCCGGTAAGATTCCCCCATGCCATAATCGAAGAAATGAAATTCGACCAATTCTCCGAGTTCGTAGAAGGTAGTGGAGAATTTAAAGTTTTCCCCGCCGGGGAAAACGTTTGTCATCTGGGAAGAGTCGCCGGAGATGCCTCCGACATAAAAATTGGTTTTAAAATTCCAGCGAGGGTTAAGGATGTAACGGAAGAGCAGTTCCACATCCCATCCCGGATTCTGAAATAGATTGGAAGTATTGGCATCCCCTAAATATCCGGTCATGCCGACCCCGCCGCCGAAGTCGAAGCGGAAATCCTCCTGAGCATATCCCTTCTTAGGGATAGCTGTAACAGAGACCAGGATAATCAGAAAAACCGATATAATTTTTTTCATCAGAAGAGAGGGGGGAAAGAGAGGCGTGCGAGGACAGCCCGCCAGATTGAACCACTAAGCTGATTATTCTCATCCATGCCTCCATAAAGGAAAATATAGGGACATTCCCAGGAGACATCAGTCCCTTCGATTTCGTATGAAATACGGGAGATAGCCGGGCGACCCACATGTCGGGCTTTCCAGGCCTGGGAAAGATTGTAGGATTTTTCAAAGTTTCTTATCACAGCATCTGCCATATAAAGAGAGGGGACAAAATCGGGGAGCTGCATCAGCATCGGGGCTTTAGACCAATTCACACCTGTGTCATACGACAGATAAACCGTCCGGTTGGGTGAGCCGTCAGCATTTCTTCCCCCTATGGCAAGCCATACGGAGAATTCGGTGCGGACGAAATCAGAGGATGTGCGGCGATAGATGTAGTAAGGGATGAGGGTAGGTCCGGATAGCTGGGGGAGAGAGGAATTGGAGATGGTGGTCCAGTTAGTGCCATCGTAGGCCCATGTTTGAGCCACTGTCTGACCTCCGGCATCGATACCCCCGGCGAAGAATCCTGTGGCCATATCTGACCATTCAGAGGAGAAAATTGCGAAATTAGAGTAATCCTTTATCGGGAATCCGGATTCTATCGGTTCACCCTCTTCGAAATTTCCTGTAGAAGTATTCAGTGAGACGTGGCGATAATTACCGTTGTCGTTACGCAATCCTAAGAGAGTGTCACCGTAAACGCCGATTATGTTATCCCATTTTTCAGACATAGGGGTCCATGAAATAGCGTCTTGAGAGCGCCATACCCCTCCGTCAGCGGCAAGGATATAGAGATTTTCACCACCGGCTGTCAGAGTGCGCAACCTGGGCGTAAACGGGAGGAAAATGGGAGAGATGTCATATTCTTCCAAAGGGTTTTCGGTTTTCGACATAGAGAAGGAGCCATCGTTCTCTTCAATTACAGAGAGGATAGAGTTTTTCCAGCTTATGGTCTTCTGGTTGCGCGGATACCCAAGACGTGAGGGGAAAGGTCTCTGAGCCAATTTATCCCAAATAATCGAATCGGGTACGGATTTATGAACGTTAACCTTCAGCTGATAATTTTTAGAAAGGTTTTCTCCATCGGAGAGACGAAGGAGAACCGACCCTGAGAAATCTAAAGAATCGAGAGAATTGGTTTTATAATCTATAATTCCTTCACGTACTTTTCCTCCCGACATTTCAATATATGCCGAGGAGACGGAAGAAGGGAAGGAGATATTTGCAACGAGTTTAGTTACATCAGTACCTAACGGGAGAGAATCAGCGTTGAAAATCACACCATGCTCCAGATCAATCGAGAAGTGGACGGAATCGAGATTGGCCATCACTTTCGAATCCGCCTGAAGAGAGAATGAATTTACCGCAACCGAAGGGGTGGAGGTATAATTTTCAGCGGAGGGTTCATCACTTTTTTCATTGCAAGCCGTAGAGAAGAGGGCGAAGCAAGCGATAATAGCGAAATTGAATATATATAATAATTTTCTCACTTTATAATCGATTACGGAATTCACTATATTTTCAACTTGCAAATTTAGCATTAATTATGGAAAAAGCACTCCCCAAAGGAGTGCTTTTTTATAATAATGGATATTTTAGATTTTTTTAACGCTCGCGATCCTCTTTATCCGTTTCTTCTTTAATTATCACAGGATCTTATGGTTTGCAGGGTCATGGGGCGTCGGAAGGTGATGATAGTGTTCCCCTCGGCGATATGACTGAAAGATTTCACAAAACCTCTTTCGGCAAGATGTGCGAAGTTAAGGCTGGGTATTCTCAGCGAGTGAAGTTCCTTATTAATCTTAAGGGAAGGGGGAATATCCAGAATCTCGTTTAGAGTAGCAGACGAGGTTTCCACTCTTATTTCATCTAACAAGTCGAGGTCTATGAGGGATTGCAGGGTAGAACGTCCCCCTTCCACCATTACGGAGTTTATCCCCTCCTTGAACAATCGATGGAAGAAATCCGTAAAATTCTCATCGACATTCTTGAGAATCGGGTTGCGCGACAGAATGTGGGCGTCAGAAGGTAAGCGTGGGGAGTCAAACGATAAAGGGACCGGGTTTTTACCGGGCCAAAGTCGGCAGTCCAAGCGTGGATTATCTGTAATCAAGGTATTTGTACCCACAAAAATAGCATCAGCCTTAGCACGCTCACGGTGCATCAGCACAGAAGAAAGGGGATTGGAAATAAGCAGGCGTGGCATCTCCTCCGGTGAAGCCAGGAACCCGTCGGCAGTAGCAGCCCATTTCAGCTGAATATACGGGCGATGATATAATTGAGCCGTCATGAATCGGTGATTCAGGTCGATACATTTATCCGCCATTACCCCCTCGGTAACTTTAATTCCGGCATCACGCATCATACTTATCCCCCGGCCATTGACCTTCGGATTAGGGTCGGGTGCTCCGATGACCACACCGGGGATTCCGGTGTCGATTATCAGCTTGGCGCAGGGGGGAGTTTTCCCATAGTGAGAGCATGGTTCCAAAGTGACATAGATAGTAGCATTTTTAAGCAAATGTCTATCCTTGTGCTCAACAGAGTTAATGGCGTTGACTTCTGCATGGGGTCCCCCGAACCGGTGGTGATACCCCTCCCCGATGATTCTGTCACCGGCTACGATTACCGCGCCTACCATAGGGTTTGGAGAAACGAGCCCCTCTCCGAGGGAAGCGAGTTGGAGCGCACGCTCCATATAAATGTTGTTTACATCCATAGAGGGCTTTTAAAGATAAGAAACTGCGTCAAAAAAATGTTTCTGACGCAGTTTCCGGTTATAAATTGAACGGATTATTCAAAACCACGAAGGCGAAGAAGAGCGTGAGAGTCGGGCTTATGACCGCGGAAACGCTCAAAGAGAATCATCGCATCTTCCTCATCACCGCTCTCAAGGATATTCTTCTTGAAAGAAGCTGCCGTAGCCGGGTCAAAGATACCGTTCTTCTCAAAGAGTTCCCAGGCATCAGCTTCGAGAACCTGGCTCCATAGATATGTGTAGTAGCCGGAAGCATAACCGTCATCGCCAAAGATATGTTTGAAGTAGGGTGAGCGGTAGCGGAAGGTAATCTCCTGAGGCATACCGATTTTCTCTGCCACATTCTTTTCAAATTCAGCTACATCCACATTCTCGCCGTCAGATTTACCCCATGCGAGGTCAAGAAGAGCGGCTCCGGCAAGTTCGGTAGTGACGAATCCTTGATTGAATTTTGAAGATGCATTCAATTTCTCAATCATTTCATCGGGAATAGTTTCGCCTGTTTTGTAATGTTTGGCATAAATCTTGAGAAGTTCGGGAGCGAAAGCCCAATGTTCATTCATCTGGGAACACATCTCGACATAGTCGCGGTCAACATTGGTTCCCGACTGAGATTTATATTTTGCGCGTGAAAGCATCCCCTGCAGGGCATGACCGAATTCGTGGAAAGTAGTTTCCACCTCATCGATGGTAAGAAGAGAGGGAGTCTCAGAAGTGGGGGGAGTGAAGTTGCCGACATTATAAACGATGGGACGTTTGTAAGAACCCTCTTCATAGATTCCGGCGGCCTGTACCTGCTCCATCCACGCACCCTGGCGTTTTGAGTCACGGGGGAAGTAATCGCACATCCATACAGCAATATGCTCACCAGTCTGGGTATCCTGCACATCATAGACAGTCACCTGGTCCATGTATTTGGGAGCGTCAGGCATCTCCACCATCTTTATTCCCCAAAGTTTCTCTGCGGCGGTGAACAGACCGTTAAGCACATTTTCAAGAGAGAAATACGGGCGTGCGGAAGCCTCATCGAAATTAAATTTCTGTTGTTTTACCTTATCAGCATAATAGTAATAATCCCAGGGAGCGATTTTGAAATCCTTACCTTCGGCATTGACATAAGCCTGCATATCCGCCACTTCCTCTTTGGCACGGTTTACTGCCGGTTCGAACACCTGAAGCAGAAGATTTTCCGCAGCCTCCGGAGTCTTTGCCATTACGCGCGAAGTCATCATTTCAGCAAAGTTTTTGAAGCCCATGATATGAGCTTTTTTATTGCGGAGTCTGATGATTTCCTGAATCACGGGATAATTGCTGAATTCTCCTGACGACGCAAGGGAAGTGTACCCTTCATAGATTTTTCGGCGCAGTTCACGGCTATCGGCGTTCTGGAGCACCGGAAGGCGGCTTGGTGCGTGAAGCGTAAAGGCCCACCCTTCATTGAAGCCACGGTTCCGGGCCTCCTGGCGCGCTTGGGCTATAGTCCCTTCAGAAAGACCGGAAAGTTCCTTCTCGTCATTGACCAGCACGTAGAAAGCATTGGTGGCATTAAGTAGATTCTTATTGAATTTTATGAAGAGTTTGGAGAGCTCATCGTTAACCTTGATGAGTTCCGCTTTTTTATCCTCCGGAAGATCAGCTCCCTGTTCGGCAAATTGACGATAATATTTTTCTACCAGACGAATCTGCACCGGGTCAAGCCCCATATTATTCCGGTTGTCATATACAGTTTTGATACGTTGGAAAAGAAGGGGATTCAGATTTATAGCGTTCGCGGCCTGGTTGAGGAGAGGTATTGCCTCTTCCGACATGGCGGCAAACTCGGGAGTGGAGAGGGCACCGTCATAAAGATAGAACACACCTGCCACTCTTTCGAGAATGGGGCTGACATTCTCCAGGGGTAGAATGGTGTTGTCGAAATCAGGCATAGCCCGGTTGCGGATAATGTTAAGGATGTTGGCTTCCTGCTCGGCAATCCCGGCACGAATAGCGGGCACAAAATCCTCTGTCAGGATTTGATCGTAGGGCGCTATTTCATATTTGTTAGTAAATGGCTGAAGAAAGGGATTTTCTCTTGCCATCACTGACGCTGTGGGGGCAGCTGCAAGAATAGCTATGGCAGCTGCCGGAATAATTTTTTTCATAAAAGGGTAATTTATTTTTTAGTTTATTCTTTCAGTTTCTCCTTGAAGAGCTGTAATTCCGGTTGTTATGGGTGATAATTCTTCAAACCATGCCGGTGGCTCCTATTTCCTACAAAGGTAAGTAAATTTAGGATGTTGACAAAATCTATAAGTTTGTTAGGGACTCCTTTCCGGCATAAAGGGGTATTTCGATGTTCAGTTAGTGAAGGCGAATTCGGCTTCCAGCGGGTAATGGTCGGAAGAGTCGATTTTACCCTTTTTCAGTGAAAGGGCACGCAGGTCACCCCGATATAGCATCTGGTCGAGGTGAAAATACATCAGATGAGCATTATATGTGATCATCGGTCCGAAACATGTTTCGGCAAAGGCATCGTGGAATCCGGCATCGGTGAATGTGCGATAGGTCCAGGAAGCCGGCACATCGTTGAAATCTCCGCAAACGATAAGGGGACCTTTAAAGTTTTCGAGGGTTTCCGTGAGTTCCTTGGCGGCTATGGCGCGAGTGGAGAAAGCGAATGACATCTTTCCGCGAATAGGACCGTTCAGCTCCTTCATGCTGCTTTTCATGGAATTTTTTGTAAGGTCAGTAATCACCTGGCGTTCCTCCTCCGAGAGGGAGAATGAGGGAAGATGAACTACCGCAATTGTTAGATTCCGGTTCTTTATCTTCACGCGAAAAAAAGCATAAGTCAAACCTTCATACACAGCCCCCGGCTGATGGAGAAATATCCTTTCAACAGGATATTTCGACAACACCTGGAGATCGATGGATTTCCCTCCTGCCCGATAGGGGTAAATTTGCCGTAGTGAATCTGCAATTTCCTCATGTCCTTCCAGTTCATAAGAACCGCTTTCCATGCTATACATCTCCATGAGACATATAATATCGGCGTTGGAGTTGATGAGATAGCGGATGGATCTGTTCTCCGGTCCGGCTTCCCCTCTGTAATCCTGAGTATGGAGGATATTATAAGAGATTATTGAGAATGTGGTTTCCCCGGGGTTTGGCTTTGTGGCGAATTCCATGGGAAGGGCCGTTGAGATATCCCCCCATCCGGCAGCAAGGGATAATATTCCGATAACGGAAATAATCCATTGTTTTAAAAAGAACCAGATGATGATGGATATTATGGAAAGAATCACCAGATAGGGGAGGACTAATGTCATCGCCGCCGGGACAGTGAATAGATGGGGGTTGAAATGACCGCCGAATGCAGCCAGCAATGTGGCGGCATACAGCACCAGAGAGAGGATTTTACCTGCTACTCGTATTAATGGCGTTACAACAATCATCTTTTCTTTTCCGTGTTCTCATCAGCTTCTCTCAGGCGTTGAGAGATTGCATTGAGTTCATGTTTTTCGTCAGAGGAGAGGGAAGCGAATCCGGAGATTCGAATCTTATCTAAAAGTTCATCAAGGCGTTCGGAATCGGAAAGCTTAAGTTCCTCTCCCTGCCTGCGGTGAGGGATTCTTTGAGGTATAACCCCTGGGACTCTCCTCTTGCGTTCTTTTTTGATAACGGAAGTTTTGGGGGAATATTTAGTGATAAGGGCCATAATAATTCCGAAAATCACACCCCCCGAATGAGCAGCCAGGCTCCCCGAGTGCAGACCGGCACCAAAGAAAGTCAGAGCGAGAGCCCCGAAAACCACCCACCGGAGCCTGACAGCTCCCACTGCAAAGAATGAGATATGTGTGTCGGGTGAGATAATGGCGCAATAGGTTATTATGGCAAGTACGGATGCTGATGCTCCGCAAAGATATGAATCCGGACTATTGACAGCCCAAAGGAAACCGGTTGCTCCGAATAGACCACCCCCTGCATAGAGCAGCAGCAGACGTGGGGAGGACAAGAAGCTGAGGGTCTTTCCAAACCAAAAGAGCCACAGGAGATTAAACAGAAGGTGAAGTGGAGATATCTGGGTGAACATATAGCTCACCGGGGTCCAGGGCATCTTTAATAATTTGTGCAGAGAGCCCGAAAGGGATAGATAATCAAGAATTAAGCCGGAATCAAGGTGGCATGCCCAGGCTATGGCGGCATAAATCCAAAGGATAAGGGAGATTAAAATGTTTATTCCAATGAGAGTGAATACCATACTCCCGTCGGGACCGAAATGCCTAAGGATTAACCGTTTCATCCTCACTCTATCAATAGAAATTACCGCCGCGTAGCGTACCTTTCTTCCACCAGATGATAAGAGGAATGAGTCCGAAGAGCATACCTCCCAGATGTGCGTAATGAGCTACGGAAGTCATGCTTCCTGACACCCCTAAGAATAATTCCAGCACTGCATATCCTGCCACCATATATTTAGCTTTTACGGGAACAGGGATAAACATAATATACATCGGGAGGTCAGGGAAGACAAAAGCGAAACCGAGGAGCAGACCGAAAATAGCACCGGAGGCTCCGATTGTGACAAATGAGCTTTTCATCTCAGCCATACCACGTAGGATATCCGGATTATGATTTGCCACAGCTTCATTCACTACCGCCGTCATTGAGTCGACAGTCATGCCGTTAAGGTGAGCGATTGCATCAATATATTCACTTCTCCAGGTCAGACCCCACACCACTTCTTGAAGCACAGCCGCACCGACTCCGCATATCAGATAGTAGAGAGTAAACCGTTTCGATCCCCAGATTCTTTCCAACATCGGACCGAACATCCAGAGGGTAAACATATTGAAGAAGATATGGAGGATATTGCGCGGATCATGCACAAACATATATGTCAGAATCTGAATGGGGTTAAATAAATCACCTTCCCAGAAATGCAGCCCCAAAACCCGCAGAATGGTATTTGCGAACGAAGGGAAAATCATCTCCACAGCCCAAATCAGGGCATTGAGGATAATGAGATTGCGGGTAACGGGGGGTAAATTGCGATATGAAGGACCAAAAGCGCTCATAAAATAAAAAATTAAGAATGGAACGGTGGTAATCTCCGTCATAACCACTGCAAATTTAAAAAATAGTATGAAATTTAACAAACCTCAGGGTTTGAATAAGAATAATTTCTTTTTGAGAAAAAATC
>CAZDWB010000041.1:0-17488 GCA_964509225.1 uncultured Sangeribacter sp.
ATGTTTTTCAGCATGTTAAACACATGAGGGTGTGCCTATTTTGACACACCCTCTTTAAATTTAACCTGTTTATTATTGTTTTCAGAAAATTCTGAATTTGTCAGATTCTCTTTTCCGGAGGGAAAAAGGAGAATGTCGTTTGCGCTCAGTCCCGGAAGAGGGGGTTGGCGGTGAGGACAGTTAAAGTTGTCACATCGCGATGTGAGGTAACGTATTTCTAATGTATTATAATTTCTCGTCAGGGCTAATTCCTGTTGCATGGATTGCCGCAGAGCGGCTGTTTGTTCCGCAAACCGCATCTCTTTCTCCTTGAGTTGGGTTTGAAGAAAGAGTATGGTTTCTTCATAGAGCCGTTCACGGGCAGCGGCAGCCTCTGTCTGTCCTGAATCAGCCTGTGCCTTTGACAATCTACGGAAATTTTTGCGATCCGAGAGCCATTTGATGGTCTCCAGCCCTCCTAAAGCACCTAATAAAGTTAAGAGTATATCCCAGTTCATAAAATTAAATTTATGACAAAGATATACTCTTTAATATTTGAAGAGCGATTATTTTCTAACAATCACCTTTTTAGTTGAGTCATGAGAACGTACAATATAGACTTCGCCCGGAATCGGTTCGGCAACGGGTATCCCCTGCAGGTTATACAGGACAGCGGAATCAATGATGTTGGAATTTATATTAATGTTAGAGACAGTGGTTCCAACATATTCCGGGAGGGGAGCGGCAGGAGTGTTGTCTCTTTCGGGTTCGTCATAAAGGGCTGCTTCACAGTCACCGAATTGTGTCTTAAGCCATGCAAGCTTATTGTTGAAATGACGCATTGTGTCTGTGCGGCGTGAATTAAGGGAAGTGTTGTTGGCAATTGCCAGCCCATTTACAGGACGGGGAGCATCTTTCCAGCGTGCATAGTCAGTATTAACTGCTTTTGAGATATGACTGATATATTCATCCACATCATTTTCCAAACCATTCATACCGACGGATGTAAACCATAACCAGGTTTCTTCCAGCTTTTGGTTAAACATTGGATTTTGTCTCATAGATGCAATCCAGGTGTTGCCATAAGGACCGTGACGGTAGAAGAAATCGTTTTCAGGACCATTGAAAGCATTCCCACAGTCCCAAAGGGGTGAGAAGTGCCATTTCTGATTTTCTCCGCGATCGCGGAAAAGGTAGGTTGAACCATGATAGGCCTCTACATGTGATATTAGTTCTTCCACTATATAGTAGCGCACTGCATCATCCAGATCCATATAACTCCACAGTTCGTTTGAGTTTGAACCGACGAAATTATTCATCATAGAGAATTGGTCGGTGACAAACCGTTTCTGAATATCGGAGTATTCCTCAGGAGTGTCGAATGTGATACGGAGCATGTCAGTATATCCTCCGACGTAACTCTGTTCATACATCCGAATTTGATTTTCTTCATCATAATTGTCGAGCTCTACCAGATAGCCACCGGAAACAAGATTGGAATCTGTTTCATTGTCATTGAGTTCTTCGATATTTACACGGTCAGACTCAATGCGGATGGATTCAGTAAGGAAGTAAAGACCGCGATAATTACCGTTAATCACCACTTCCACGGGTTGTTGCGAAGGGGTCCAGGGGAGACCGATACGTTTTCCGAGATCGAAACCTATGAAATTGCGGAGGAACCCCTTATTGTCATCGGCATGAGCCAGCAGAGCGAAGTGTTTACTCTTGGATAGTCCTAAGAGTTTCTGTTTTGATCCTAACTTCAGTTTAAACGGTTTTTTTGAGTAAGCGGTACGCGTAAAGTTGCCACGCGCTTTTATCTGCAGAGGGAGAGGTTCCTCTTCGGAGCCTATGGATTTGGCACCTTCAGCTTCGAGCCATTCGCATCCGTTTAGGTCAAGCCAGTAATTACCGGAGAAATAATTTTTATGGGCAAGGTCTTTATCAATGATTTCATAATTTAGATTGCCATTATCATCATAAACATTGATATAAAGAACAGGTAGAGTTCCGCTTGTCAGCGATTCAGATATTCCTGCTATTTTAAATGTTATGGCTGTCTGACTTTCTCCCGGAGTATATGTAAAGGAGATGGTTACGTCATTAAGGATATCGTTAGCTGAAATATTGCTGCCATCGGACCTTCCAATAATTGAGCAGGAGGTTGAGATAACTTCTTTTGCCCCATAATTGATAGTCCAGTCTTCGTTGGAGATCTTAAATAGACCTGAGAGACTGGGTACTGATAGAGAATAATTATTCTCATTTCGTGAGAATCTATAATCTTCGCTTACCCCCCAGTTTGTAGAGATTTCAGATCCGCGAAGATAGAAAATGGGGAAGCCGTCATCATCCACGAGTGCGGCAAATGAGGATGCCATCGTAGTTATGAGAAGGCAAAGGAATAAAGATAATCGTAATTTCATATAAGATTTTTTTAGTTAGCCTTTGCAAAGTTAATAAAAAGTATTCAAATTCACTTAAACAGAAAAGTTTAATAATTTTACAAATGGTGTTTATGTGATAAAGATGGGCTATTATGTTTACTGTGGCTGGTCTTTTTTTCTTTGCGTGTGTTTCTATGGTTTTAATTTTCGGGACTGATGGATGTTGTGAAATAATCGAGGTCGTGATGACAGGGAACATAATTTTGTGGTGAAACCGGAATGAACCCACAGTGGGTGCAAGTCCGGGAAACGGTAAAATTATGAGAAAGATTAATGCTATTATTGTACATTGTTCTGCTACGGCGGAAGGAAGGGATTTCCATTGGAATGACATAGATGCGTGGCACAGGGCACGTGGTTTCAACCGGATAGGTTACCATTATGTGGTGACTTTAGATGGATTGATTGAGGAGGGACGACCCTTGAATAGTGTCGGGGCCCATTGCTCACAAAACGGTATGAACCGAACGTCTGTGGGTGTTTGCTACATAGGAGGGTGTGCCACGGATGGGAAAACACCAAAAGATACACGCACTGAGGAACAAAAGAAGACTCTTCTTTCTCTTCTTACAAAACTGAAGAGCGATTTCCCCGGAGCAGTGATATATGGGCATCGGGACTTTGCTCCAAAAGCTTGTCCGTCATTCGATGCAAAAAAAGAATATGCCGACATCTGAAACTTATCGTATCCAATGAGAAAATTTATTTTTTATTTCATACTCCCTTTTCTACTATTATCGTTCGGCGCTTGTAAAAAGATAATATATGTTCCGCTGGAGAGTAAAAATCTTCAATCGGATTCGGTGAGACAAACCAGTGTTTTATTTATCCACGATACGGTTAGGTTTGAATGTAGAGATAAGGAGTTGTGGCGTGATAGTATTGTATCAATAGTTGATTCAACCGGGAGAGCCTTGAGTGTCGACAGGTGGCATTTCCGGGATAGGGAACGGAAAACGGGAGAGATAAATCAAAGGTCTTTGATTTTGAGGGATACAGTTTTTATAGCGAGACACGATACAATCCTGAGCGAGATACCCGTGAGGGTCAGTGAAAAGTCAAATGTGGCATCAGGAAGAGGAAATATTAAGATTTTCTTAATACTAACTATTGTATTAGTTTTGCTATTGATTAATTTGTTTCGGAAAAAATAAAGATAAAGGTGCATCATGGATTTTAAATCCGGTGCACCTTGTTGTCATTATTATGATAAATCTAAAACATGAAAATGTAATGACAACAATAAAAACGAAATTTAAGCCTTCCGATTCTTCAGAAGCTGAGGGTAGGATATGTTATAAAATAATTCATGAGAGAAGATGCCGACAGATTCTTACCCCATATAGAATATATGCATCCGAATGGGACGAAAAGAGCTCAACGATAAAAATAGCGACAAAAAATGAGCGGACCCCTTATTTAAATATCATCCGCAATAAAATCCATAAGGATCTTGACCGATTAAGGATGGTGGTACACCGACTTGCTGAAAAGAGGATTATTTTCAGTGCGGAAGATATTGTGATAGAGTATAAAATCTATTTAAGTGATTTGTCACTGTTCAACTTTATGGAAAAGGTGGTCACCTCATTGAGAGAAAACGGTAAGATGCGCACGTCAGAGACGTATGCAATAACCCTGAGTAATTTCAAAAAATTTCGAGGTCATGAAGATATCATGCTTGATAATCTCACATCCGAAATAATGGAATCCTACGAGTCATGGCAAAGACAACGAGGGATTGTTCCAAATACTATATCATTTTATTTCCGTATTTTGCGTGCGGTTTATAACAGGGCTGTGGAGAAGGGTATAGTGGATAATCGCAATCCGTTCCGAAGGGTTTATACAGGAATCGATAAAACAGTGAAAAGGGCTTTGCCACTTCGAATGGTCAGTAAAATAAGGGGGCTGGATTTGTCCTCATTCCCCTCTTTAGACTTTGCACGCGATATGTTTATGCTCAGCTTTATGCTGAGGGGGATGAGTTTTATTGACATGGCATATTTAAAAAAGAGAGACCTCCGCGATGGATATATAATATATCGCCGACGAAAAACAGGACAACTGCTTTATATCGCCTGGACTAAGGATATGCAAAATATTGTTGATAAATATCCGGTAAATAAATCAGATTACCTCTTGCCTATCTTTCGGGAAAGCGATATTAATGAGAGAGATACCTATCGTAATGTGGCTTATAATATAAATCATAATCTTAAGAAGATAGGAAATATGATAGGTTTCGGGTTACCCTTGACTTTATATGTAGCACGTCACAGCTGGGCTTCGGCCGCCAAAGCAAAAGGGATACCTGTAAGCATCATCAGTGAGGGGATGGGACATAATAGCGAAACAACAACCAGAATTTATCTGGCGAGTCTGGATACGACTGTAGTGGATAAAGCCAATTCATTGATTTTAAAATCTTTATAATGTTGTGTCTAAATTGGGATTTATCCCTTCCGGTGGGTAAGGAGAATAATAATAGAACGATTCTCCCGGAGAACTATTTTTTACGGATCAGGGAGAGAAGTTCGAGGAAGTCCGTCTTGAGGATAGTGAGCGACATAAGGAGGTAAATGAGGATACCGGCGGCTGTAGCTGCAACAAATCCGATTATTCCAGGATTAAAAAATTGCGTGACCCACCAGCTCCCTAATCCCATGAGAGCGGAACATATAAAAGTGGGGAGAACTGCGAGCAGCTGCTCTCCAATACCGAATGGGATGACCCTGCGAGTGTAAATTCCGCTGATGATAATGGTGATCCACCAATTAAACATCTGACCTAAACAGAGTGGGATGAGACCGAAAGGGAGAGTGGCACATATTATTGCTACCCCTATCACTTTCTTAATAAATTCAAGACGAAAGAACATCCCGCTTTTCCCTTTCACCTGAAGCATGTTCTGGTTCAGGACACTGACAGGATACCACATCAATCCCAAACATAGGATTTGTAGAAGAATAGCCGAAAATTCCCATTTCTCACCAAGCACTCCCACAATCATAGGTTTGGCTACGGCTGCCATCCCGAACATTAATGGAAAAGTGAGATATGACGCAATGCGTATGAACTTCCGAAGCATCTTCACCAATTGCACGTCAGCATCCTTTTCGCTGCATAACACCGGGAAAGAGACCCTTTGAAGAACGGTGCTGAAAATTATTGGGATTTCTCCGAATTGTTGAGCACGCGTGTAGAAACCGAGTGTGTCGGCACGAAACCATTTTCCGATAACCAATAGGTAAAGATTTCTATATAGGTTGTCAATAACTGAGGAAGCCGCAATGCCGACTCCGAAGGAGAAAAGTTCTTTAAATGATTTAGTTGAGAAAATCCATTTGGGACGCCACGGGGATACAATCCATAGAAATAAAGTAATACAAAAATAATTAATCAGCTGAAATCCGACAAGGGCCCACACTCCGTAACCGGCATACGCCATCCAAATGCCGATTGCTCCGGAGAGGATTGAGGCAGAGAAGGATGCTTTTGCCTGTGTCTTGAAGTCGAGCCGGATGGTGAAAAGGGCTCGTTGCACCATAGCCAGGCTATTAATGATAATTCCTGTTGAGAGTACTCTTGTAAGAATCACCAATTGCGGCATATCATAGAAACCGGCAATGAGGGGAGCGCAAAACCATAGTAGGAGATATAAGGAAATGGAAGCGGCGATGTTGAAATAGAAGACAGTTGATGTGTCTGACTCTGCTACATCACGTTTGCGGATTAGTCCCTGAGAGAATCCGGCATCTATCAGACTCTGGGAAACAGCAATAAAGATGGTGAGCATCCCCACAAGACCATAATCATCCGGGGTAAGAATCCTGGCCATTACCAACGTTACCAGGAATGCCACGAGTTGCACGCCGAAACGTTCTACGGCACTCCACAGAGTGCCGACAAATGTCTTCTTTTTAAGATTATCGTCAGCCACGGTGGGAATCCTTCTTCTGTGCCTTACGTTTTAGTTCTCTCCGAATTATTCCCGGCAGACCGGAGACAATAGATGCTGAGCGCTTCAGCTGTTTGCGTGGCTCGGTAAAAATTCTGTGAATAAATTCAAGATGATTGCGTACCATCCATTGCGGGGCCCGACGTGCTTCTATACCACTGACAAACTTGAACACAGCTCCCACAGATATAAGTGTACCCCTTTTTATGTGGGGGGCAAGATAGTGCATAAATTTTTCCTGTTTGGGAGCACCCAAAGATACCCATATAATATCCGGATTTTCCTCATTGATGGTTTCCGCTATCGATTTATAATCGAAATCCTCTGCCTCGGAATATGGAAGTTCCAGAAATTTCATCTCTGCTATGGAGGGATCGGTCTTTATCAATTTCTTTTTAAGGGGAACAAGTATTCGCTGTGATGATCCTAAGAACATCATGCGGTATTTCTTCTTCTCCAAAATATGTAGGAAGAGCTGATGACCAGTGTATTGTTCCCTCTCTATACCATATATAAACTTCAGATATAAAGGAACATAACTGCTGTCGCAGATTGAGAAAAGACCTCCATTTATCATTTCGCGGTATTTGGAATCTTTATGGACATAATTCAACACCACACCATCCGAAACACAGATATATGAGGCAGCCGGAGCTGTGAGCTGACGCTCAATAGCCTCGTCTACACGTGCCTTGTCGAATTCGTATCTTATATTAAAATACTCTTCCATTGTTGATTCTTACCGCCGGGAGATGCGGATATATATCTTTAACGTTTATTTACTGTTTTAAGTATATTTGATTGAATTTTTAAATCGAGAGCAGTAAATTGCGATTGAGGGAGAGGGAGAAGTTGATAAGAAATATGGTATTCCATATCTCTTGGAGAGGGGATGGAGGTTGACACTATTTATCAGATTGTCTTCTGCAATGGTGTCTGTTTTGGATTTATTACCCATTGATAAGGATAATAACGAGCTAAGTTGCGAGGTTCCGTAAAACTATATAATGTGGGAGCAAAATATATCAACATCAACAGAGGAACTATCCATATTGTCTTCATCTTAACCATTAAATGTTGCATTATAGGAGTGATGGCCACAAAATCGACAATTATTATATAATTCATCAGACGGGAGGCGGTGAAATAGAACATCCCCATATACATGAATGATACGGAAAAATAAATCAGGGGAATAAATGCTTTCTCTTTGATATATTTTGACCCGAACGCTGTAAAAAGATATAACAGTGTCGGTTGCAAGCCATACATGATGAGATAATTGAAATTATTCTCCTTCTCAAACGCACTTGCAGTATATTGAGATATAAAATCATCTCCCCCCAAGAACACATTCACCAGGTCTCCTAATATAATTCGTCCGGCAACTCCGAGAATGAAGCCCGGAAGAACTATGAATACGGTATACTTCAGAAGACTCCATTCGATGTTGCGCAATAAGGGGAGAGCAAACATGACAATGGTTGAAGTGTGGAGCATGAATGCTACAAACGTCCAAATATAATATTTGACCCACTTTTTCTCCATGTACGCATCAAATGCAAAAAGAAGGAAGATGGCCACGGCTACCGCCTCGCGCATAATCTCAAATTCAAATTCCAGGAATTTAAAACTAATATAGAAAATGAGCAGTGTAAGAAAGGGGGTTTTTGAATACTTCTTGATAATCTTGAATAGGGCAAGATTGAACAGTAATGAGGTTACTAACTGTACAAGTGTGAAATCATGGCTGACCCCACGGATTAACATGCAATATAACACCCATCCCGGCTGAAAACGAGACACATAATCGGAGCGTCGTTGAAAGCGGACTATATCATCTATCCAGTGGAAATCCCATGCATCCCCGTAGTCTCCCCACAGAGAAATATACATTAAGGTATCAACCCCAATCTTATAGCGAAGACCTGAAAGGAGAAAAAATATAGTGAATATCCCCCAAAAACTGATATTCTTGTATCTGGTCTCTTTCTGCACATCATAATACCAGAGGCAGAACATCAGTATTGCAAAGATTATTAGATAAATCACAATCCGGGGATGTTAATCGAGGAAGTTATTTCTTAAACCAGCCGAAACGGCTTTTCTTTTCTTCAACTTCTCCATAACCGCGACCATATCCGTAGCCACCGGTCTGGACATCCGTTAAGCCGTTAAGGACAAGACTGATATTTTTATATCTCTTCTCATCGTAATATTGCTTAAGGAGGGGGAGAACTTCCAGGTCGAGGTTACCGGCCCGGATTACGTAGATAGTACGATCGGAGACTTCGTTGATAATCATGGAATCTGCCATCATTTCCGAGGGAGGACAATCGAGCAATACATAATCATACTCTTCACGGAGTTTTGTTATTACTTCAGCGAATCTTGATGATTCAAGAAGCTCGGTTGGGTTCGGAGAGAGTGTCCCGGCAGGGAGAATACTTAAATTTTTATTGAAAACTCCATTAACTAATAATGAGTTGAGGTCCTGAACGGAACCATTGAGATAATCTGCGAGACCTTTCCTATCTTTCCCGATGCAGCTGGATGCGGAACGTTTACGCAGGTCGCAGTCTACCAACACCACCTTCTTCTTCATGGAACAAGCTACAGCAAGGTTGAGCGAGACGAAAGTCTTGCCGGAATCGGGTATAAAGGATGTAATCATTATTACCGACCCGTTCTTGTCATCGTTAGTGAGAAGCCCGAGATTGGTGCGTGCTACGCGGAATGCTTCATTGACCACATCCCTCTGTCCTTCTCTAACCACAATGTTGTCTCCTTGTTCCTTTGACTCTTTAGGCATTTTCTTACGCAACTGCGGAACCTCTCCGATAATGGGTATATCATACTTCTCGACATCCTTACGGGAGCGGAATTTTGTGTTGGAGGTTTCGCGGAAGTAGATCATACCAACGGGTAAAGCTATACCAAAAATAAATGCAAAACCTAATACCAAGGGTTTACGTGGCTTATAGGGAGTGTCGCTACCTCCCGGACGACGTATCACTTTGATATTTTGTCCGGCAAATGCACGTGAAATCTCATTCTCCTCTTTCTTTTGAAGAAGGAAGAGATATAATTGTTCCTTGACAGTCTGTTCACGTCCCAAGGAGCGGAGCACTTCTGCCTGGTCAGGATTGGCGGCAATCTCACTGTCATTCAGTCCCTGTTCTTTCTGTATAAATTTCAGGGACTGGGTCAGTGTCGCTACCTGATTGTTGAGTGCGGACAGGATGCTTCGACGCATTCCGTTGAGTCCTTCATCGTAAGTCTTTACAAGGGGGTTGTTGGCTGAACTGTTCGATGCGAGGTTATTGCGTTGCATGATCAGTTCGTTGTATTGTGCAATCTGACTCTCAAGTGTGACACTTCCTACACTGAGATTGACCGGAAGTGACTGATGTTTGTTTTCTTCATTGGAAAGGAATTCCTTCAGATATCGTGCAATCTCAAGTTTGTTGGCTTCCTCGATATAGCGTTTGTCAATTTCAGAAACCTTTTCCATGCTGGCTTTACTTGCCACTTCTATGTCGATAATGCGATTACGCTTTTTATAGTCTGTGATGTTTTCATCTACAGAGCCAAGCTCATGTGCTAAAACTACAAGACGCTCATCAATGAATTTGGAAGTGTTGGCTGCCAACTGATTCTTTTCGTCTCCCCAACGTACATTATATACATCCAGCAGGGTGGTAAGAATATCTTCTCCTCGTTCGGGACAATCATCCTTAACGGTAAAGTTGAGCACTGTGGATCCTTTATCGTTCTCCTTTGATATGTCTGTCTCGTCTTGATAGATTTCTACAGCATCCTTGAGAGACATTCTATTAACATAGAATTTCCTTACATTCTCTTCTTCATGTGTCTCTGCATTATGCTTTTCTTTTTTCTTCATTCCCCAGTTGGCAAGTTTATTGATACGTACGGGACCGGCCGGGGTGTTAAACCATGTGTCGAAACGGGTGTGAAGTTCATCAGCGAGTTTAGCCTTCTTACCATTTACAATCATTTTTGGCAAGACAATAATATCATCATTTTCCAATACTTTAAATTGGAATATTGCTGATTCCGTGGGGTCTAAATCTTTGAACTCAACATTAATCGGAAGATCAGAACCATATAAAGGCACCTTGCGGAGACCGTCTTTCATGCGGTAGGAGGTCTGGAGTCCGAGACGTACCACAACCTCTTCCATATAGTCGGGTGAACGAAATGTAGTCAACTCATTCTCAAGGTTGGAGTTGCCCGAGAATAGACCTATATCAGGCATACCGAGTTCTACCATTCCTCCGAGAGAGAGTCCGTCTTTCTCCTCCTTTACTATCACTGAGGCTTCACGTTTATAAACCGGATTTGTACGCATGAGATATAACACAGCGAGCCCCATACATACTATCAGCGATAGGAGTACCCATTTCCAGTTCTTTAAGGTAAGTCGAAAAAGTTCCTTGAGGGGAAGTTTTTGCTGCGGTGTTCCTTCAAGGTCTTTCTTATCTTTTGCCATTATATGATATTTATTTGCAGGTCTGTAGATTACTAATAACTAACGCCTGCAGTAGGGATTTAATTGTATTTCAATTTACAAAGTTACAATTTTTTAGTTCTTCCGCCAAATTTAGGGGCTGTATCTATCTTTGTCTGGGGTGTCCTTTAACTTTCCTGACTCACGGTATGCTCCGTTTTATTTAAGAAAGGCGCCGACTTGTTGACTCTGAATTCGATTTCTTATGATCTCTTTTAATCGCATCAGATATCTTGCCATCCCTTTGACCGGGGATAGCGTATGACTTTTTATGGCGAAAGCACAAGCATAGAACCAGCTGGTCAGAAGATTGTAAAACAACCCTTTGTTGGGATTACTAAGACGTATTAGATTTGAAATATCTTTTAGATAAAGTTCTTTCTCGCGGGGGAGAGGTCTGTCAGCCCTGTCATGTACCCCTTTTGCTGAGGTGACTACTCCTACCCGGTAACCATGATATTTTACTCGGTCGATGTAATTGTTATCCTCGCCATAATGGAAGAAAGTAGGGGAGAAACCTCCGATTTTTTTCAGAGCATGAAGAGGAATGAACCAATGGGCGGCCATAACAAACGGCACTTCAACAATAGCGTTATGCGTCTCGTTATCCAATACTTTCTTGCATCCTCGTTTAAACGCTGAGTCGGGCGTTTTTTCATCTCCACTGAGTTGAACAGGGCTTAGTATGCCGAAGTCAGGATTATTATATGATGCACGAATCATTTCCGTCAAGGTATCGGGAAAGATCCATGCATCTTGATTCAAGAGATATACAAAGTCATACTTTTCATTGAAAGCTTTGCGGAGACCTATATTGTTTGCCGCGCCGAATCCTATGTTTTTTTCCGAACATATCAATTCAATGTCCGGAAAGTGGTTGCGGATAAAATCAATAGTGCCATCAGTGGAACCGTTATCAATTACTATTACATCCACATCAGGGAGCAAAACGGATGACAGGGAGCGTTTTATCCATTGCATCCCGTTATAAGTGACAATAATAACGAGAATCCTTGATTCCGAACGGTCAGGCATCGATATTGGCGTATGTAGCGTGAGTCTCGATAAAATCACGTCGGGGTGCGACTTCTTCTCCCATCAGCAGGGTAAAGGTGCGGTCGGCCTCAGCGGCATTGGTGAGAGTAACCTGTTTGAGCATTCGGTTTTCGGGATCCATAGTTGTCTCCCAAAGCTGAGTGGGGTTCATCTCTCCAAGACCCTTATAACGCTGGATTACCATACGGTTTCTGTCGCCATCGCAACGTGTGTCTACGAACCTCTGCACCTGTTGCTCTGTCCAGCAATATTCCTCTATCTTGTTCTTACTCTTTGTAGAGCATTTATACAGGGGTGGAGTGGCTATATATAGATATCCGTTCTCGATAATAGGTCGAATCTTCCGGAAGAAGAATGTCATGAGCAGAGTGGCGATATGAGCGCCGTCAACATCGGCATCGGTCATGATTATTACCTTGTGATAACGAAGCTTGGTAAGGTTGGGCTCCTTGGGATCTTCCTCAGTTCCGATCGTTACCCCTAAGGCACGGAATATGTTGACGATTGCCTCTGATTCCAACACCTTATGGTCCATAGCTTTCTCTACATTCAGGATTTTACCGCGAAGGGGGAGAATAGCCTGGAAATTCGGGTTGCGACCTTGCTTTGCTGATCCGCCTGCTGAGTCACCCTCCACAAGGAAGAGTTCGCAGGCTGCAGCATCGCGGCTCTTGCAATCGGCAAGCTTTCCCGGAAGTCCGGCGCCGGCAAAGGGGGTTTTGTTCTGAACTCTCATGCGGGCATTGTAGGCCGCATGACGTGCCTGAGCGGCTGTCACTACCTTGTCAACAATCATGCGGGCTTCTTTAGGATGCTCCTCAAGATAATTGTTGAGCGCTTCGCTTACGGCTGTCATCACAGACCCCATCACCTCATTGTTGCCGAGTTTTGTTTTTGTCTGTCCCTCAAACTGTGGCTCGGCAACCTTGACTGAAATCACTGCTGTAAGTCCGTCACGGAAGTCTTCCTTTGACAATTCGATTTTCAGTTTGGAGAGGAGGTTATTGTCTTCGGCATATTTCTTGAGGGTAGTGGTCAGACCGCGGCGGAAGCCGGTAAGGTGTGTTCCTCCCTCTATGGTGTTGATGTTATTTACATAGGAATAGATACTTTCATTGAAAGTGGTGTTGTAAGTCATCGCAACTTCCACAGGGATACCGTTGCGCTCTGTGTTGAGATGAATTACGTCGCCGATGAGTGATTCCTTTCCTTGATCTATATATTTTACGAACTCTTTGAGTCCTTCATTGCTGTGGAAAATCTCTGATTTGGGATTCCCCTCCTCGTCAAGTTCGCGCTCATCAATCAGCTCAAGGGTGATTCCGGCATTGAGGAATGCAAGGTCGCGAAGACGGTTGGCAAGAGTCTCGTAGTCATAAATGGTCTCGGTGAATATGGTTGAATCGGGGTGGAAAATAATGGTGGTGCCGGTACGGTCGGTCTCACCGATAACACACATCTCGGATGTTGGCTTACCGAAAGCATACTCCTGCATATATATTTTTCCATCGCGATGAATTTCAGCTCTCAGGAAGTCGGAAAGTGCATTGACGCAACTTACACCCACACCATGAAGACCTCCGGATACTTTGTATGATCCTTTGTCGAATTTACCACCGGCGTGCAGCACCGTCAAAACCACCTCCAATGCCGGTTTGTGCATCTTTTCATGCATATCCACCGGAATACCTCGACCGTTATCATCCACTCGGATGCTATTGTCCCGGCGGATTGTGACACGAATACGGTTTGCATATCCTGCCAGGGCTTCATCAATTGAATTGTCAACTACCTCATACACCAGGTGGTGGAGTCCGCGACCTGAGATGTCGCCTATGTACATTGCGGGACGTTTCCTGACAGCTTCGAGCCCTTCGAGCACCTGGATATTGTCCGCTTGATATTGTTTGATTTCTTCTTGGTTTTCCATATTGGATCAGTTAGTATCCTCTCTCTCCTTCAGATTCTGTTATAGTCGCGGAGCGAGTCGGAGACTACAAATTTAGTCAATTTTTTTATTTTTTGCAACCCTCCGTGGGTGTGAAATCCGATTGCGATTACTCTTCGTTGCCGGCAAATTCCATCAGATAGGCTTTGATGAAGCCGTCAATTTCTCCATCCATAACACCATTTACATCGGAGGTCTGGTAATTGGTGCGATGGTCTTTTACACGACGGTCGTCAAAGACATAGCTGCGAATCTGACTTCCCCATTCTATTTTTTTCTTCCCCGCCTCTATTTTGGCTTGTTCCTCCATGCGGTGGCGCAATTCTTTCTCATATAGAATTGAGCGGAGCTGACGTAATGCGTTTTCTTTATTTTTAGGCTGGTCACGGGTCTCGGTATTCTCTATCAGGATCTCCTCCTCTTCTCCCGTGTAGGGATCTTTATATTGATAACGTAGTCGCACACCGGACTCTACTTTATTTACGTTCTGACCACCGGCACCCCCGGAACGGAATGTATCCCATGATATAAGTGCGGGTTGAACTTGAACTTCAATGGTGTCATCTACCAACGGGGTAACGAAGACTGATGCAAAGGAGGTCATACGTTTCCCCTGTGCATTATAGGGACTTACTCTCACAAGCCGGTGTACTCCGTTTTCGCTTTTGAGAAAACCGTATGCATAATCCCCTTCAATATTGATGGTGACTGATTTTATGCCTGCATCATCGCCTTCAAGGAGTTGGGCGATACTGGTCTTATAGCCATGGCGTTCTGCATAGCGCAGATAGAGTCGCATCAGCATTTGTGCCCAGTCCTGACTCTCGGTGCCTCCGGCTCCGGAATTTATCTTGAGGACAACTCCAAGTTTATCCTCTTCGCGACGGAGCATGTTGCGGAGTTCAAGCTTTTCAAGAGTCTCAATAACATTGTTATATTGCGCGTCAACATCCTCTTCGGTCACCAGACCCTCTTTTACGAAATCAAACGCCAGGCGCAGCTCCTCAACTTGCTTTTCAAGCTCTGTGTATGAGTCAATCCAGAAATGAAGTTCTTTGATTTTTCGCATCTGAGCTTCGGCGGCTTCACGATGTTCCCAAAAGTCGGCAACATGTGTGCGGAGTTCCTCTTCCTCCACCTCCATTTTTTTGTTGTCGATGTCAAGATATCTTTTCAATGCTTCACAGCGTTCTGTGGCATCTTTAAGTTGTTCCTGTGTAGTCATTAGATTTCGTTATTTTTTGCTTCGACTTTTCTTTTTGGGTGCAGCATCCTGGTCTGCCATCAGTTTCTCGGCCTCTTCCAAGGTCAGGGCAGAGGGGTCTATTGTTTTGGGTATTTTGTAGTTGGTGCCTTTCTTGACTCCTTCCGGCTTATAACTCAAATAGGGTCCAAATCTCCCCTTGAGTACTTCCAATCCCGGCTTTTCTTCGAAGGATTTGATATGGCTTTCAGCCACTTTCTTCCGTTTCTCTTCTATAAGAGATATGGCTTCTTCAAGAGTTATGCCCTGTGGAGTGAGCGTTTTGGGGATTGACACGAATATTCCGTCATGCCGGATATAAGGACCGAATCTGCCGATTGCAGCTACCACTTTTTTGTCTTCATACTTTCCGAGGTCGCGAGGAAGATCAAAGAGTTTGAGAGCCTCTTCCAAAGTAATGGTAGACACACTCTGCTCTCCTTGAAGACTGGCAAACAATGGCTTCTCTTCATCGGATGCTTCTCCTATTTGCACCACCGGACCGAATCTGCCGATTTTAACCGACACAGGTCGTCCGGTCTTGGGGTCAATACCAAGCCGGCGTTCTCCGACCTTGTGTTCCATCCGCATGGCATTTATGGATTCGATCTGAGGATGAAAATCGCCATAGAAACCGGTGATTTCATCTTTCCACCCCAATTTCCCTTCGGCTATCTCATCGAATTTTTCCTCTACACGTGCCGTGAAGTTATAATCCAGAATGTCTGGGAAATATTCCGTGAGGAATCCATTGACTATCATACCTACGTCGGTGGGGATGAGTTTCCCTTTCTCGGAACCGGTAGCTTCGGTGAGTATCTCTTCGGTAATTATTCCTTCTTTGAGACGCAAAAGATGATAATCACGTCTTTCACCCTCCTTTTCACCACGTTTCACGTAGTCACGCGCCTGAATAGTAGAGATTGTAGGGGCGTATGTTGAAGGTCGACCTATACCGAGGTCTTCCATCTTCTTGACCAAAGAAGCCTCAGTGTAACGTGCGGGGGGGATAGTAAATCTTTCGGTGGCGGTAATTTCCAAAGGAGTTAGATTGTCTCCTACGGAAAGTGGCGGAAGAAGTACATCATCCGTTGCCTGCTTGGTTTCAGATTGATAAACTTTAAGAAATCCGTCAAATGTTACAACTTCACCTTCGGCTTTAAAGAAGTCGCTCCCTTCAGGTAGCTGATAACGGACATCATGTTTGGAAGATGGAATAATTCCGATTTCTACATTTGTTTTTTCAAGTTCTGCATCTGACATCTGGGAAGCTACGGCTCGTTTCCATATCAGATCATAAAGACGGTTTTCATCTTGTGAACCTGGAATTGTACGGTTGCTGATATAAGTGGGGCGAATTGCTTCGTGAGCTTCTTGTGCGCCTTTGGAATTTGTGTGATAATGTCGCACATGAAGATAGTTTTCACCAATTGTTTCCTTTACCACTTTCGAAATTTCGGAAATTGCCAGATTGGAGAGATTGAGCGAATCTGTACGCATATAAGTAATGTGACCATCTTCGTATAGTTTCTGAGCCACCATCATGGTCTTGTTGACACTGAAACCTAAACGGCGACTTGCCTCTTGCTGGAGGGTAGAAGTGGTGAAAGGGGGTGCCGGAGAGCGACGGATTGGTTTTACAGAGATGTCTCTGACTTTGAATTCGGCATGTCTGCAGTCAAGAAGGAAGTCCGAAGCCTCTTTTTGTGTTGTAAGCCGATGATGATATTCAGCTTTAAGTTCGGTGGAGGAATCATTGGGTGAAGAGAAGAGAGCGTTGATCCGATAGAAAGGCTCGGAATGGAAATCCCGGTATTCTTTTTCCCGTTCACATATAAGGCGTACGGCAACACTTTGCACGCGTCCTGCAGAAAGTGCCGGTTTTATTTTTTTCCATAACACTGGACTTAACTCAAAACCTACCACACGGTCGAGAACACGACGTGCCTGTTGAGCATTGACACGATTGATGTCAATAGTCCGTGGATTCTCTATTGCATGAAGTATAGCAGACTTGGTGATTTCATGAAAGACTATACGTTTGGTTTTCTCTAAGTCGAGCTTTAAAACCTCCGCAAGGTGCCATGCAATGGCCTCACCTTCGCGGTCTTCATCGGAAGCGAGCCATACGACATCGGCATCTTTTGCTGCGGCTTTCAGGCGTTTGACAAGTTCTTTCTTGTCTTCCGGGATTTCATATACCGGCGAGAAGTTATCACCTTTTTCTGAGATACCAAGATCTTTTTTGCTTAGATCGCGTATATGTACTATACCCTATATGCTAATATACTCTCAAAGCATATATTTCTTTTCACTTTTG
>CAZDWB010000042.1:0-16472 GCA_964509225.1 uncultured Sangeribacter sp.
TTATTGAAACCTCAGCGGCGTAAAAAAGAGGATGTGCCTATTTTGACACACCCTCGTTTTTTTTTAGGACCACTTTTTTTAGACCTACGCTTGGTTTTATCCCGCTAACATATTCAAATCCTTCGTTTGCGGATTCAATCCTAACCTATAAAGATAATCGAGACTTTCATCGATGCTTAAATTACCACTTAAATTATAAAATTAGGGCTCCATTTTTTCACAAAAACGGAGCCTCAACATGAAAAAACTACTTTCTCAAAAGCCGAATTAATTATTTTAAGATTTAAGGGCGTTTAACGATACGTTTATGGCAGCTATCTTTTCAAGAGCATCACTCTCTTTCTTTCGCTCAATGGCCACCACTTGCTCGGGGGCATTAGCCACAAAACGTTCGTTACCCAGTTTTTTACGAACTGTATTTAGGAATCCCTCATAGTAGGCTAAATCCTTTTCGAGTTTTTTTATTTCCTCATCGACATTGATGTTACTGTCGAGAGGTATAAAATATTCTGTTGAACCAACCAGGAATGAAGCGGAAACAGCCGGTTTTTCATCGGATTTATCAATAAGTTCGAGATTACCCATCTTTATAAGTATATCATCCAGATTGTCATTATGTTGGTCACGAATAAAGAGTTTGAGAGGTTCTTTATTCGGAATCTGCTTCTGCTTACGGATGGTTCTGATTCCGGCAACAATCTCTTTAAGGACTTCAAATTCTTTTATGATGGGTGCATCATATTCGGATGCTTGCGGAAGTTGAGCATACATAATGCTTTCGCCATCTTTTCGCTCAGCTAAATGTTGCCATAGCTCTTCAGTGATGAAGGGCATATAGGGATGAAGCAGACGAAGGAGGGTATCAAAGAATCGAAGGGTAGCATTGTAGGTGGTACGATCTATCGGTGAACCGAAAGAGGGTTTCACCACTTCGAGATACCAGGATGAAAATTCATCCCAGAACAGGCGGTAGATAGCCATAAGTGCTTCCGAAATACGGAATTTTTCCATAAGGTCGGTCACCTCAGCGAGGGTGTTGTTAAGTTTGGCTTCAAACCATTCAATACCCTCTTTGGCGGATTGGGGTTGTGCTATTGAGTCGTTTACATCCCATCCTTTGACAAGACGGAAAGCATTCCATATCTTGTTGCAGAAATTACGACCCTGTTCACACAGCGAGTCATCATACATTATGTCATTTCCGGCGGGAGCTGCTAACATCAGGCCCATTCGGACACCGTCGGCACCGAATTGCTTGATAAGGTCAAGAGGATCAGGAGAATTACCAAGTGACTTCGACATCTTCCTACCGATTTTATCACGTACTATGCCTGTGAAGTAGACGTTGGAGAAGGGTTTCTTACCCGTGAATTCGTAACCTGCCATAATCATGCGGGCAACCCAGAAGAATATGATATCGGGGGCTGTGACAAGATCAGTCGTGGGATAATAATATTTGAACTCCTGATTATCCGGTTGGAGTATGCCGTTAAAGAGAGATATAGGCCAGAGCCAGGATGAAAACCAGGTGTCGAGACAATCCGGATCTCTGACAAGGTCGGAAGGAGTGAGTGGCTTGCCGGTCTTTTCAATGGCTTTTTCAAGAGCCATCTCTTCATTTTCGGCCACAACGTATGTGCCATCCGGAAGGAACCAGGCCGGAATCTGGTGACCCCACCATAATTGACGGGAGATGCACCAGTCTTTGATATTTGACATCCAGTGGCGATAGACATTTTTGAACTTTGCTGGCACATAACGAATATCATCTTTCTCAACTGCTTCAAGAGCAGGTTTGGCAAGACCTTCCATCTTGACAAACCATTGTGTGGAAAGTTTAGGCTCTATTACTGCATCGGTGCGTTCGGAATGACCTACTTTATTATCGTAATCCTCAACCTTCTCAACAAGACCGGCTGACTCAAGATCCTCCATAATTTTCTTTCGGACTTCGAAGCGGTCCATACCGATATACATACCTCCACGTTCGGAGATTGTACCGTTATCCTCAAATATATCAATGGAAGGGAGGTGATATTTTTCGCCGAGCATGTAATCGTTGACATCGTGAGCCGGAGTCACTTTAAGGCATCCTGTTCCGAAATCCATCTCCACGTATTCATCCATGATGATGGGTACTGAACGACCCACAACCGGCACAATCACACGCTTCCCTTTAAGCCAGGTGTAACGTTCATCGTTAGGATTAACACATACGGCGGTGTCTCCAAGTATGGTTTCCGGACGTGTAGTGGCTACAATAATATATTTATTATCTTCCCCTTCAACTTTATATCGGAGGTAAAAGAGTTTACTTTTCTCGTCTTTATATATAACCTCTTCGTCGGAAAGGGCTGTGAGGGCCTGGGGATCCCAGTTGACCATTCGTACCCCTCGATAAATCAGCCCTTTTTCATAAAGGTCGCAGAATACACGAATCACGCTTTTAGAGCGGATTTCGTCCATGGTGAATGCGGTGCGTTCCCAGTCGCAGGAAGCCCCGAGTTTACGGAGTTGCTGCAGAATTATACCACCGTATTTGTCTGTCCAGTCCCAGGCATGATTTAGAAACTCATTGCGGCTGAGATCAGTTTTTTTGATACCTTCTGACGCTAATTTTGCCACAACTTTAGCCTCTGTCGAGATAGCGGCATGGTCTGTGCCGGGTACCCAGAGTGCATTCTTACCCGTCATTCGGGCGCGGCGCACGAGAATATCCTGAATAGTGTTGTTCAGCATGTGTCCCATGTGGAGAACTCCCGTAACGTTCGGTGGCGGAATTACGATACATAAAGGTTCTCGATTATCGGGTTCGGAATGAAACAACCTGTGTTCCATCCAATAATCATACCATTTATCTTCAACCTCGGCAGGGTTATATTTAGGGGCTAATTCCATTTCAATATTATTGTTTTTGCAAAGTTAACAATTTTTTTGATGAAAATTGGGAAAATGCGGTGAAGAGTTAAGGATGTTTAGCTAATTTTGCAATATTATCTGAAATACGATTTAATAAGAGAATATAAATTTTTATGAAAATAATTTTAAAAATAATTCTATCAATAACTTTTCTATTATCAACAATCAGTTTAGGCGTGTATGGTCGTGATAATCCAAAGCGTGAGTTCAGGGGTGCATGGCTTCACGTAATCGGTCAGAGCCAGTGGCAAAATAAATCTACTGTAAAGGCACAGGAATATATCAGGGAGCAGTTTGACAAGTTACAGGCTGCCGGATGCAACGCTGTGATATTTCAAGTGCGTCCGATGGCTGATGCGCTTTATAGGTCAAAATTAGAACCTTGGTCAGCGTGGCTCACAGGGAAGAGGGGTCGGGCTCCTGTTCCGGAATGGGACCCCATGGAATTTGCTATTGCAGAGGCCCATAAGAGAGGTATGGAATTTCATGCCTGGCTAAATCCATATCGCGTGACGTCAACAGCCAAAGAGGTGCTCCCTGCTGATCATCTGTCCAATCTCGAACCTCACAGATTCGTAAGATACAACGGGATGGTACTTTTTGACCCTGCCTATCAGGAGAACAGAGATTTTATTTGTGAGATTGTTAAAGATATCACATCACGTTACGATGTAGATGCTATCCATATCGATGATTATTTCTATCCTTATCCCGTTGCCGGAAAACCTTTCCCTGATGATAAGAGTTATGAACGGTTTGGAAAAGGGATGAACCGGAATGACTGGAGAAGAAATAATGTGAATATCCTCATAGAACAGTTACACAATACGATTAAATCCACCAAGCCATGGGTAAGGTTTGGTGTAAGTCCCTTTGGAATATGGCGCAACAAGCGTACTGACCCTCGCGGGTCGGAATCCACAGGCTTGCAAAATTATGATGACTTATATGCCGACATTTTATTGTGGGATAAAAACGGATGGATGGATTACGTTGTACCCCAGCTTTATTGGACTCTGGATATGAAAGCCGCTCCAAGCCGTCATCTTGCAAAATGGTGGAATGATAATATAAAGAATGCACAGTTATATATCGGACAGGATACTAAACGCACCATGGATACCCCTGATCCTGGAAACCGTGATAGGAATGAACTTGAAACCAAAGTTCGGCTAAGCCGTGAACTACCCAATGTTGACGGTAATGTATGGTGGCACGGTTACTGGGTAACAGATAATTATAAAGGGGTAGCAGATTCATTGGCATTGAAACATCAGTCTACTATAGCAGTTCCCCCTTCGTTCGGAGATGGTAACAAGCGACCTTCGCCTGTGCGGGACTTACGTATCGAAAGAAAAAACGGCAAGACGTTTTTGGTCTGGAGCACTCCCCCAAAAGGGAACAGAATGGTAGAGACGGATGCTGTGAAATATTTGGTTTATGAATTTTATCCCGGTGAAGACACTTCTTCTCTGGAGGATTCACAGACAATAGTGGCTATGACTCCTTTCAATGAACTCTTGATTTCGGATGATGTAAAGGAGAGTTCCGTGAAGGGTGTGACCTTTGTTGTAACAGCGCTTGATAGGATGAACAGAGAATCGGCACCTGTAAAATTATCCCGGTAAAGTGTTAATTAAAATAAGGAAATTTTATGTCAGAAATTATTAAAGATGTTCCTTCAGATATAATAGAGCTTTTAAATAATGAAGCGGAGAGGATAAACAGACCTGAATTTATCTCTGAAGACCCGGTGCAATTCCCCAGGAGATTTGAACGGCTGCAGGACATAGAGATAGTTGCCATGATTTCTGCCATTATAGCCTGGGGACGACGGACGATGATTTGCAGGGATGCAGAGAGAATATTGAGGTTGATGGATAATGAGCCTTACAATTTTGTTCTGGACAAGGGTTATGAGGATATTCCCGACAGGCAAAATCTGCATCGCACTTTTTTCGGCGAACACCTAAAATATTTTCTGAGAGGATTAAGGAGAATCTATAAGGATTACGGTTCAATAGATGCCTTTTCAGAATCTGTAAAAGCCGGAGAAAGCGAGACTCCGGCATGGACACTTGTTGGAGAAATGCAAAAAATAATGGGTGAGGAGAATGAGGGGAGGACATGTTCGGAATGTCTGCCGGTGAATCTTCACACCACAGCACTCAAAAGAGTAAACATGGCCTTGAGATGGCTCGTGAGAGATGACGGGATTGTAGATATGGGTGTATGGAAAAGTATACCGAAGAGTAAATTATTCATCCCTCTGGATGTGCATGTAGGAAATGTATCGCGTAACCTTGGAATACTCGATAGGAAATCCAACGATAGGAAATCAGTAGAGATGCTTACGTCCACTCTCAGGACTCTGCGACCGGAAGACCCGGTTTTCTACGATTATGCTCTATTCGGAATTGGTGTGGAGGGTAAAAATGTTATTTCTTAAGGTAAGGGGATAGTTCTCGAGCCAATTCGGGACGGACAGTCTTCATGGTGGATACGAAAGCTGAATCAAAAGCAGCTGCCGAACGGGGTTTATTCTGCTTTACGTATTTGCTTTGGATTGTTTTAGCTTCCAGGAGATGATTCTGAAGTTCCATCGTATCTTTCCAATTTCTGGTTACGAAACTTTTAGCTGTGTTTCGTCCCTCCATCATCGCAGCTTCAATTTCAGCTGTGGTCTCTTCGCTCTCTTCTACAGAACGGGTCTGTTTACAGGCGGTGAAAATCAGAAGAGAGGAGATTAAGAAAGAGGGGAGGAAATATAATAAGGTGCGGGATTTTTTCATGGTCGTTATTTATATAGTTCGTTCCACCAACGGGGATCATTCTGGAGATATTTGGCAAACCAGGCCATGATAGTTGCATGCCATAGTTTGCGCTTGTTAAAATCGGTGATAATATGGTCCTGACCTTCCACAGTGATAAATTCAACTTCCCTGTTAAGTATTTTTAAAGCATTAAAGAGTTGAATGCTTTCCCCGATAGGAACGTTAGTATCATCAGTTCCGTGCAGGAGTAGAAGAGGGGTATGAATTTTATCAGCGTTAAAGAGAGAGCCGTGTTTTGTAAACAGGTCCGGATTAGTCCAGGGATAAGATTTTGCCGCCGCCACGGAATTATATGTATATCCCCAATATCCTTCTCCCCAATAGCTTGTGACATTGGAGATTCCTGCATGAGACACAGCAGCTGCAAAGAGGTCGGTTTTTGTCTGCAGCAGCTGGGTCATGAATCCCCCATAACTTGCACCGATGCATCCGATCTTTTTACGGTCGATGAAATCATGTTCATCGCATAGTTTTTTAACCCCCTCAATAATATCCTCTGCTGTTCTTTCACCCCAGGCATTCACATGACGTGAAGAAAACTCCTGTCCATACCCGGTGGTACCCGATGGATTCAATACATACACTACATAGTTGCGGGCTGCAAATAGATGCGGTGTATAAGGATTATGCATCGCTTTTATAGAGGGAGCAGTGCCTCCGTAATAATAGACAATCAGAGGATATTTCTTCGTAGAATCAAAATCAGGGGGTAAAGTAATGAAACCATCGATAAGGGTTCCATCGGATGCCTTAAACGTCCAATCTTCCGTTTTCCCTAAATCGAGGGATGCGATCTCTTCTCCCATAGGATCTGCAAGAAAGGAATTCTTCATGGTCTTAAGATTGAGGATATGTCCTTGTCCAATATAATCCAGACCCATGCCTGTATAAGAAAGGTATTTACTTTCAGTCTCAGGAATAGAAAAGTTCTTTACTATATCAGTCTTGAGAGGAAGTTTACTGAATTTACGGGTAGAGGGAGTAAAAGAATATACCGGATTATAGAAACCCTCATTTACTGCAAAATATATTTTATTATCCACGCGGTTCCATACCGGTTTCCCTTTTATGGCGGGGTCAAAATCTCGGGTTATCGGATCAATATTGCCGGATATAACATCAATCATGAAAAGCTGTGTGTCGAAATCGTTAGCCCATTCATGATTTCCATCGTTTTTACCGACACCGTCAAAGTCGTTGGGGCTGCTCCAGACGAGAACTTTCCTTGCATCGGGAGAGAAAATGCCACCACCTATAAATCCGGAGTCTTTAACGATTGTGTCTGTTTTGAGTGTTGACAGTTCAAGTTGAATTAATGAATTAGTATAGAAGGGGAATTGTTCGGGTTTCTCTTTTGTGACAATATACAGGATTTTTTTACTATCAGCTGATATATCGCATAGCCTGGTAGTGGGACCGCCGTATGTCAGCTGGACGGATGTACCGGTAGCGATATCGAATTTTTTAAGGTAAGCCACATCCCTGTTCCCCGGTATGCGGTCATCCGGATTAATGACTCTACGCATAATCCCCGTTTCTTTCTTTCCTTCTGTTTCATCGTAATATATGAAGGACTTTTCATCAGGAGTCCAGAAGATTTCAGAAGGGTTAGCCGGAATGTCGGAAGCGATCAGCGAGACATTCATGGAAGGGATGTCCATGCGATAAAGATCCTGCCCCTCACCATTTTTAAGTCCATAGAATAAAGCTGTTGATGAGGGTAGCCAATTTGCACCGGCAGGAATCACCGGCACAACGGTGAGGTCTGAATCAGTGCGTCGTATAGTGGACCATCTTCTGGAATCCTTCTCACCGTAGGTCTCCGAGAAAGAAAGCAAGATGAACTTGCCGTCCGGAGAAATTGACGTGTTTTCTACTCTGCCTCCCAACGTAGTGGTATTAATTGAAAATCTCCGGGGGAGAGAAGGATTTAAGCTTAGCGACACATCCTCAAAATCCTTGTCAGGTTCAAAACCTAATTTAAAAACCGGTTTTGATTTTTCGTCAGGAAGAGATAAGATATGAATTTCCACCTCCATATCCTCTTCCGGATTTAAGGAAAAAGAAGTTTCAAAATTTTTGGGAATAGAGTCGGATGATGATTTTTTGAGGATTGAAACCCCGTTTATAAAAATTTCGGCGGGGGAAGATGATTCCGCAATTATTTTTCCCTTAACGAAGGAATCCGCCCTCAAACGGCTTGCCAGGGTATGAAGGGTAGCTTTCCCCGTTTCAGCCCGTGAAAAGTCAAAGTTACCGGCAGAATCCGGCAGCACTGTTGTCCAGTCCGGAGTGTAAAGACGATGGAAATAGTCAGCAGCTTTTCGCGCTCCAAGGAGTGACGCCTTATCAAAATCGGAATTCTTATCATTAGAATCCGGAGCTGCCGGGAGCGGAATATTAACCGCGGGCGCAACTTTGAATTCGTTAAAATAATATATTCTGGCTGATAAAAGAGAAGGGAAAACTGCCGTAGATAGGGCTGAAATTCCTAAGAATAAAGAAAAAAAGCTCTTGCGGTTCATTTTATAGAAATTTCATAGCCGGGAATGGCTACGAGTTTTATATTGAATTTGAGGGTGGAATAAGGTTTTATTGACCCATTTGTAAGATTGCCGTAAGCAGCGGACGCCGGTAAGACAAGGGATACTGAATCTCCGACATGCATTTTTGGGAGTGCAGCCCTGACACCAATAATCATCTTAGATGGAGATGTGCGGTAAATACTGTCACCATAAATATGATTATTATAGGAGTTTTCAATGATTGCGCCATTTATATTTTCAACTTCATATTTCATATAAATGATCGAATTATCAAGGGGTGATAGAGCCGATGCTGTCAAAGCCCGGTCATTATGCCATTTGATAAGAGTAAAAGTCCCCGGAGCCCATGAGGGCACGATTTTCTCGTAATAGGGAGAGCCATCATCGTTTGTACGTGCCTCTGCGTCTAATATATATGCTTCATTCAGTAGTTTCCAATCCTGCACCTGATTTATATCAGGATCGTCGTCTTTGAAACATGAAGTTGCTGACAAGATAATTCCTGTCAGCAACATTAAGTTGAAAATCCGGTTAAATCTCATAATTGTTAAAATTGCACGTTAGGAGCGTTTTCCGCACCGGCCTGAGCCTTAAACTGAGGTTTAGGGGTAAAGCCAAACCAGCCTGCATAAATGTTTATAGGGAATTTTTGAATCGCTGTGTTGTAATCCCTTACAGCTTCTGTATATCTCATGATTTCTGTAGAGATTCTGTTTTCTGTCCCTTCAAGTTGGGCTTGAAGATTCAGGAAATTTTCATTCGCTTTCAAATCGGGGTATGCCTCAGTAACCGCTAAAAGTGATTTTAAAGCGCCGGAAAGTTCATTTTGTGCCTGCTGGTATTTGGCAAGATTCTCTTCAGTGAGATCATCAGCATTGATAGTGATGGAAGTTGCTTTGGCACGTGCCTCTGTAACTTTCTCCAATGTTTCGCTCTCATGTTTGGAATATCCCTTGACGGTGTTGACAAGGTTGGGGATTAGATTCGCACGTCGCTGATATTGATTTTCAACCTGTGCCCATGCCTGGTCTACATTTTGGCGTTGTTCCACCAATGAGTTGTAATTACATGATGTCAAGGATAGTCCGCATGCGAGTCCAACGGCCAGGATTATAAGTTTAGAAATTAACTTGCTCATAATTAAATTTTTATAAAAGTTTGCGCAGGAGAGAATTTAGACTTACCTTCTCCTTGAGTATTTCTTCAAGCTTGTCAATGGTCACACGTTCCTGCTCCATAGAGTCACGATGACGTAGAGTAACGGTATTGTCTTCCAATGTCTGATGATCAACAGTAATACAATAAGGAGTCCCTATGGCATCCTGACGGCGATAACGTTTCCCGATGGAATCTTTTTCGTCATACCCACATGTGAAATCAAAGCGAAGACGATGTTGTATTTCGCGTGCCTTTTCAGGGAGACCGTCTTTTTTAACCAGCGGAAGGACAGCACATTTAACCGGTGCGAGAGGAGCCGGGAAATGAAGAACTACCCGATGGTCGCCGTTACCTAAATCCTGGTCTTCAAAACAACTGCAGAAAACACTCAGGAACATTCGGTCAACACCGATAGAGGTTTCGATTACGTATGGTACGTAACTTTTATTTAGTTCCGGATCAAAATATTGAATTTTCTTTCCGGAGAATTTCTCATGCTGTGAAAGATCGAAATTTGTACGTGAGTGAATACCCTCAACTTCTTTGAAACCGAATGGCATTTTAAACTCGATGTCAGTGGCCGCATTAGCATAGTGTGCGAGTTTTTCATGGTCGTGGAAACGATATTTATCATCACCAAGTCCAAGAGTCTTGTGCCATTTCAAACGGGTGTTGCGCCAAAAATCAAACCATTTTAATTCTTCTCCCGGACGAACGAAGAATTGCATTTCCATCTGCTCAAACTCACGCATGCGGAAAATGAATTGACGGGCTACAATTTCATTTCGGAATGCTTTGCCAATTTGGGCGATACCGAAGGGGAGACGCATGCGTCCTGTTTTCTGAACATTGAGATAATTGACAAAAATTCCCTGAGCCGTTTCCGGACGTAAATACACCTCCATTGCACCATCAGCTGTCGAGCCCATTTCAGTCTTAAACATAAGATTGAATTGACGGACGTCAGTCCAGTTTCTTGTGCCGCTGATAGGACATGCAATTTCACAATCTATAATAATCCGGCGGAGTTCTTCAAGATCATTATCGTTCATAGCTTGAGAGAATCTCTCATGAAGAGCATCCCTTTTCTGCTGATGTTCCAACACCCGAGGATTTGTTTGGCGGAACATGGTTTCGTCAAACGAGTCTCCGAAACGCTTGGCAGCTTTAGCCACTTCCTTATTTATCTTCTCATCGAATTTGGCAATTTCCTCTTCAATGAGCACATCAGCACGATAACGTTTTTTTGAATCTTTATTGTCAATCAAAGGATCATTAAAAGCATCCACATGACCTGAAGCTTTCCAGATTGTAGGATGCATAAAAATGGCGGAATCAATACCGACAATATTATCATGAAGCATTGTCATTGATTCCCACCAATATCTTTTAATATTATTTTTCAGCTCAACACCGTTCTGACCGTAGTCATAGACTGCTGATAGTCCGTCATATATTTCTGAAGATTGGAACACAAACCCATATTCCTTGGCATGTGCGATGATAGTTTTAAAAACGTCTTCCTGTTTTCCCATTGTATGTTACATATTTGTAATAATAATGCAAATTTAAAAAAAAACTTTCATTTGAGCTATAAAATTTAAAACCGCCCATGCTTATTCCTCAACTTTAAAGGGTGAATCTTTGTTTAATTAATGAAAAAGGTGAAAAATTATGAACAGATATTTGAGAAGCATTGCATTGACGGCAATGGTGGTATTAGGAGCCACAGCAATTATGGCGCAGAACAGTGCCCCCGCTCCGGGCAGTGGAGGAAGTTTTAATCCGGCTCCGTCAAACGGCATAGGCTGGAACCCGGGACCTCCTGCACCACCACCCTCTAATTGGGGTGGTCCATGGGGACCGGGATGGAGTTCTTCCCCCTCAATTATTATTAATGCCCCGATTGTAACCAATACCGCTAACAGTGGAGTGACCAAAGTGGTTGCGTGTGGGTATGATGCACAGGGAATTTGGAGAACAATACCGTTAACAGTCCAATATGTCTGGAATGGAGTGCAATATAATGTAACTGTTTTAAATGCCTGGAATCCATGGACTGATATGTGGAACAGAGGAGTAGATTCTCCTGCTTACAATACCAGTTATTACCTTAACGGTACAAACTTTAATTTCTACACAGTCTTGTCAACAGGAACATATTATTTTAATCTATAAAAAAAAGAGGGGGTAAGTTACCCCCTCTTTTTGTATGATTCAATCCCCCATCTCACCATATCCGCTGCTATCCATTGGTTCGCCCGTATTGTTTCGGTTCTGTTTGGCACGCATGTTGCCGAAGGCATACTTGATAGTAAATTGTATTCTTCGCCCGGCATGGGTATGTTCCGAATATTGGGTATAATCTATACCATTAATTGTATTCTTGAAGTTTCTTGAATCAAACAGGTCGCGGCAGTTAACAGAGAAACTCCAATCGCCCAGATTCTTCCTTATACCGGCGTCTACGCTCCATCCGGGTTGACGTGATCCTTGAGCAGTCAGAAGTTTGGACGAATATCTTCCGGTGGCTTGAATTGAGAGTCCCCAAGGGAGTTTAGCCGACCCCATCACTCTTATGTCCCAGGCAAAGGCATCTTGCGATTTACCGCTCAGAGGGAAAGATTGAAGGGTAGGATTGACAATAGCCGGAGGCACTACATCTCGTTCCCAACCGGATATATGGTTATTATAAAGGTTTAGCGTTGTTGTGAAATCAAGTTTGCCGCGAATGAAAGAATTCTTTACAACAATTTCACACCCCGAGTTGGTCTGTTTTGTAACGTTGTAAGTAGTTGTATACATTACATTCTTATCCAGATATGAAATTCTGTCCATAACGTCGGAAGAGGTGCGCAGATATGCCGAGAAGCTAATCATGTGCATTGTCCAGCTTTTGATATAATTCAATTCAAAAGCATTAGAGTATTCCGGATCCAATTCCGGATTACCATAACGAATATTGTTAGGATCTGAAATGTCGAGAAATGGATTAAGTTGACCACCCCAAGGTCGTCTTATGCGACGGGTATAGTTAATTTGCACCTCGTTATCATGTGGAAGGGAGTAACTTAAGAACGCTGAGGGGAAAAGTGCAAATTTATTTATCTTATACCAATCGTAGTCGGAAGGTGCCTTGTCATATCCAACAGATTTAGTCCTTACTTGCCATGCTTCACCGCGTAGACCTGCGGAGAAACTCAGCTGTTGCCATTTACCACCGAGAGAGAAGTAAAGGGCAGTAATATTTTTATGATAAATGAAGCGGTCGTAAAGGTTCTCATTTACCGGCATATTATCCGGGGTGTTCCCGGTAAAGACGGTTACGGGAGAATCTTCCCAGCCATAATTTTCATTTAAGCCGGCTTCAAGCTTCAACCAGGAAGTGAGTTGCTTGGTATAATCCACTTTTGCTTCTACAGAATTAACCTTCATGGTTTGTTCTTGACGCTGATAGGTATTCTCGTCCGGGTCTCCGACAAATTCACGGTATTCGTGATAGTTTCTGATATTCGGACCTCCCCAATAGTTGTAACTTCCCATTATATCAATGTAGTGGTTATCACTCCATAGGTGTTTATATCCCAATTCAGCGTGAGCTCCTCTATTATCTCCCGAGTTAGTGGTTCGATTCAGATTCGAGGTCCATTGATTAGGAAGATTGGAAGTATAGGTAGTGGTAGAATTACCCCATCGATGACCGAACATTCCGAAAGCATTGAGATAAATTTCGTTTTTCAGGTCATAATGATATGTTGCACCGGCTCTTATGAAAACATTGTTGCCGTGGTTACGGCTTGTACCATCGGAATTTAAGAAATTCCCGTTATCATAAAGACGTTCTGAGGAATTAGTGCGTGAATTGTGGCGCATTCTGAAACCCACACTTGCGTACGTATCCCATTTCCCCGTATTGATATTAATATTAAATCCAGCATTGGCACCCCCAAGTGTGTTTGCACCGATTTCAGCACTGCCGAAATAGCCGGCTCTCCGATCACGTTTGAGTACAATATTTATGATTCCGGAAGTTCCTTCCGGACTGTATTTTGAGGAAGGATTCGTAATAACTTCAATACGATCAATGGTTTCACCCGGAATTTGCTCAAGGATTTGAGCCCGGTTGTCAGCTGAGAGACCCGACTCTTTACCATTAATCCACACTGTGACTGATTGACTGCCTCGGAGAGAAACTTCACCATCCTGGTCTACTTCAACTGAAGGGATGGATTCGAGAAGTTCGCTTGCCGACTGACCGGCAGCTGCAATATTGGCATCAACCTGAAACACCTTCTTGTCAAGTTCAAAGCGCATTTGTGATCGAACCCCTTCTACAACCAGTTCCTGCAAGAGTTTTGTGTCATCTGCAAGTTTGATAACTCCTATCGACACATTACCGTTTGCAACTTTTACATTCCGCTCCTGTTCAATACTGCCGACATTGGTTATTTTAACTACATAATTACCGTCATTTACCCCTTTGATTACAAATTTACCGTTTTCATCAGTAGAAGTTCCTATTGGTAAGGGTACACCCTTTCCGGATAGTAATTGTACATTTACGAAATCCATAGGATTTCCGGTCTGACGGTTTATAACAGTTCCGGAAATATCCCCTTTTGCATTAATCAAAAGCGGAAGAGCCAAAAAAGCTGAGAGAAAGAAATATTTCAGATTCATTAGTTTAGAAATAATTAGAGTGACGGTTAGAGTCCTCCGGAATAACAAGTTTAGGTCACAACCTAAAGTTCAACCTTATTTAAGACATTAAAAAAATTAAAAGGTTTAAGGAGTTACGCATCCCTTTAGTAAATCACCTTTTGCAATGTTATCCATGCCGATGATCCAGTTCCTGATTTTATGTCACAATACTTCAAGGAAGACTGCGGATACGCACTCTTCAGGTATGACTACAACAAAGGTTCAAACTGTAACATGTGCCGCCGCATCTGACATCCATACATATAAATATAAATAAAAGAGAGGTCATACAGCGAAATGTAAGACCTCATTTTTCCCTTTTTTAAGTGTTGGTAGTGAGCCTATAGTCAATACCGGCACTATTTGTTTGTGGGAGCAAAGTTAATACTTTATATCTAATTAACAAAATATTTTACTAAAAGTTTAAGTTAACGTCTGTGAAGATCTTTGAAGCCACTTATATTCATGAGAATATTATTAACATCCCTGTTGCTTCCGTATTTTGCAATTAATTCATCTATATCTTGCTGAAGTTCATTAGCTCTCTTTTGAGAGACTTGGCGTAACATATACAATATAACCCTTGTCGCTCCATTAAGATTTTGATTTGTTCCTATTCCCTTAATCATGGCAGGACCCTTCTTTATAGATTTTTCCGGAGTAAAATCATAAAGAACATTACTATGTGCACAGGCGTTTCGAATGTTCTTTATGACTTCAAGATAGTTTTCAAGCGTTACAAGAGTCTTAATGCCGAACTCTTTTGCAATTTTATTTTTCAGGTCTTCATTTTTAATGGTCTTAAACAAATGAAAAACCTGTCCTAACGTCATATATTCTATGGTCTTCCAAGCAGGAGCATAATCATCACCAGGATAATGCGCATGATGAAGTTTCAATACCGCATTTTTATCTCTTATATCGTTGTATGCTCCATTAGTGTAGTATGATGCTTGAGCCGAGGAAACAACACTCCCATCTGAAAACCAAGAAGGCTTGTCAACATATTCATTTGATACTAAATAGACAACTTTTGTACGGAATGCTACTTCTATTCGACTTAAAGCCCTGAGAAATAAATTCCTCAGGTTGAAATCAAAGTAATATAACTTTACTGCATTGTCAAAATCTGTTCCGTCCTTAAACTGGTGGTCTCTATTATCTTTTTCGGGATAGGTTTCTTCAAAAGGAAACCAATAAAAACCCATGCGATAATAACCGACATCAAAAAGCACTTCTTTTGCTTTTTCAATATCGGTGATTGTCATCCCTCTGCTTTGGAGTAGGGTAATCTGTTGGTCTAATGTGGTTGCAATTCTTCCCATTCAAAGTGTAAAATTAATAAAAATGTTGATATAACGCGTCTTTTTACCTACAAATCTATACATATATTTTTGTGGTGTAAATCATTTTACTCTATGAGGGAAAACACATTTTATATATTGCTTAAGGAATATGTCGTGGGCACTGATTTCGATCGCACTAAAGATGAAAGAACGTTTGCCGAAACATCAAAATACGATTGTCAATGAAAACTAACATCTCTCTAAGGATTAACCTAAGAACGTGGTGCAAGTGTATGTGGAAACAAGCAACTCAGCATGAAATCTTGTCGATGAAGTCTGACCCACTATTCTCTATTCTTTAACCCCTCTTCTCTGTTCGCTTTCTGTTATTCGCTAACCTCTTAACCGCTAAGACAAAATGTCTTCCCAATGCTCTTCTATTCTGAGATTTATCGCTTAGTATAAGTACACTCCGGACTTATATTATCCTTTATTCAGTTATCAATCAATATAAAAGAAGCTGTTAATGATCCAAAGCGTATGTTTTAGGGCTATTAGGTGCTATTTTCTTCTTATCGACTCATAAATCTTCAAATAGTTTCTTCTCAGCAAGTCTACATTCAGCCCGTTGTCGAGGGCTTCCCAGAATGTCTGTCCGTAGAAAACATATACGAAAATCTGAGCGAAAGCGAATGTGTCCACATCCTCGGCAATCTCGCCGCTGGCTTTTGCATCCTTGAGAATGTCGTTCCAGATGAATAGTTCGTTGGTGCGGTTCGAGAGGTATTCGTCATGCAGATCAGGCACCGTCTCTCTTAACTGCATCAGGAATGACAGGTACGCCTGACTCGCCTGTTGCACCGTGCATCCACTCAGTAGATTGTGAAGCGTGTTCATGGTTCTGCTGACTGATGCAGTATAGGCTAAGATGAAATCTTTTAATGATTCGGGCTTAACCTCCATCTTCTTCTTTATATTCTGACGGTCTATCCAGTAGTGTTTCACAACCTTCCTGTATAGATCCATCT
>CAZDWB010000043.1:0-12410 GCA_964509225.1 uncultured Sangeribacter sp.
TTGAAACCTCAGCGGCGTAAAAAAGAGGATGTGCCTATTTTGACACACCCTCTTTTCACTTTTTACCATACACATTAATAACCTTATTCTATCTTAGGCAATTATGATTTGAACGTTTCTTCAAGTTTTGGAATGACCGGACCGTAGACGCACCGCTCATATTTGGTAGCGAAAATCTTGAAACACATATTACACCGAAGACACCTGGAAGAATCCAGCGCTCCCGTTTTTAAGTTCGCAACAAAATCAGGTTGAGTCAGCAACACCCTGCCAAACGAAACGAAGTCAGTGAATTCAAGTGCTTTATCAATCGCATCACGGTTGTATATCCCTCCAACCAGAGATAAGGTCACATCAGGAACCTTCTCCCTCAGATATTTCACCGAGTCAAGGTAATACAATTCACTCTTTTTATCCTCACTGATAAAGGACTTACCGCTGATTTCAAATAAATCCACCCCATTCTCCATTAATTGGGTGACATATTGTGCCAGAATATAGTAATCATCACCACCCGTCTCAGTCTGGTGGCAGTTCATCTTTACCATTACTATGAAGTCATCCCCACATTCCTTCCGGATACCCTCAATTATTTCTAAGGGCAAAAGAATATTGTCGCCATATCTGTCTGTACGATGATTCAAGTCCTTATTCAGCACGGCTTGAAGGAAATACCAATGAGCCATGTGTATCTGCACCCCATCGAAACCAGCTTTTTTAGCACGGACAGCCGCATCTACAAACCATTCTCCTATCTGATGCATCTGTTCTGTGGAGATTTGGTTAAAGTCGAAAGGTGTAAGACCCTGTGGTCCCGCTAATGAAATTTGCGCTATAGCCAGTGAATCATATTCGTGAATTTTTGAAGCGATTCTACTTAATCCTTTTATCTTTTCATCATCTCCAATGCAGAGTTGTGCAGTATCTGCACGATACTTGAGATTGGGTGAGACACTTAAGTGACCGGTAATGATTATCCCAATATCTCCCCGACCCAATGAATCATACATATCTATCTCGGCATCACTTACAGTGCCATCGATATTGCCGAGATGGTCATTCACGGCGCTGCGAATGGCACGGTTCTTAATCGTCTTACCTTTTATTTCGTAGGTAGAAAATATAATATTCCCTTTCATAATTAATGATTATTTCATAGTGTTATTTTGATATTCAGACATTGCAATAACCAATCTGTTAGGTAGTATTTGTCGTTAAACCGGTTTCAATCACATTCGGATGAACCCCATATCTTGTTCTTCCACACCGGGTTGGTCATCACCTGCAGATTACCAATGGAGGGGAAACAAACGGGAATGTCTGTAGTCTCAATAACACTTCAACATGGGAAAATCTCATTTTGTTGCCTAAACAACAAAAATTCATTATCACACAGCACACCACTATGTTTATCGGTTAATATTAAAAAGAATCTTTTCTGGTTAGGGCCGGGAAGATACAAAAATAGCACCACCCAAAGATGATGCTTTATTCATTTTTAGGTTTGAAGTATTTATCTTAAAACAGCAAATAATTAATCAATATAGCACACAATATTCCAAAGAACAATGCCAATAATGTGGGGCTAAGATTATTACTTTTATAAATTCTTTTATTCATACTAACTATTAATTTGATTTCTCAAAGTTACACATTATTTATTAAACAGGCATCATTTTTTACGCTAAAAATTCCCCATACTTTATTCTTGCTCATCGCTATGCTGTGATAAAAACAGTAACGATTCAGCCCAAGCATAAACATCTGAAGTCTTTATTTAAAATATTAAAAAGTGTTAAAGAAAGTTAAAATGGGGGGGTAATCTGTAGAGTTGGTAGAGCAATTTTTATTCGCTACCTTTACAATCAGAATCATTCTTTGACTTGATTTCGATTCAGAAAGATGAAAGAAAAAATTAAAAACTCCATTGTTCATTTTTTGAAAAATAGAGAGTCATGGATGGATGTTGACCTATGGAAGGGATAAAAGTTTATTATATATGACAGAAAATTTCAATACATATATCAACAACATAGAAGTTGACTTCTGGAAAGCACTCTGCCTCAATGAGGGAGAACTTCATGCCTATAACAAAGGCGATGAATTTGTAAAAGCCGGAAGTATCGGCAGATATATCGGATATGTAAAGTCAGGAACATTGAAATATGTCGCATATTCTGCTGATGGAAAAGAACATGTAATAGGGTTTGAGTTTGTCGGCGAGTTTGTGACAGACTTCCCATTCTCCATATATGGGAATAAATCGCGAGTTTCCATAATAGCCGAAACGGATTGCGAGATTTATTGTATTCCGGTTTCGGAGGTGAGAAACCTTATGGAAACGGATATAAAAGTCAAGGAAATCATCATGCATACTACAGAGGCGTTATTCGCCACGGTATATGACCGTTACGTGGCACTTTACACCCAAACGCCCCAGCAACGTTATAATGAGATGATAACCAGACATCCTGATTTATTTTCACTCTATTCTCTTCAGGATATAGCTTCATTTTTGAATATAACCCCCACACATCTCAGTCGATTGAGAAGAAATATTTGAGACAGGAGTACGATTTCAACATTTGTTGAGAGTTTTAGAATTTGCCGGCTGTAATTTTGCACCATGAAACCATCAGTTATGACAAAATTCAATCTTTTGATAGTAGCGGCAAGTTTGAGTCTCAGTTCATGTACCACAACCACACTGCCCCCTTTTTCCAGTGAGAACTGGCATGTTGATGAATACAGCGGACACGCAGTGGGTACTTCAGGTCTTGAATTGGCATTTGGTTCCGAGTGGATGATTACCGACACCACTCTGCTACGCTCAACTGAGCATATTTCAGTTTTTCCTAAATTAGCGGACCATCTCTTAGCCGGAATTTCCCGTTTCCCTGAGATTGCGGTAGATTCCATCCTGTTCTATAATCCTCATCGGGGGTTATTGTTTACCGAATATCATCAGGTGCAACCCCTGAAGCCAACATCAGAAATTTTTGCATACGATGATTCACCGGGAGTGTATAGTAAAGAATATGCCCGGCTTTTCGGACGTCAATACACGTCAATTGACGATATGGGTTGGGAGAACGGTCCGACAAATTCAGTCTACACCAATGTTCATTATGCCCCGAAGGATAAGCGTATAGTGCTACTCCAACGCATTCCATACAAAGACAAAAATATAGCAGTATTTCAAATTTGGCAATCCATTCCCAGAAGGGGTAAGTGGTGGGAGGATTATCCCAGGGGAACATTTTTGAATGTTGACTTCGGGAACTCAAACAATATCGAAAAAGTAGCGAATCTGTTAGAGTCATCCCGAAACATGGCAGTAGAAAACTTAAAATTATCTCTTTCAAAATAAAAAAATATGAGGACAATTTTAATAGCCTTACCGATGTTGCTGACAACCATAGTTGCGGCAGCACAGGAATCTTCAGACACGACATCATCACGAAATTTACAGGAGATAGTGATTCAAGCTCCCCGGGTCATCCGCAAGGCAGATATGGATGTATATTATCCCTCGCAGAGTGCTGTGAATAATTCAAAGAATGGAGTTCAGCTACTGAATAATCTCATGATACCCTCGCTCACAGTGATTGATGCATTGGGTACAATTCAGGCTGCCGGGGAGTCGGTGCAGGTACGAATCAATGGCAGACAGGCGTCAATTGACCAGGTTCGTTCACTCCTTCCAGAGTCTATCAAGCGCGTGGAATGGATGGACAACCCCGGACTCCGCTATAATGGAGCCAATTATGTATTGAATTTTATTGTTTCCAACCCCACTGTCGGGGGAGCCTTGCAAGCGGAGGTCGAGCCTGCGCTCAATGCTCCCTGGGGATTTGCCTGGGCAGACCTCAAGCTTAATAGCGGACGTTCACAATGGAAGATCGGAGGAAATTTCAGATACACCAACCGGCTCAAATCACATCGCGATTTTTCAGAAACCTTCACATTCCCAGATGGTGAGTCCATTACCCGTAAAGAAATTTCGCGTGGCGGGTATATGGATAACACCAATGGCAGAGCCTGGATAGAATACAGCTATATAAAACCGGATACAACGATATTTTTCGCCGGAATTAACGATTATCACACATTCCGAAATCGCCTTCATTATGATGGAATTATGAAATACAGCAATCGTCAGGAAGATCTACTCCTGTCAGATCAGACCGGTTCCAATGGGAACAATCCGCAGTTCACAGCCTATCTTGAGCAGCATTTCAAACATCAACAGACACTTGTTGTAGATTTCAGTACATTACTCTATTTCGGCAAATCCTATTCCGATTATATGGAACAACTCCCCGGGACTACCGACTATATAACAGATATTCACACTCTAATCAAAGACCGCAATCAGGCGTATGCCATTGAGGCCGATTATATAAAAAAATGGAAAGACTCACGGTTAACAGCTGGCGCATCCTATTCGGCAAATCGAAATCGTTCGGTATATGAAAATCTTGGTGGAGAGGTGTTTCATCAGCGACAAGACAAGGTTTATTTCTTTGCAGAATATTTCCGTCGAGTCAGGAAATTTACGTTTACCGCCGGATTGGGACTCCAATATACCGATTTCAAGTTCAGGGAATCCGGACAGGGAAATCATTCCTGGAATCTGCGTCCCCAAGCCACTATTACATACGGTTTGAATCAAAACCATAATTTCCGTTTAAGTTTTGAATCCTGGCAATCAACGCCCACACTTGATCAAACCAATATTGCGCCCCAACAGATCGATGGGTTTCAATGGCGCATCGGCAATCCGAATCTGAAAACGTCCAACTCATATATGCTCACATTGCGCTATAACTTCAATCTCCCCAGGGTATCCGGACAATTCGGAATCAGGGCATTTACAAGTCCTAACGCCATCACACCACTATTGTACTGGGATGATGACCGTCTGATTACGACCAGTGAAAACAGCCGGGGATTGAAGAACCTTACCTTCTTCTTAGCCCCTCAGATAGAGGTAATCCCGACATGGGTAATGTTTGGAGGTTATATTCAATACAGGATGGAGAATATGCGGGGCACCGGCTATGACTATAACGGATACAACTGGAGTGGAAACGCCAATCTACGCATCACCCATTGGGGATTAACACTGATGTATCAATACATGCAGGCCCGTCACGACCTCTGGGGTGAGAAAATCAGTTGGGGAGAGAATGTTAATGTAATAGACCTCTCCTACAATTGGAAGAACTGGCAATTTGGCACCGGAGTGATAATGCCTTTCGGACGCTACGACAGGGGTTCGAAAATGATAAGTAAATGGAACACCAACGAGCAACACCTGCGTGTTGATATGCGGATACCCTACATCAAAATCAGTTATAATATACATTGGGGACACCAGAAACGTGGTGCTAACAAACTCATCAATGCTAATGCTAATGTTGAAACTTCAACTGCAGGGGGAAGATAAACAGTTTTTCATGCAAATATTCTAATCATACCTATACCCCCTGACGAGTATATCAAATATTCGTAAGTTCAGGTCCTGTTTTTTAGACGGGACCTTAATTTTATGTGAGAGCTATACATATTAGCGAACAGGAGTTAAAAATGTGAAGGAAATATATAAATTTGCAGTATGGTAGAGATAAAGAGATTTCAAAAAAGGGATACTCAGCAGATAATAGATTTAGTGCTTCATTGTCAGAATGACGGCACCCGGTCTCTTGTCAATGTGGATTCTCAACCATATTTGCAAGATATTGAAAATCACTTTTTTAAAAAGGGTGGATTTTTCTGGGTAGCCAAAGAGAATGAATCTGTTGCCGGAACGATTGCCCTGTTGGACATGGGAAGCAGAGTTGCTTTAATGAAATGTTTCTTTACATACGAGACCTACAGAGGGTATCCTCATTATTTAGGAAAGAGATTATTCTCCAGGTTAATGGATTATGCAAAAATTCAGGATTATAAATGCATCTGTCTGACCACTCCAAGGAATACAGAAAGAGCACATAATTTTTATCTAAATGCAGGCTTCAGGAAAATTCCATTAAGTGAGATGCCATGTGAAACAGTGGACCCATACGAAGATCTTGACTGTTTCATATTAGACTTATAGCAACCAGTCTTTAGTCATACAAAAGCATGTTTATACGACAGGGTGTCATAATAGGTCATCCTCACCGCCATGTATCTGAGCAATTCTTACACACCCTCCAGATTATGTAAGGGACATAAAGAAGATTAAATCCGGTCAGATGTGCAGTTTACGATAAAAATATCTTTTTCGGGAGAAAGTCCATTTGTTTTAGCCTTGCAGATACAGTCGTAAGTCCCACCTCGGTTCACAGGTTTCCCTTCCACATCGGTTAAAGGTAATTCGACACCATCCCAAACTGCAATCAATTTATCAGAATTATCAAGAATATAATCCGCAGTTTTCTCGAAGATATCACCCGGACCCGGGGGAATGGATTGACATTTTGTGGTCTGAGCCAGCAGCAATCTCAAATGACTCTCCTCCTTGTCAGTGAAGGGTAGGCTATTTTGAGAGGCATTCTGTCTCACATAGTCGAAGAAATCATCGTATGGTAATGGGAGAATGGCCTCGGTAGGGATATCCAGCTCAGCGGCACATTCGGCGATAATCTGATCGGCACCGTATGCAAAGCTTGTGCGTACGGTAATATTATTCCATTGGGAAAGTTTTTTAAGAATCTCCTTAACACGCTTTTTAATCTCATCACGGTCAGAGGTCAACCGTATGTGTCCGACCCCGGCAACTGTCAGACGCGGTTTGCGTTCATGTAAAAAGCGATATACGTGCAGATTTCCTCCAACTATTTTCAACATGGGGATGATATTATTAATCATCAGCCTGTCTTTCTTTCTATCTTCCTCCGGCAGGAGATCGTAGGGAATCAGACAATTGTGTACCTTTTTAGCGTTTCGTTCCTCAATGGTTTTGAAATCCACACCTTTTTTACCGAATTTCCATCCCATCCGAATCTTCTCCTTTACCCATCTCACATGCTCTGAGCGGCAAAGTAAATCGATATCATCTGTCATTTCACCGAACTCATCAATATTGAAATCGACTACTGTGGGATAGTCAAGTTCGCGACTGCTGAAGAAGCAGTTGATTTGTTCGAGTTTTTCCATATAAGATTTAGCCATTTCAATGTTGGAAATCTTGAACTCTAAAGGTAAATCTCCGAAAGAAGTGTTAAGCGCTTCCCTTGAGCATTTACATAGATTGGAGTAGCTTGCATGAATGGCAACGGCAAATTCATAGAGATTTATCATGCCCGTGTCAGAAGCAAATGACTTTGTCTTCTTCACTTTTTTGATCTCTTCGCTTTGAGTAAGGAGAATTAAATCGGTAGATATAAACCCTTGATACCACTTTCCGTTTACCTCTCCGCCAATTATTTTAGCAACGAAAGTGTTGTCAAGTAATTCTGCATAGCTTTTGTTAAGTCGCACAATATTATCATGATTCTCAATCTTAAAAGAATCGAAAATATATTTTATAATAATCTTGCGGTCAGAAATATCTAATTTAACATCCCATGCGAGAGGGTCTTTTTTACTTTGTTTGCCGTAAGGTAGTCTATCCCAATTCTGAAGTTCGTCGCAAAGTATGAGCAGATATGCAAGTGGGTGTTCGCCGGGAAGCACCGGATGTCTTCCGTCGGCATCATATTTGTTGAAATTATTATGGAGAAGAATAGCAGAAAGTACATCGAGTACATTAACCGACCATTTAAAATCCGGTTGTTGAAGAAACTGTTTGATTAACAGGACGGCTCCGAAATATCCATGGTCCATAAAATCAGGTTGGGAAATGACACGGGAAAACAGTTTATCCTTCATGGACTGTATATCATATCCCATCCGGATATTTACCCCGAGAGCCAACACATCGTTAATAGATTCAACAGACCCGGCATCCTTGAAAATGTCATCGAATTTTGCAGTATCCTCAGGTGAGAGGGCTAAAAATTCTTTAAGATTTCCAAAGCTGACATATAAATTTGATTTATTGTCACCCCAAATCTCCCTTCCGTATGATTTAATCTGTTCATGGGACAATTGGAACGGATAACCGATGTCATGGAACAGAGCAGTCAATCCCCAGTATTTAAGGAATGCCGTGTAAGCATCCTCGATAGATAAACCATAGAATTTACAGAAATTTTCCCTGTATGATTTGTCGTTTGAAAAAATAGCCAGTCCCAGGGCAAAGACATATACGGAGTGAGAGTAATGGTCGCGATGTTTTATCAGCAATTCTCCGGAATGATACTCATGGTCAGAGAGTAATTGTAAAAGGTGCTTGATATTGTCATACCCGGTTCCAAAAATGTGAAAAATATCGCAAAAGCAGAAATACACAGAGAATGCATCCTCTTTTGTGCCCGTCTCCAGGAAAGATATCAGCGATTGTTGAAAGCACTTTAAATCATTGTTCTGCAAGGAGGAATCATTAGAAAAATGAGATATTTTCTCAAAGGCATCAGCACATAAATAGGATAGAGTATACATTAATTTTTAAAATTTATTTATGTAGAATAAACTGAGGGAATGAAATAGAGAATACAAAAATAACAAATAATTTTGTTACTCAAGTTTTCTGCCATATCAGGAGCCAGAAAACTTGAGTTACAGAGATAGTCGGTCAGATATAACATAATCAGCTATCCGAGAGCTTTTTTAGAGCGGCATTGTTTAGGTTGCAGTCTTCCTGCAAGCGGGGACGGAGTTTATCGGCACGCTCCGGTGCCACCATCTGAAGATCCATATACCGGTCATCGCCCATAATGAATTCAAATACATCACTCAGAGGTTCCGGGGTTCCCGGATAAGATGGAGAATCAGTAAGGGGAGAGGATCCGTTATGCTCGCTGTTGTCCACCCCGGGGATTACACCGTCTAAAGTAAGGGGAGAGCCCTCATTGAGGGGATTATATCTGTAAAGTGGCCAATATCCGGCTTCCACTGCCCGTCGCTCCTCAATGATGGAATGTCCGAGTCCCGGACGTATCCCATGATTGAGACAAGGACAGTATGCAATGACTATAGCCGGACCCGGATAGCGTTCCGCCTCTGAAAGAGCGTCTATGGTCTGTTGATAATTTGCCCCTAACGCCACCGAGGCAACATAGACATTTCCATAAGTCATCATCATACGTCCCAGATTCTTCTTTTGAGTGGATTTCCCATCAGGAGCATATTTTGCCACTGCAGAGCGAGGAGTGGCTTTGGAAAGCTGTCCACCCGTATTGGAATAGCACTCAGTGTCCATAACCAGAATTTTGATCGGTTCTCCCGAAGCGAGTACATGGTCCAGTCCTGCAAACCCGATATCGTATGCCCAACCGTCGCCACCGATAGCCCATACACTCTTCGCTCCTAACATATCGCTTTGGCTGAGTAAAGATTGGAGTTCGGGAGATGTTTTTGCCAAGGGTTTCAGTACTGAAAGCAACTGGTCAGCAGAAGCAGCGGAAGATTCCGGGTCATTTCTGTTATTAAGCCACGCTTCGAGGGACGTTTTCAGATAAGATGGAGTTGAGGAGGCAGCGATAAGACTTTTCACACTCATCACCAGGCGTTCACGCCTGTGTTGCATGGCAAGGAGGATGCCGTAACCAAATTCGGCATTGTCTTCAAACAAAGAGTTAGCCCAGGCAGGACCACGACCCGAAGAATCAGTAGCACAATAAGCTGAAGAGGGGAAGTCCGCTCCCCAGATAGAGCTGCAACCGGTAGCGTTTGCAATAAGGAGCCGTGAACCGAAAAGTTGTGTAAGCAATTTAACATAGGGAGTTTCACCACATCCGGCACAAGCACCGGAGAATTGAAGTCCCGGCGTGCGGAGCTGAGAACCCTTGACAGAGGAAGCCGGTAATAGGTGAGTCTTGGACTCGACATTAGCCTGAAGCCATTCAAGATTCTTCACTTCTTTATCCACCACCTCTTCCAAAGGAGTCATGGTAAGGGCATTTCCCGGACATATAAGAGAACAGGAAGAACATCCGAGACAATCCTCCGGAAAATTCTGAATTCTAAAGCGATAACCTTTGAGAGAGGAAGCGCCATGAGCATCCTTGACAGAGATGGACTCGGGAAGAGAGACACTCTCCGCATCAGAGATGATGAACGGACGTATAGCCGCATGAGGACAAACCAGGGAACATTCAGTACACTCCACGCACTTGTCAGGATTCCATACCGGCACACGTGTGGCAATGCGTCGATGTTCGTAAGCCGTAGAGCCATTTGGTATTATTCCGTCTGGCGACAGCGCCGAGACCGGAATTCCATCCCCTTTCCCTTTGATGCAAGGAGTGTGGATATTTTCGATAAAAGATTTAAGTTTATCATTTGGATACACCGGAGCGGGTCGCAGGGAGGGAGCATCTGGTGCTGTCGTCCACCCCTCGACAGATAGATAATCGATTTCCTGAAGAGCATCCAGCGCCATGGATACAGCCTTAAGGTTTTTTTCAACCACCTCACCCCCTTCATGAATATAAGTGGAAGAAATGGATTGCTTCAGAGCCGGAAAAGCCTTATCAAAGGGCATAATGTTGGCTAAGGAGAGCATAACTGTTTCCATGGGCATGTTAATACGAGGTGCTAAGCCAACCTTGGCGGCAATTGAATCCGCATCAATGTTATAGAATTTCAGTTTTTTCTCCGCAATCTGTTGTCTCATCTTCAGGGGAAGAGTGGAGAGCATTTTCCGGGCACTCCAGGGGGAGTTGAGTACGAAGGTTCCTCCCTCACGAATCTTATCGAGCATATCGAATCGATGGACATAGGATGCTTTATGGCAACCGATGTAGTCTGCATCCTCGATAGAATATGCCGAGGATATAGGGGAATGTCCCACTCGAAGCTGGGATATAGTATATCCACCGGACTTTTTAGCAGAATAGCTGAAATATGCCTGTGCAAAAAGGTTTGGATCCTCTGCCAATACGGCAGCTGCCTGCTTAGTGCCTCCGACAGTGCCGTCATTTCCGATGCCGTAAAGGATAGCCTGAAAACAATCCGAAGATGCCAGGGTATTTATTTCCTCCTTCGGGGAAAGGGACAGATGAGTTACATCATCATTAATCCCCACAGTAAAAGTATTCCTTGGATTCTCAGAGGAGAGTTCGTCAAATACCGCTTTCACCATTCCGGGATTAAATTCCTTGCTTGACAGTCCATATCTTCCTCCAATCACTTTAATATCACTGCGATCGGCTTCAAAGAGAGCAGACATGACATCCAGGCATAAGGGTTCATGAACAGCTCCGGGTTCCTTCGTACGGTCGAGCACCGCAATCGACTTCACTGTAGAGGGAAGAGCCTTAAGGAATTGAGCGACAGGGAAAGGTCTGTATAGCCGGATTTTAATGACACCTGTCTTATACCCCTTTTCACGGTTGAGCCATTCAGCAGTTTCACCAGCCACCTCAGCTCCGGAGGCCATAATAACAATCACGCGGTCGGCATCCGGCGCCCCGACATAGTCTACCAGATGATATTGCCGCCCGGTAATTCCCGCCAGAGAATCCATGGCATCCTGCACAATGTCCGGGAATGCATCATAATACCTGTTAGTAGCTTCACTATTCTGGAAATATACATCGGAATTCTGAGCCGTGCCCCGGGTGTCGGGATGTTCAGGATTCATGGCCCGATGGCGGAAACTCTCTATCTCCTCCCAGGGCATGATTTTGGAAATACTGTCATAATCAATTACATCTATTGTATCCAATTCCGAACTCGTGCGCCACCCGTCAAAGAAATGCAGCACAGGAAGCGAACCCTTGATGGCAGCCAGGTGAGCCACAACCGCGAGATCCATAGTCTCCTGAACAGAAGCAGACACAAGCATCGTAAACCCGGTAGCCCTACATTCCATAACATCCTGATGGTCGCCAAATATAGAAAGAGCATGATTGGCAATGGAGCGGCAACCCACATGAAAAACCCCCGGAAGCAATTCGCCGGCAATCTTGTACATATTAGGAATCATCAGCAACAACCCTTGGGAAGATGTGAATGTAGTGGCGAGGGCACCCCCGGTCAGAGCACCGTGTACCGCGCCGGCGGCACCCAGTTCACTCTCCATCTCTTTCACTTCGAGTTTTTGACCGAAGAGATTCAGTCGTCCTTTTAGGCCCCATTTTCGAGCAGTGTCGCCCATGGATGCAATAGGAGTAATGGGATAAATAGTAGCGATTTCGCTCATTGCGTAAGCCACGTGAGCGGCAGCGGTGCAGCCATCCAGAATTTGTTTATTCATCTGTAAAGTTTAAAGCGGTTTATAGAGGTATATGGTATCTTTACACGCCAATAGCTAAAAAAGTTCTTGCATGAGTGAAAATAGAGGGGGCGTTCTCAATTCAGATTAAAGATTTTAA
>CAZDWB010000043.1:12510-15788 GCA_964509225.1 uncultured Sangeribacter sp.
TTTTAACTAAAATCTTATTAAAATGAAAAAGCTTATTCTAACATGTGTACTTGCAGCAATGGCCGCAGTTACAACCAATGCACAGAGTATCTTTAACAATCCTAATAACAAATCTTATTGGGGTGTACGCGTAGGCTTGGATGTTTCGAACCCGACAAAAGTTACATTTAAGGACGGAGACTTCAAGGAAAGTGAATCTATCTACAAATCCGGAGCCGGTATCAGCTTGGGTGCTATCTATCACCTTCCTGTAGTTGCCAACTTCTATTTCGAACCCGGAGCAAGTCTTTTCTATAACACTTGGGCAACAAAGCTGGATAGTGAAGATAAAGAATACATCAATCATAACAGCTTCCGTCAGACAGGTATCCGTATACCCTTGAACGTTGGTTATCACTTTGACTTCACCAACCAGTTCAATGTATCTGTATTCACAGGTCCTCAATTTGAAGTAGGTTTCAGTTGTGATGACTACATTGGTGCAAAAGTAGGAGATGTAGAATATCATGAAGCACCCTCAATGTATAGCGGCGACGAAGGATTAAACCGTTTTACAGCAGCCTGGAATATCGGTGTAGGGTTCACTTACAGCAAATTCTATCTTGGAGTGACAGGTCAGCTCGGAATGAACAACATGCAGCGTTACAAAAAGGATAAGGATGATGACTTCTCTTATTCATCACACATGAATAAGGTTACAATTGCTCTCGGTTATAACTTCTAAGAAGAAACGCCAACAGCATTTAGAATACAAAGAGAGGCTGTGTCAAAATGAAAAATTTTGGCGCAGCCTTTTAGGTTTATAAGAATTGGTCAGAGACAGGCAGCTGTGGATGAACCCGGAGAGAACATAATTAATTAGGGTGGTAGATTACGGCTTACGATAAACACCGCAGATGACTCATTATGTCTTCTGCGGTGTTGCTTATATCTACGGAAAGATTATTTAACCACAATTTTGGCGGAGCCGGTTACAGTGCGCACAATGTAAAGTCCCGGTTCGAGGGACATAGATTCCTCTGCCCCGGAATATATTGTAACTCCACCCGGAGTAATAATGGAGAATTCAGACGAACCATCCAGAGATACTCTGCGGTTTGCCACATTTATCCCCACAAGAGTTGGAGAAGCCGGAATATTCCTTACACCGGAAATTGAAGGGTCATAACCCATCAGAATATCTAATTTAGGGAATCGTGCGGAGATATATTTTTTAAGATAATTTATTTCCCCCTGATAGGAGCCGGCCGCACGAGGATTCATGTGGACTTTTGAGTCCAGAATGGGCCAACGTTTAAAATTCAGCGACTGAGACTCATCCAGATATAAAGCACATTCGTCGATAAATCGATTTATATCATCTGCAGAAAGGTGGTTGTCATTTCTTGCCAGAGACCAGATACGCGCTCTATCCTCCAGCGATTGCGGGTCACTGTTTATAACATAAGAAGCAAAGAAATTGAACATGCCTGCAACGGAAGCCTTTCCTGAAAAGGATAGGAATCCCTGAATGTCATTAGTAGGATAGACACGATAATCATTATCGAAAGCTATATCGAAATCCCATACGGGACCTGTATGAAATATAGGGTCGAGACGATCCTTATACATATAGGTGCTCCAGAAGCCATCCGGATTTCCGGATAGTTCCTGAACCATGAAAAACTTAAGGAAGGAATCGGTATCCAGCATAGAGCGGTAACCATCGGTGGGGTCGTAGTTCATGGAAAAAACCAGCTCCTCCATTTTCTGGAAATAGTTTTTGATATAGTTAAATTGGGCATTGTTACCACCATCATCCGGCGACTTGATAGTGACGGGCGTTTGCCGTCCGGTAATAAACCATTCACCGGCAGGTTCATCATCGGCATATCCATCCACTTCAATGAAATACCCACCTGTGAGGTTGTCACCTTCGGTGTCAGACTCATCCATTTCAGTGATGTTTACCCTTCCGGGGTTCACCTCAATCTGGTCACAAAGTTGATAGCAACCCTTATATTCACCGTTCAGGATTACGTCAACCGGTTGGCAATATGGCACATATTCCATCCCTAAGCGACGAGCAATCTCGAAAGCCACAATATTACGCATAAGAGTCTTGTCACCATAGTTATTGATAAGAGTCCATTTTTTTGCCTTAGCCGGTGCATCGAGAATATTTTGTTTTTTATCGAATTTCAATCGCCATGGCTTCTTGGGGAAGTATCTGCTGGCATTGCCACGTTCGCGTACAGTGCCGGAAGTCTCGGTGTCAATTCCGTTCTCGTTAATGATGATGATATTGGCAGTGATGTCATGTTCCTTATCGTAAGGCTCCTCGGCATTTACAGTATTTACAATTACAGTGGGGAGATTTGTGAGCTGCACAAGGGATGAATCGTCACCGGTTCCGGGCGAACCGAAGAATTCCAATTCCGCGATGTTGCAACGGCTGTCACCGGTGCTCACAAAGCGGACAAAACGGAAACCGCGCGAGCAGTTGACATCGGTGTAAGTCATTTCTCCGATAGTGCCGTTTTCGCGTATTATGCACAGAGGGAGAGCATCAAGGAAATCAGGGGAATTGGCACCTTGAATAATGCCGCAGCGAACTCTTTGAGGACCCACACTGGCATTTCGGGGAGCCCACCCGACACGTGAAATGATGTGCGGTTCACCCAAGTCGAGACCAACCCATCCGTATGAGCGCACATTGGTGGCAAAATAAGTATTTAAATCTCCATCGAAAGCGAGATTCTGGATATCCGTCACCACCTGATTTTTTTCATAGTTAAATCCATAGGTAGTGCCGATAGGGGTGCCGGAAAGCTTAGCAACGGCAGCCGAAACCGCAGACGGAGTAAAGAGAGAGACTAAGGAAAGAACAAAGCTTCCTGCAATTACTTTAAATCGTGTCATTTTAAAAAATTCTTCAAGATGGGTAAATTATAATAATCTGATTCGCAATCAATTTATTGTCAAGGAGAAGAGAGTCAAAGAATTTTCTGATTCAGTGTGTAAAGTTAGTGAAAATGATTATTAAAATCAAATTCAGACCAAGACTTAGAAAATGGAATATGTACGGAAGTAAATAAGACTCAGTTTTTTACATCGATATGGCGCAATGCGCCGGTGAAGCTATCCATGATAAATCCCTGGACATTTACTCCTTCCGGAGGCATAAGGGGATGACGCGCTATAAGGTCGACAGTTTCGGCAATAGCATCGTCAGTGTCTTCAAATCCGTGGAGCCATTCGCGCAGATTGATTCCACAATGCTCCATAAGAGTGATATG
>CAZDWB010000044.1:0-7253 GCA_964509225.1 uncultured Sangeribacter sp.
TCAGTGAATATAGAGAACATAATCAGCTTGAAGCCAAGAAGGCTAAGGGTGGTTTCCCAGGTTCTTTCTGGGAGACATATTCCGCTTTTGCCAATACCGATGGCGGTATTATCCTGCTTGGAGTGAACGAAGCTAAAGATGGCAGTCTTTATCCCGAGGATGTCGATGTCGAGAAGCTTCAGAAAGATTTCTGGAATATGGTCAACAATCGCCAGAAGATTAGCGCCAACATAGTCACCCAAAGTATGGTCAAACCGGCGGCGCTTGATGGCAAGAACATTCTTATAATCCGAGTGCCTCGTGCCGAACGTACTGCACGTCCCGTCTATGTTGGAATGGATCCGAAATCAGGTACATTCCGCCGCAATCATGAGGGTGACTATCACTGCTCGCTTGATGAGATGTCGTTGATGTTCCGAGATGCAGCCTACGTCACTCAAGATGCTAAAGTTCTTGAAAAGATGGATATGACGGTCTTCTGTAAAGATGCTGTCAAGGGCTATCGCAATTTCTTCCGCTCTACACATACCAATCATCTTTGGAACAACGAAGATGATGAGATGTTCTTGCGTAAGATTGGAGCAATAGGCATCGGTGAAGATGGCAAATACCATCCCACGGTAGCCGGACTACTCATGTTCGGCTACGAATATGAGATTACTCGTGAATTTCCAAACTACTTCCTCGACTATCAAGAAAACCGTTCATTAGGTGCCACTCGTTGGACTGACCGCATAGTATCCACATCCGGAGATTGGAGCGGAAATGTATTTGATTTCGTGATCGAAGTGTTGCGCAGAATGCAGCAAGGTCTAAAAGTCCCCTTCGTGCTGAAAGGCAATCAAAGAATTGATGATACACCAATCCATAAGCTATTAAGAGAAGCCGTTACGAACATGGTAGTCCATGCAGATTTTTATGGTCGACAAGGCTTAGTGATCCAGAAATCTTCTGAAGGCTATAAACTCTCAAATCCCGGCTCGGTACGCATCTCAATCACGGAAGCCATCAACGGCGGCATATCCGATCCTCGCAATGGTATCATGCTAAAGATCTTTTCACTGATAGAATTCGGAGAACGTGCGGGAAGCGGACTCAGTGGTATCTTCAAAGTCTGGAAAAAAGTCTATCACACGTCCGCCACAATCCAAGAGACCCACAACAACGGAGTAGATCGCACAACCTTGACCCTCTCTACAGGTGGAAACGAACAAGACGTAAAAGCCATGCTCGAACTTTACGCAGACCGGTTCGACCAAGCTGACCCTCAACCCGACCAAGAAACTACCCAGACAGACAAAGATACTGCCCGGAAAGGTTCGAATACTACCCAGAGAGCTACCCAGACCGACCAAGTTACTATCCAGACGGGGACGAATACTACCCAGACAACTACCCAGACCGACAAAAAGGCTGCCCAGGCAAGTGTTCTCAAACCTCTAACGATTCAGGAGCAAATTATCCAAGAACTAAGAAAGAATCCCAATCTTAGTCGCAAAGAACTTGCCAAGATAATCACGTCAGTTACCGAAGATGGCATCAAGTATCACCTGAAAAAACTTCAGGAAAATGGCATACTACGACGTGTGGGAGCAGATTTTGGTGGACATTGGGAAATATTAAATCATGAATGAATATGAAAGCCTGACACATTACGCGACGGAATCTCAAAAATAAATCGCGATTCCGTCTTATGATGTAAATTAAATTTGCATTAAAGGGTAAGAAGGAGTTTCTTATCGTAATAGGTACAACTCAAAAATTCCTGTTTAACGTAGTTTGCTATATGATAAATATATGATTTTGATTATATATGTGATTTTGATTACTTTTGTGGCGTCGTTATCTTTGTTTCTTAAATGCAGAAGATTAATGGATTCTTTAGTTTTATTCGAAATATTACGCGACCAGTGTGAAGAACTTGACTCTTTTCGTTCGTAAAGCATTTGCGAACAAAAGGAAGAATCTATGATTAAACGTGAGAGTAAAAAGGCTCAGATTGTTATAGGAGTACGTCGTAGTGGAAAATCAACCTTGTGCTTCAATGTATTGAATAAGGCTCAAGTAAAATTAGCGAATGTGAATCTTGATGATGAGCGTTTAGTCCGCTTTATAAATGGCTTTTAATATAATATCATCCTGACCTAAAGTTTCCAATCCTCTCTATTTATATGTTTTTATAAAAAAGTTACATTGAAGGGTAATTTTAAATAATAATTTTGTAGTTTTGCATGTAATTAAAAAATCTATACACAATAATAGATTTTGAAGAATCTATTGCCATGATGAATAATGTAAAATCTTTTAAAACTTTCAAACTCATAACCACAGTTCTTATTTCACTTTTTGGAGTAGTGAATGTAACCACCTCCTCTTTCGCTGCTACTCCGGAGTATTACTGGTCATACGGAAGCGGGTATGTAACTCAAGATGGATGGGATAAGGTTAAGGCAAATACTCCTACCATTGTAAATCTCAAACCTTATCAGGAAGATGCCTCAGATATTGACAATAATACATATCCGTGGACAGTTGATGTTATAACGAATGATACGTCTGATAAAAGTGTTGTATGGGATCCGGCACAATCTTCCTCACCAAGACATGTAACCTTAACGACAAATGCATCCGCAATAAAGGAGATTAAATTATCCACAAAAGCTTTCTCCTCTTTTAAAATTCTTTCAATAGCTTTAGGATACAATCAATCAATTGACAAAGGATATTCATTCAGTATAACAAACGGAACCTATTCAAGGACTGAAAGTGCAAAATCACTCAGCCAAGCAAATCAATACATTAGTGCTACTTTAGATAATATCAATTCTCAGGCGAATGAATTGGAAATTGTGTTCACCAACCTTTTCCAAGACAGAATTAATAGTTTATCATTATATACACTACAGATAATATATACCGACGGAGTGAAACTTAAGGAAGCTGAATTGAGCCTGCCGTTGGTAAATAATTATCAATGGAGTTCTTCAATTGTTTGGGATGGTCCCCTTTTCAATACATCTGTCGGTAAGGATAACTTTGAAGTACTGGTTACCCCTCTTTTCGATTTGGATAATGCTACAGAGCCACAAAACCCTGATAGCCATACCGAACAAAGCAACGTTGATGACTCAACAGTCTCAACTCCGGTTGACGGCTATTATTCCTTTGAACCTTCCGCAAAACTTACTGACGAGGGTGGGATGTCGCTTGCGGTACCCTGCTCTGGGTTATATGAAGTAACGTTACGGTCAAAAGATAATGCCAACGGAGTGAAGGCTGCCTCCATAAGCCGCACCTATAATATTCATTGCTCATATCAAGGATTATGGATTAATTGGCAACGTGTTCCAGAAGACTCTACCCCTTTTGAAATTGTAATATATTACGGAAATCCCCCGATTTGGCTCGGACTGGATGCCAAAAATGTTGAAATATGGTATAATGTCTGGAATTCTCTTATGTCTGTTACAATGTTGGCAGCAGCAGACGAAAGCTTTGATTCAATACCTGATATTCCGGATAATTTCTCCCGCTATGGTGCTAAAGGACTTCCTTTGATAGGAAATGATTTTCTTGAAATCTACGTCAAGAAAAATGGGAGCATCGCCCCGAGTAAAATCATTAATTACGGCACGCACATAAATCCTGTATCCGTGGAGAGTATTGATGCAGATATTGATAGTGAAGAAGCGAAGGAATATTATACACTTACCGGACTACCTGTTGCCGCTGAAACACTTACAAACGGAATTTATTTAGAACGTAACCGCCTAACCGGTGAAACCCGGAAAATCAATTTTCACAATTGAGTAATGTTGCTTAACCCATATCCTCCGGGGGTTACTTTTTCATGAGGTCGTAGATTGCCAGGAGCTCTTCGCGGACGTACTCGGGAGAGTAGCCGTAGGGCTTCGGCATGCCGGCGTAGGCGGCGCCGAGGTAGGTGTCCTCGAAGATGTGGGCAAACTTGTCGGCGTCCACCTCGCGGATCTCTCCGCTCTTGATAGCCGCTTCGATAACCTCGCGCCAGATGTGGCACTCGTTGGCATACCATTCACCCGCCGCCCTTAGACTGTCCGCGAACAGGCTATAGTACGACATCTGCACGTTTACAAGTGAGTAGTTGATGTTATCCACTCCAACATTACGCCAGTATTCCTGCTCTCGGCTAAGCAATTCGACAAAACTCTTTATAGTCGATTCCAAAGATGCCTTTTCTTCCTCTTTAAGAGACGTCAACGTGTTGTTGCGGAATACGAATAACTCCACTGCCTCACTAAACAGTTTTTCCTTCGTCGGCGTATGATACGTCAGGGCGCCACGGCTCAGACCGGTGACGCTTTCAATATCCTTGAAGGTAACCTTATCATACGGATTCTGTGTAAAAAGTACGAGTGCTTTTTCTAACAATCGCTTTCGCGTCGCTACTCCATCGGGTCTCATCTTCTGCTTGATCTGTTTGGGTTAGGTTCTATCATATTTTGACTTACAAAATTAACGCCAATTATCAAGTTTTTCCAAAAAAATCTGTCAAAAGATTTTGTGATTCCAAATCATAATCGTAACTTTGCACATACAGACCGTACGTTCGGTATGTGATTTAAAGATACCTTCCTCATGCCTCGTCAAGCCCGTAAAAAGTCTTCTACCGGCGTTTATCACGTGATGATGCGCGGAATCAACCGTCAGAAGATATTTGACTCTGCCGAAGATAGCCGCAAGTTTATCAAGATTATACGCGATTTGAAAGACCGTCCCGGGTTTGGTAATCGGGATTCAGACTGGATGATTCTGGCCTATGCCTTGATGACTAATCATTTCCACTTGCTCGTAAAGGAAGGGAATGTCTCGGTCGGAGAGTTCGTTAAGAAGATTGCCGGTGCCTACGTTCTTTATTATAACCGTAAAAACAAACGTGACGGCCATCTTTTCAAGGAACGCTTTAAGTCTGAAGCTTGTGAAGATGATGACTACTTCATCACCCTTCTGAGATATATTCACCAGAATCCCGTCAAGGCACGGATGGTCAGCGATGTCGCAAACTATGAATTTACTTCGTGGCACGAATTTATAGACAGCGACACTTGCAAATGCCGAATCTGCAACACAGAATACGTCTTCGATCGCATCGATCCTGTTCAACTGAAGGAGTTGGTCTACACCCCACTATCAGAAAAGGTAAAATGTATCGATTTCGAAGATGAAGTCAAGTTCCGGTTGTCAGATGAGGATGCAGAAGTTGTTTTCCGGCAGATCACGCATCTCTACTCAAAAGAAGAGTTCAAACTCATCAACCGCGCGGAAAAGGAATTATTATTGAGGGAGTTGAAGCGTGCCGGTCTCGGAACTAAACAAATTTCACGTGTCACGGGTTGCGGGATCTCCACCATCGTCAAAGCCTGCAGAAATTTGACGTGTTAAACAGAAAACGCTAACATGAGAACAGAAAAAGAAAGTATCAAAACTTCAAACAAACCCAATCATGGATAGAGAAATCCTATTTCGACGATCCGGACCCTACGGACGTCTGCAGGGCTTGAGGTTCAGGAACCGAAAGGCTCCTGCGATGCCTTATGCCCCGGGGCCATGCATAGAGAACCCCGAAAATCTCGAGAGTGTAAACATAATTTCAAACACGACTCCCCCGGGAACCTTTAACCTGTCCCCGAGTTCTTACCGCGCGGAAAAGGAATTATTATTGAGGGAGTTGAAGCGTGCCGGTCTCGGAACTAAACAAATTTCACGTGTCACGGGTTGCGGGATCTCCACCATCGTCAAAGCCTGCAGAAATTTGACGTGTTAAACAGAAAACGCTAACATGAGAACAGAAAAAGAAAGTATCAAAACTTCAAACAAACCCAATCATGGATAGAGAAATCCTATTTCGACGATCCGGACCCTACGGACGTCTGCAGGGCTTGAGGTTCAGGAACCGAAAGGCTCCTGCGATGCCTTATGCCCCGGGGCCATGCATAGAGAACCCCGAAAATCTCGAGAGTGTAAACATAATTTCAAACACGACTCCCCCGGGAACCTTTAACCTGTCCCCGAGTTCTTTCTCCTTTACTTCATAAAGTATGAGACGTCTATTAGCCATATTGAGCATCAGCATATTGTGTCTGATCTCAAAAGCAGCTCCAGTTAAATTCAATTATTCCACTCCGGAAGATAAGAGTGAAATTTCTGAATTTAATTTCACTCTATATTTTGATATATCGGAAGCCATTGAAAGTGTAGGAAGTGGAGAGTGGGGAATTGGGTATGCTGGTAATACTGGTGGAACCACTCCACGCAACGCTACTTTGTATGAGGGTAACATTGAATCGGGAGTAGAATTAGCCCAGACTTTAAATGTTAATTTTACTGGTAAATCTGAAGGATACAAAATCAATGGTAATACCGTTTCCTTGAGCTTCCCTAATTTAACGGCACCCAAGAGTGGTCAATTATATACATTGGTTATCACGAATAATTTCGCTTTATACGCAGCAGGGAAGGCGGCTCCCAATTCGTCAACCATGTGTAAATTCGAGAATGATCCACTTATTCTCACATTCACGGGCAGCCAAACAGCAAGCAATAAGGCGCAGATTCAAGCGATTTCAATAGAGGATAACTCGACTCTCGATTTTCTATCTGAAATCACATATAAGTTTAATGCACCGATATTAGCTAATTCTGAGTATCAAGTACTTGTCAAAGAAAACTCTGATTTATTCGCCGTATCAAAATCAGCAATTGTTGAAAACGAGACAGATCTTGTAGTAAAATTTGGAGAAAATGTCAATCTTAACTTAGGCCATACCTATTCTATAACACTTCCAGAAGGTATAGTAGAGCTTATTGAAGACAAATCGGTAAAAAATAATGAGTTCACTTTCAATGTAAATGGTGCAAAAACCTATACATTTGCACTTTTATCGGTTCAACCTTCCAATGGAGAAATGTGTCTTCCCTCAACTGCTTCAATAAGCTACGACATCCCTGAAGGATATAATATTACAGGAGGACCTAATCAGGCTATAAACAAGTCTCTCAAAATCTATAAAGAAGAGGTAGCAGAACAAAATTTGATTGCCACCTATTTAAATGGCGAGTTCAACTCTTCAAAAAATGGGTTGGAGTGGGATTTGAGTCGTATTTCATATGAGCCCTCCACAAAGTATGTGTTATATCGCGAAGCTGGATTGAATAACCTTTTCAATGAATCAAACAAGAAACTTCCCGAATGGACAAATCAGGAAACTCAATCC
>CAZDWB010000044.1:7353-15045 GCA_964509225.1 uncultured Sangeribacter sp.
TTTCAATGAATCAAACAAGAAACTTCCCGAATGGACAAATCAGGAAACTCAATCCTATTTCGTTACTCCAAGTATCACAGAGAGTGGTATAGCGCCCTTGGAATTCCAATCTCCTGTTATCGGCACTTACAACTATAAAGGGAATAATACCTTCCTCAATGACGGGGACAAGATTGCTTCTTTATCTAAAATTGAGTATGTTGTAAGGGATTTAAAGTATTCGTATAATGGAGAACTATATGGTTCAGGGTTCGTTGGTATGGGTGCTTCCGTACTTCTGTATGATATTACCAGTGGGACACCCACTCTTATTAAGGAAATCACCCTCAATAAGAGCGAGCGAGAGACGACCACCATGTACTACTCAGCCTATGTAGCAACCATTAATTCAGAATTCTTTGAAGGACATAAGTACCGTTTGGTGCTTCCAGCCGGAGTTATAACAGCAGGACCCAATGCAATACGTAATTATGTAGCAAACGAGGAAACTGTGGTAGAGTTTGAAGGTTCTACACCATCGTCGGTGGACATGATCAGTTGTTCAATACAGAACGATGCTGAACTGTCACAACTCGCAGGTATCGTTTGGACTTTCAAAGGGGATTTTGTAAAGGATCCTTCCTTGAGTGTACGTATAGCGACTTCTGCAGGTGGGTACGAGATTCCCACGTTTGTAAGTTCCTCTAACGGGCAGACAACTGTCAAGGCATTTGACTGTGCAGCTGATGGTTCTCCGAGAACTCTTAGAGCAGGAACCATCTATACAGCTATTTTCCCGGAGGGTCTTCTTTATTACGCCGGGGACGAAGCAATCAAAAATACTGAGTACAGAGTCTCCTTCACCGGTGTCGCAAAGACACCCGAAGTAATCGAGCCCGAGTTCGTGAATGTGAAGATAACAACCAATGACTTCCTGATTACCGATCAGCAGGCAGTCAAAGGCAAGCCGTTCACTTACACAATGGACTTTGAAGATGAGACACCTTGGGCAGTTGAATCCGTGAATCAGAATGGCAAGTCTCTCTCTGTGGTAGACGGAACCTTCACTACTTCTGCGCTCACAGGCAACACTGACATTGACATCGAAATAGCCTACAAGGGTCAGTGGGCGGTAGACGAGAAAGGCACCGGCGTCTATGAGATCCGAGGTACTGACATCAGCATCTTCAAGGATGTGGACTTCATCGTAGTCACGGGTGTGACACCCGAAAACACGATCAACGTCTACAACCTTGCAGGCATGCTGATCAACACGACCCACGTCAACGGCGACAACGACACAGTGCGTATCACCGTAGCCCCGGGCCAGTATTACATCGTGACCGTAGACGGGGTAGCCGCCAAGATCAGGATGTGATAACGACCCCTCAATCAAACTCATCTACGATGTTTGGTTAATAATAAGCAGAAGTCCCTAAAAGCCCCAACAAGCTTTTAGGGACTTCTTTCCTCCCTTTAAAACCTATCTAAAATCGATACCATGGATCAAAAGAATGAAAGCTTTGTTGACGACCGATACGAGTTCAATGGCGGCAAACTCGTACACGAGGTTAATGTTCGACACTCTTGGAGCTCTAATCCGCTACCCCTCTTTCTATTCAGCGTCTATAAGAGCCGGAACATGGCGATTGGAATGCCTTCAAGGATTAAGACTTGAGGATTCAAAGACATGTTAATATGAAGTGAGACGAGAGGGTCTCCCAAATAAAGTTAGGCATGCTCAATAGCGGTAAATATTTAAACTTTTCAACTTTTGGTGAGTTCTTCAAAATAGTATCAGTCTTTATTTTATTGATTTAGCGAATTTTAGAGTGAAAGATGATGTGTGTATAATAAATAATCTGGAACTTTGAGGAAATTAAAATATAATGAGTATGGAAGGAAATAACTTTAACAATGACTTTGATCCGGAAAAGGATGCGAGACTGACACGCAAGATTCAATTGATATTACTAACGATTACTATGATTTATCTGCATTTATTACTGCATGGTTATTTAAGGGTTAATAGATAAATACTTAAATCTAAAATGAATCAAGAATCATCTTTGGGTGGTGCTATTTTTGTATATTGACATGGAGAGTCAGATGCTTAAATTACAAAGCAGCTACGAACCGAGCCGTAACCGCTTGATTTCTTAGTAGTGGTCCCACTTGGGAAACTCCACTTTTATTATATCCTAAAAATCAGATATTTATCCGCGCAACTTTCTACCGCTCCAACATTCGCTCCTACGGCACACTGCATAGCTTTTCATCGCTCTGCTCCATCAAAGCCATCGGAACTACTCTTGTCATTGCCCACAAGTTCTCTCACTTGTCATCTGCAAATATAACGAATTTTGCTAAGTTTTATTATCTTTGGACTATTCGATAAGTTCAATATAGTGAGGAAGTCAATGCATACTGAAGCCTTTCAAGCGCATCATCTAATCCATTTATAGGAATATAACCATTTATCCCAAATAAACTATAGTTTTATTATGTGTTTTATGTTTTCTCAAGGAAGTTTTTTACAGAATCAATTAAATCAGCATCTAGATTATACTCATCACGGAAGAATATATTGACGTTTATCTCAGTAGATATCATCGAGTTGTTAACCGAGAAAAGATATTTTTTCAACTCAAAAAGTTCGTTAATCAACCATTCATGTTTCTTTAAGACCCATCGACACATGAACGGGCACATTCCAGTCGGCTGGCAATCAACGGATGGCTCTACAATTTTCAATGTGATACATTCTGATTTTTTGTATTCTTCTGAGGGTTTTGCACTTACCGATGAAGTTGATTTGAAGCATTTACAGCAATTAGATTTCCTATTAAGTGCGAACATATATTTTACATTAAGATACAAATCGAAATTAAGTATTTCAGTTATCGGTCTCTGGTTTAGAGGTCTGTCTGCAACTGGATATTTCGCAGTTAACTGAATCTCATCGGTTATAAGATGGGATATCCAATGGAATTTTGAGACCTCTTCCATATGAGGGATGTTTTCACGTAACAAGTGATAGTTGACCCTATCGTTTGCCAAATCCAAGAGGTCTGCCATACGAATCACAATCATCATGTATTTTAAGCTTATCAGATCATCCTTTGCTATCGATTTTATACCATAAACATCCTCTGCATCATATCCGTGACTTTCTGATACCTTTGCAACAAAAGATAATATTGCTGGGTCAATGTATTTGAAAAAGCGGTTCGCTGAATTTCGAATATAGCTAGCACTTTCCTCAGGATGGGAATCCCTAACACGATTTTCAAAGAATCCGTATATACGTTTGAATACATCTATCATGAATTTCCCAGTCTCTTTAAACCGTATTAGTTTTTTGTCAGAAGAATCAATAGTATTGAACTTCTCATACTCATTTCGCACTCCATCAATAAAATCTGAAATTATTGAGAGAGAGTTCTCATTCTCTCTACACAAAATGTAAAGATCGGGATGAATTACCATACTGATGTCGTGAAGATAGCATGAAAGGAATAATATATAATAGTCAATATTCTTTATGCATAGATAATCTATCGTCTTGATTATACGCACGGCCTTGTTGATAAGAGTAACGGCATGTTCCTCATTATGCAGAGTATATGAGTGTAGGAACTTAGATCCATTATACCATAATCCTTTTACAACACGATGTGTCTGAATTAACGAGTCTACCCATTCGGGATTCTGAACCTTTCTTATAAAGAGGTTGAGAACTGTTAGGATCCCCATGTCTATTGCCATTCTATTCGAAAGGTCGTGAGAGTCAAGAGATTGTACGAAAAGTAAGAAATCCTTACAAGTAAATTTGTGATTTCTAAGATAAGCGAGAATACGCAATTCTGTATAGCGAAGAAGTCTTGAATTATCTTTAACGAACGATAAAGCATCAGAACTTCTAACACCTATCATTTCAGAAAAATAAGTATTTACAATCTTACGTCTGAACTCTTGAGAATTTCGAAATACAAAACGTGTATAATGCGCATGATCATACCCATACAACAAGAAGTCCCGACTTTTAGTTTCAATAAACCGTATTAGCTGATTAACCTGTTTTGTTTGACTGAGATTCTGGTTTTCTTTGTAATTAATTTTTACCCACTTTCTTAATGATTGATACGTGTCAATATATAATCCCTTTTTCTTTAATGTTGCCGCAGTATCTTTATGAAAATAGAGATACGCTTCTTGATCTTCAGATACGCCTGTTAATTGTTTTTCAAATTCGCAAATGTCTTTTTGAAATTCTATAGCAGAGTCGTTTTGCTGCATGTCAATCATGATGTGACATTCCGAAGAAAAGATGTCTTCTTCGAATCTTTCAAACCATTCTTCCGTATTCTCTATATTGCCGTCTATCTTGAAATCTTTTCTGAACTTTTCAATCAGTTCTTTGGTTAATTCGCCTTTGAGACGGATTTCGAAGATTAATTTTCTGAAAAGAAAATATCTCTTGAAACGTTTCATCCTCTTCAGTTGGGCCGCACATTTATCATGGTGAGGAGTCTCTTTCTCATATTCTTTCTGTTTGGATTGAATGTCTCGGAGTCTCTTTATTTGGTTATCAACTACTTCTAGGTAAGAGGTCAGTTTCTCATAGGAAATTGCATCATCAACCTCATCAAATGTATTGAAAATATCACCCATCATGGAGGGCACACGAGCTAGATTCTCTTCACCTCCAAGAACGTCATCGCCATCATCTATCAACCGAAAATCACTCTTTTCAGAATCATGGACAGAGATATTATAACAATCCTCTTTTAATGTTTCTTGAAATTTCAAAAATTTAGTTGATAGAATTGATTCTTCGACTTTGATAATAGAAGTGCGTTCAAAATATTCTACCAAATTTTTATTGAGCATAGATAAATGTTCTTGGAAATCCTCAAATCGCTTATCTTCAGATTCTTTGTCAAGTTTTGATGTCATATAAATTACCGAGTCATCAACATAAAAATATGCATCCCCAGGGAATTCCTCTGTCATAATTTTACTTACCTCTATCATGCACAAATTTCCGAATAGGTACGACTGAGGCAGTCCCTGAGGTATTCCTCGGACCATAAAGTCTTCTCCTGTAACATTATTACCGTAATAAATCTCTACCCATGGCTCAATGTTTTCTTTAGCCAGCTCGAAATATAATAATTTGGAAACGATGACATTTAAACATATCTGATCTTCTACACTGAATGAAGTTGATAGTTTCCCGATTATGTAATTATAGACGAATGCTGGATTAACAGTTGGGAAGAAATTTTTTATATCAAGAATGACCTCGGAGTTATACTTATGATTCTGTTTGTATTGTCGGCTTTTATCAAGAGTGTCTTCGGTATATTTTTTATACTGGTCTTGCCAGCGTTTGAACAGTCGTCCAACGTCCGTAGAAGGGATATTTCCGTAAAAGTTATGAGGAATAAGCTTCGATAAGTCAGAAAGCTTACGTTCTCCGCTGGAATCATCAAACATCAAGGGCTGGAGAAGACATACCATACAGATTTGGTCAATCAGACTTGCTGTATGCATGGGCCGATATTTTATCTTTCCTTTATCATATTTCTTAATCTTGAAATATACCTTGACTTTAAACAAGTTATCTGGTGAAGATAGTATTTGTTTTAGACGTATTTTGCACTTTTCAATTATGTTCTTTATAACATCAATATTGTATTTATCTCCTAATGAGTAATATAGTGCTAAATCGGAGTCGTCTAATAGCCCCTTTTCAAAAACATAAGACTCAAGTGCATAAATAGCGTTATAGATGTTCTGTGAGTCAAGTATAGACTTGTACAGTTTGGTTTCTTTGATTTTTTCGTACATGTGTTAAGTACAGTTATTTAATTAGACCTTTTTCTAATGCACCTTCTATGGCTGACAAAATTTCACTTCGATTATCTACATTATCTTTCTTCTTGCGATTATACGCACACAGAAGAGTCGATTCAAGATAGACCATTAGATTATAACTGTTTTCAGATACTGTTCTAACCACATTTGATAGTTCATTAAGTTCAATATCAACCACAAAACTGCACCTCTCGTTCCATTTTATCTTTAAGAATTTGTTTATTACAAATGTTAGTGATGAAGTGTTGATTTGTATGTTTTCAATATAATGATTTATATCTCCAATTATTAAATCAACAAACCGACTAAAATGCAATAAAGTATGTGCGTATGTGCCATTTTTTGATGCAGGCTCTATTTTATTGAGGAGATAACTCCAATTATATTTGAATTGAGGATTAGAACAAAGAAAAAAGGTATATGCATAAAGATTACTATCTTTATTAACAAATAGTTCTACTTGCGATTCTATGGTGCTATCTTCGTCTTTTTTTGTCCATACAAGAGGATTAAAAAGAACATTCAGAACACGTTCCTTTTGTGATATTTGTCTTTGATTTGGTTCATCTGAATCCTTTTGTTCTTCAATACTTCGTCTTATTGCAGCCCAAAGAGAATCTCTAGTCAGGAAATCTTTTTTATCTTGTTTAGTCATAGCAGGTTTATAATTTTGTATTATTTGCAAAATATGCTCCGAAATCTTTAAAGCCTTTTGGTACTTCCAATTTTTCTATTGATATTCCATTAGCTATGCATAATGATTCAATATGGTAATATGACGTACGCCCAGGACTATCTTTATCATGGTACATTTTTAGTTTATATCCTTTCAACTGGAGAATATCTAGTTCTGGGATTAAATGGGCACTTGGGATAGCTACAGCGTTTAATCCTGCCGACAACAATGCCATACAATCTGTTACTCCCTCAGCGATATAAAGCGAATCTCCCTTGGATAATCTATTAATTATCGGAAGATTAAAAAGACGTTTATTATAATGTGATAAAAACAAAAATCTGGTTGAGTTAGAAGATTTTGAAAGATATCGGCTTTGGAGGGCAATAAGATTCCCATGTGTATCATAAAATGGGAAAAGAAGACATGGCGTGAAAATCTTTAAATTTCCAGTTTCCTCTTTTATTAGCCTAGATTCTTTTAGTTCATCATTCGTGAATTGAGTCTTCAATGCTGCTAGTAATTTTCTTGAATCTGTTACCGAGCCAATTCTTAATTGTTCAACGATATCTTTTCTCAACTTTCTATGTTCATACAAAAATGTCTTAGCTTCAGATGAGAGAATAGCATGGTCAACTATCCATTGACAAATTTCGGATGCGAAGCTACCTAACTCTGTCGTTTCTGACTTAGCACTATACAGCAAAATATCCTTAGGCTTGTAATGTGTCCGATACTGATTATTGTTCCAATATATTCCAAAAAAATGTCCAAGTATTTCACATGCTCGTACAAAGCCAACTTCTTCTTTTTGCATAACAAGACTTATAGGGCCTTTCCCTCCTTTGCCACATGGAAAACACCACCAGTCTTGTCGATTCTTACCAAGGAAACACAAGCTGGGATGCCGATCATTGTGCATGAAACACTTACATTTATGGTGTTTGATAGGACCCAAACCAAGACGTTCTGCCACTTCCTCAGTAGATAAAGAATTGAGGGTATCGATAATATGTTGAGGAATAAGGCCCATACTAATTCAAATTGTCCATTTTTACAATCCATCGCCCGGCTTTTGTTGAACCCTCACGGATGAGCCTCCCATCCGCTTTCAGTTTCTCCAATGCTTTTCTAATGCCGTCTCTTGTCGTTCC
>CAZDWB010000045.1:0-14413 GCA_964509225.1 uncultured Sangeribacter sp.
TATTGAAACCTCAGCGGCGTAAAAAAGAGGATGTGCCTATTTTGACACACCCTCACCAACTGGAGCACAGGAGAGATTGAAGATATAGATTATGATGCAGAGGTGTTAATAAATGACTCCAGACCCATTCAAAGTTGGAAAGATTATCTTTATAGTACCGAACAAATCAATGGACATCCCAAAATAATTATAGAGGGTGTTGGAGAAGCTCAATGGACATTATGGACAAATCCCCAGGAATTATTTTACTATCATTTCTTTGATGATCGAATGGGTATAGATTATGATTCAGTTTTATATTTTCTTTCTGTAACCGATGCTGAAGGGAATATGATTTTTAAAATGGATGAAGCATACAAAGTTTTGGAAAAATTTCAATCCGCATCAGAAGGATCCGGAGTAGAAAGAGTATCAATGGATGATAATATGGAGATTAAAGGGTCTGTTATCAAGATTAATCTACAGGGAAAAGATTCAGGGCTTTTGAGTATCTATTCTATCGATGGGACCAAGGTGTGTGAATATCCTGTTTCGGGAGATTCGGAGGAGCGGATATCGCTTCCGGAGCTAACCAAAGGGGTTTATATCGCCACATTTGAAGCCGGAGGTCGCACCATAACCCGCAAATTCGTAAAGTGAAGTTAAGTCATAAGTCAGTGTGACGAGTGATGAAGTAAGGTCACTGCGCGACTGTAGGGACGCAAGGTCGTTGCGTCAGAAAAAAGTTAGAGTAAATTAACTTGTTATTGATGCTCTTTATCGGTAGACGCACCGAGCGTGTGTCCCTACAGGCGGGGGAACCCGTTAGTCAAATGCTCCCGTATTCAATATTGGGAAAGGATTTGACGTAAGAAAGGGGGGAGTATTTGAAGCAAATTTAGTCAACGGTACACTTTTTTAATTCAGAATTATGAAACAGATAAAGATAATATTAGCGCTCCTACTATTAGGATGTCTTACACTTCCTTCCTTTGCACAGACACGGGAAGAGGAGGAAGATTATATACCATTTGTGGAACAAGGGAAGACCTGGTGGTATACCATAGCTGCTCAAATTCTCTATCACTATGGTGATGAAGAATTTGATGGGAAAAGTGAGGGATGTTTTGCCTTAACCCTTCATGGAGAATATGATTTCCACGGACATAAATGGATGGGAATTTTCCTTATCTATAAGGGTGAGACAAGTCCATTCCCAATAGGGTTGCTGAGAGAAGAGGACAGGGAAGTATATCTTTTAAATGAGGATAAAATACTTGCAGAAAAAGAGATGCATGAAATGGAAGAATATTATGCTACTATTCCATGTTGTCTCAAAAGAGTATTAGCGTACAATCCGGAAAAAAATCCAGATGGGTTAAAAGTACTATCTTTTAAGAAGAAATTCCAATATTTAGAATTACCATATGACTCTTCTTATCTTTTGGAAGATGTTTTTACTACACATGCTGAAGGTGATAACGGAGAAGTATATGAAAGAAGAGGTTATACCTATCTTTTTTTGCCGGAATATGTATACTCAGATTCAACCAAACCGTATGATTTTACATTAGAAGAATACAATTCGTTAATTGATAGGGACGAAGAATATTTCAAAGAATCAAAATTGTTTTCAATCGATCAGGATAAAGATCCTTATGACCTTACGGGATACTTAAATGGCTATAGCTTTTTCATAGGAGGTGCACCTAAAATGCTTCTTTTAGAGGGTATAGGATTTACACATATATCATTTTATTCAACGCCTTTATTTTGGGCTACACCTCAAGGAATGTTGACCCCATACTCATGGCTACAGTTCGTTACAGATTCGACCGGAAATATAATATGGGGAAGGAAAAACGGTAAAGAATCGTATGAGAAACTAATGAGTGGAATAAGACCGATAGCGAATGATAATATAAATATTATTATAGACGAAAACGAGTTGCATGTCACAACATCAGGTTTAAAAGGAAATCTTAGAATTTTAGATGTTGCAGGTACCAGGGTGTGTGAATATCCTGTATCGGGAGACTCGGAGGAGTGGATATCGCTTCCGGAGCTCTCCAAAGGGGTATATATCGCCACACTTGAAGCCGGTGGTTGCACCATAACCCGCAAATTCGTAAAGTGAAGGTAAGTCATAAGTCAGAGTGACGAAGTGATGAAGTAAGGTCACTGCGCGACTGTAGGGATTTAAGGTCTTTGCGACCAAAATCGGAAAATAATAAATCAACTTGTTATGGGTGGACACACAGAGCGTGCGTCCATCCATACGTGGAATCCGATAATGAAGAACTCCTGAATTCGATATAGGGAAAGGATTTGAATAGAGAAAGAAGGTTATTCGAGGATGAAATGTCTTGTTGAGGGATTGAAGGAGAGTCCGGGATGTTGGAAATAATCAGCAATACTCCCATTGTATGAAAGATTTTCCGTTGTTCCGGTAATTAATCCCCTCTCTTTATCAAGAAGCCATAAGGAATCGGCTACCTGTAGAATCGCTTCCATATCGTGAGTGGAAAGTAAGATACCTTTATTCCTGTTTTTAGCAAGATTACGAAGTAATTGAAAGATATCCATTTTACTCGGAAAATCAAGGAAAGCTGTCGGCTCATCTAAAATTATTATTCCTGTTTGTTGCACCAATGCTTTGGTAATCATGGTTTTTTGCAGTTCCCCATCACTGAGTGAAGCTATCTTTCGATTTGCAAGATGCGAAATCCCTACATTTATCAATTCTTCATCCACAATTCTGTAATCATCCACAGAGTATCGTCCGAAAAATCCGGTATAAGGAGATCGACCTAAAGCCACCGTTTCCCTCACAGTCATGTTTTCCATTGACGGACGGTCTGTCAGTACCACAGCCACCTCCCGTGCCATTTGCAGTGGAGATAGTTTTTCCGGAGAAATCCCATTGATGAGAATTTCACCATCCAAAGGGGGTAAGAAGCCACAAAGGGTACGCATTAAAGTTGACTTCCCGGCACCGTTGGGTCCCAAGAGAGCTGTTAATTCACCCCGTCGGAGAGTAGCGCTAACCTCTTTGGAAACAAAAAATTTTTTTCCGGAATGGGTATAGCCGGTGGACAAATTTTTTAATTCTATAGCACTATGTGAATTTTTATAAAATGACTCAGATGGTGACAAATTAAAATTTTTCATCGCACGGTTTATCTTTTTCGGGAAATAATGTAAATAATAACGGGAGCGCCGATAATCGGAGTGACCGCATTTAGAGGTATAATACCGGCATCGCCCGGCATTACACATATCAGATTGCACAATAAAGCAACCCCGGCGCCGGTAATCATTGTAGCCGGAAGAAGGGTGAGGTGATCGTCAGTCTTAAAAATGAGTCGGGCAATATGAGGCACAGCAAGTCCAATGAAACCCACCGGACCGCAAAAGGCAGTCACTACCGCCGTGAGCCATCCTGTAATCAATAGGAGATTATTACGGACCCTTAAAGGGGATATGCCCAGATTTTTAGCATAATTATCACCCAAAAGGAGAGCATTAAGGGGTTTGATGAGAGTCACCGACCAGATTAATCCGCCGATACAGCATATTGAGAAAGGGAGAAGATTATCAGTAGTGACACTCCCGAATGTACCCATGCCCCATATTGTATAGGCATGAACCCCTTCGGATGTAGAGAAAAAATTAAGCAGGGATATTGCTGAAGAAGCGAGATATCCAATCATGATTCCTATAATTAGCAACATTGTGTTGCTTTTCACAAATGTTGAAGCCAGGAAAATCAGAATAATAACAACAAAAGAGCCTAAAAGAGCGCCTGTAATGACAGCAATAAATCCGGAAATAGAAAAGACCCCGGCGGCGAGAGTTCCCCCGAATGCCATCATCACAATCGCAACCCCTAAGGCAGCGCCGGTATTGACCCCGAAGATACCCGGACCCGCAAGAGGATTGCGGAATGCAGTCTGCAGCAGAAGACCGGTCACTGCCAGTGATGAGCCTGCTACCAGGGATGTGATAGCTTGTGGAAGCCGGCTTTCCAATACGATGTAGTCCCATGCCGGATTGGGGGATTCTCCCCCTGTAAGTATGTCGAAAACTTGGAGCCAGGGTATATTCACACTCCCAATTGTGAGATTGAGGAGAAAAAGGATAGGAATTAGTAAAAGTCCGGCGCTGAACTTGATAGTTTTAATGGATTTCATCGACCGGTAGTCAATAGTTTAAAAAATTCAGTGTCCCCTTTTAAGGCACCGGGGTGTCCTATGAGAATAATATCACGAAGCATGAGTTCCGGGTGAAAAGGTGTTTTCTCTGAAAATCCGGAAGTTTTAAGATTGTCAGCAAAGACGGACTTTGTTTTAACCGGTTTTAAAGAACCATATTTTTTATTCTCTTTTAGAATGTCGTTATATGTCAATATATCATCGTCGAAATAATGAAAAAGCCATACATCGGCATCCCCGGATTTTGACAGGATAGTTTCAAAAGAGAAAGGATTGGAGCCAGTGGAGTTGTCATTATTCCAGGAATAATCCACGTTAGCATCAGAGAGGAGAATACCCACAGGACTCTTCCCTCCCGGTACATACCATGAATTATTATTGAGTTTATTCATCAGGAATTTTTTACCTTTTGGCAGAGAGGAAGCTAACGACTTAAGAGAGTTATACTTTGTTTCAATATCCAGATATATGCTGTCAGCGAGAGTACCTTTCCCAAACAGGCGTCCGTAAAATTTTATCCATTCCGCTCTTCCGAGAGGACCTTTCTCCATATAATCGGCAACCGGTATAACCACAACCCCACTTTTTTCAATCTTTCCGAAACCGCCTGAATTTTCAAATGGGGAGAGAAAAATAGCATCTGCACGAAGATTGAGAAGAGATTCCATATCGGGATAGAGTCCGGACCCGCAATTCTTGATTGATCCTTTTCTCAATCCATTCTTGACAAACGGTATATTCATATATTCCGGTTCGCAAACCCCTACCAAAGTTTCGGTAACATTCAGTTCTTCCAATAGAGCTGCATGTGGTGATGTGCCACTGATTATACGTTTAATCGGTGTTCGTACCACAGTCCCCTCCGGCAGATTGACAGGGAGGTCTACGGAGTCAGGCACCAGGATAAGTTTAGCTAATAGTTTCCCGTCATTCCAAGGGTCAGCAATTTCAGCAGTCATATATCCGTCATATTGAGAAAGCGACAGAAGCTGAGCTTGAGAAAGAGGAACAACAGCATCGGGATTGCGAGATTCAGTCTTCTCTTTGCTGCAGGCAGCAAAGAGAAGCACTGATATTAGAATATAATTTAGGAATTTCATTAAAATTCTGTATTGAATGTAATTGAACGGGGTCCTACACCACAGGTAAATGAACCTGCAACAGTGTAATTTTTGGATGCTGAATATATATTTACATAACCGTTTTCTCCATACGCGGCATACCCTGTAGCCGGATCGGCTTTATATGAACCCAAAAAGATATCTTCACTCATAGGATCAATTCCAATGAAAGCCGGACTATCAACCGTAATATCGAGAATTGAAAAAGTTCCGGAAGCCACATCATAAAATCCATAAGTGGGTCTCACAACCGGTGTATGCCATGGGGCATTTATGACTGCTATTATTTTATTTGAAGCTGCCGCATATGTAGCACTGCATATCTTGGAAAGGTTTACATTCTTGTTATCAGCTGAAGGCTCCACGGAATATAGATTTGTTTCAGTCTGATTCCAGGAGGCATCATATTCTCCACCGTCGAGAAGGAAGAGTTTGTTTTGCACCACATAGAGCGATTTGGGATTACGTATATTTTCATCAGTAATTTCGTAAGAGTCACCGGATGTAATATCAATAACCGACAAAGAAGGATTAAGCCCCATACCATAACCTGAATTGGCCACAAAGAGTTTCCCGTTGAAGAAAGCCATCCCTTCCGGATAGGAACCTGCCTTGTAAGTATTGAGTGGTTTAAGGTTCTTGTAATCATAACTGCAGACAAATCCGGAGAATGTACTGATAAAAAGTTTATCGTCTTTAACCAGTAGAGAACGTGGTTTATCCCCTTTGTCATCTCCAAAGGTTGCTATCATGTTGATAGCCTGAATACTTTTAAGTGTGTTTTTGTCAGCTATCTCCACTGTATTTTCGTTAGTTGAGACGATAAAGAGATAATCACCTGCTACAATAGCTTCTTCTGCGGAAGAACCGAGATGTCTGCCATTCACTTTAGAGAATGCGTTAAGAGTAGCAGTGCCCGTAGAGAAATCGTAGGAAGTGATTGAGCCCGGTATTCCTGTGCTCAGGAATCCGTCACACACTACAAAAGCTCCGGTAGTCTGTACCGGTTGTACAGCTCCGTTTGCAGGTTCATCGTTTGAGCAAGACACAAGAGAGAGAAGCCCCAGAGAGAGGGTAGCTAAAGACCATTTTTTCATTCTGTTTATTATTTTTATTATAATTGTTTATTTTGAGTTTTTGGCTATTGAAGTAAATAAGTTACCGAACATGCGTAATTAATACCCGGCATAGGATAAAGACGTACAAGTTCGTAACGGGTATTTAACATATTTCGAATATCAAACCTTAAATCCACACTATGATGATTATTAAATATGATAGTTTTGAAAAGAGTGGCATTTAATTCAGTATACCCTTTTATATCCGTATATTCAGTATGATCATTCGTGCTCCATCTCCGGGAAGATGCATTTCCGCTCAAAGTAATCCCGAACCAGGGATTTTCCCATGACAGAGATCCCCCTCCTGAATTCAGGGGGATGTAGGCTATCCGTTTTCCGTATGAGTTGGAATTGGGTGTTCTGTCGGTTGCGGATTGCAGGCTCCAGTTGAGAGCCAGAGATAATTTGTGATTTTTAGCAGGCTGAAAATCTGAGGACAGGTTTATGTCAACGCCGTTTGCCCTGACTTTTCCCACATTCATGTTGGTCCATATAAACATATTGAATGGGATTGCCAGAATCATATCCTTTACATAGTTGATGTAGGTATCGGCGGTTGCAGAGAGAGTCCAGCTGATATCCCTGTTATCGAAGAGGGTGGTTCCATAGGTTAAACCGAGATTATATTGGATAGTGGACTCCGGACGAAGTTCTGAACTGCCGAGGTGAAAGAAATAAGATTCGGTAAAAGTCGGGAGCCGGAAAATATTCTTGTACCCTGCTCTAACAAAGAAATCTTCATTTTCAAGGAGTTTGAAAGAAGCTGATAGGGCAGGTGAGAGTTTTCGGGCGTTTTTTGCGGAATTCCCGGATTTGGTGCTGTTGTAGTAAAGAGACCCTAAAAGACGACCAGTAATAGAAAATCTCCACGGTGTCCATCGTGCGGACAGAGCTTGGAGGATACTATTGCGGATGGGATGCCTGTCGGTGGTCAGAGAGGCATTGGATGTCATATTCTGATAAGAATAATCCAGTGCATAGGAGAGTTGTAAATTATGGATTATTGAAGCCAGGAGGGTAGAAGAGAAATAAGCTTCGCGTTGCAGATACTTTGCATCGCGGAGGTTTGAAGAGTAAGAGGGGTCTTTATAGTCAGAGGAGTCCCAATTATATCTGGCATCTGCCCTGAGAGAAAATATGGAACTTAATGAAGAGCGAAAGGAAGACTGGATAAAAAAGTTGCGATCATGCAGTGTTTCTGAAGAGTGTGTGGTGTAATATCTAACTTGTCCGGGAAGCTGACGGTCATTATCATAATAATAAATTTTGGCAGATAAAGAAGAGGATGAATTGATGCTCCAACGGGAATGTATATCTCCCGAATAGGAATTCATCCTGCTGTTGGAGCGACGTTCATGTGTTGTAACAGACAGATTATGAAGAGTGAAAGGGTAATCATTTTTAGCATGGGTAAAAGAGAAATCGGCTCCTAAGGAGAAAGATGGTGACAGATTCTGTTCATATCTTAAAGACGATTCCAATAATTGGAAGGAACCGAATCTGAATTTCACTTTTAGATTAGGACCGTTCCCTTCAAGCGCCGGTAGGAAGGAAGATAGGGAGAGCAAGGAAGGGGTGGCCGCGTTGCGTGCAGGGATGAAGATATCATCGGAATTCCCGATAGATAGGGATAAGGAGCCAACGTTATCGAGAGAAAAACGATTGAGGTCAATTTGTCCGCTCCGGGCGTCAGAAAGAGGGATGCCATCCAAGGCCACGCCGGTGTGTTGAGCCCCCATCCCCTGGACAGCTACGGTTTTCATCCCGCCGGCGCCACCGTAATCCTTGAGTGTAATTCCCGGCAATCTGCGCATGGCATCTGAAATCCCATTTATACCTTTGATTTTGAGTTGAGAAGAAAGAATCTGATGAAGAGGGGAGGAGGAGCGCACATCCCGGGAGGAGGAAATGGAATTTACAGTGAGTTCCGGGAGATATTCATAATCAAGAGAATCCCCGGGAGTTTCAGCATAGGAAATGAGGGAGCATAATAATAAAGCCACGAAAGTGAGAGACACTTCGCGGCAGACGTAAGTCAATTTTTGAAAGCAGAATTTATCTAAATTCTTACTTGAATTCATTAAATTAAACTGCATCGTCTGGTCCTCGCAACGAAATAGTTATAAATATTCTTCTGAAGAAGAACAGTTACGCGGAGGGTTTTCTGACTTGCGGACCGTTTAAATTTCCAACGCCTTCCCAGGATAAAGAATCCCAGTGGCCATGCTGGAAACGGGTAATTCAGCTTACAGCAGCGGGACTGTTAAGGATTTCCACCTTATTCCCCTTCCTCGTTACCGTTGCAAAGTTAAATACTATTTTGTTTATATGCAATATCTGTATTATTTTTGCTTTTAAAACGATAATATATAAAAGAGATAATGCACAGTCCTCTTATTAGACGGGACATATTTTCTAAATGAAATTCTTATAGGTTATGCTGAATATCTTGCTTCTTTGTGCAGCCGCCACGTTATCCGGTTCTTGTCCGGAAACCATGGTTCAGAGCGACACATACCGATGGACCGGAGATACCATATATCAAAATGAATTTAAGGCATGGGCTGAAAGTCCTGACGAGATACGTTCTACTTATAAAGGACGCCCCGGATACTTTATGCCGGTAGAGCAAAAATGGGTAAGAAAGAATGACATATCCTCTTATCCCCGGCTTACCACCGATAACAAGTTGCACAATGCGATTTTTAATATGGGTCTGGATGAGATGGTCAATGCAGTGGAACCGGACACTACCCTTCGCACAGGGAAAGAATGGGCCGGGGTCTGGACACGCGATGTGAGTTATTCGATTATTCTTTCGATGGCCGCCTTACAGCCTCAGGCTGCCATGACATCGTTGATGAAGAAAGTGAATTCTTCCGGTCAGATTATTCAGGACACCGGCTCGGGGGGAGCATGGCCGATTTCTACCGACAGAATGGTTTGGACTTTGGCTGCCTGGGAAATATATAAAGTCACCGGGAATAAGAAGTGGCTGGAGGAGGTATATCCCATAGTGGTTCGTTCCCTTGCCAAGGATGAAGTGACGATTTTTTCCGATAAGGGTCTTGTAAAAGGTGAGACCTCATTTATCGATTGGCGCGAACAGAGTTATCCGCGTTGGATGCAGACAGTCGATATTTCTCAGAGTGAAGCTTTGGGAACAAATATGTTGTATGCCGCGGCTCTTAAAGCCACTTCCGAAATGGCGGAAGTATTAGGGAAGAAAAAGGAAAGTAAGGAATGGCTTGACAAAAGTATAAAATTAGCAAAAAATATCGATAAGGTATTTTGGATGGATGATAAGGGTTATCATGGTATGTACACTTACGGACCGGATGGTGCCATCCTTAATCCGCGTGCTGAGACACTTGGAGAGTCATTGGGAATTCTTTACGATATAACACCGGAAGAGAAGCAGGTAATAGTCTCGTCAAATTTCCCCGTCACCCCATTCGGTCCGGCAGTGTTTTATCCTCAGATTCCCGATATTCCCAATTATCACAACAATGCCTTATGGCCATTTGTCGCTTCTTATTGGACTCTTGCGCAAGCTAAGACAGGGAATGAACGTGGCACATTGCTGGGAATAGGATCTGTTTTCCGTCCGGCAGCTCTGTTTGCAACAAACAAGGAGAATCTTAATGTGGATAACGGTGATTATTTCACAGAACTTAACTCCTCAAATATGCTTTGGTCATTGTCGGGAAACTTAGGCATAACCATGCGTATTCTTTTCGGACTCCATTTTGAGAAGGATGGTTTAAGGATTGAACCCTTCGTGCCGAAGGTTTTCAATGGTTCCAGATCATTAGATAATATTTCTTATAGAGGGAAAATTATCAATGTTACAGTCAATGGGTTTGGTGCAAACGTAAAGTCCATAATTCTAAATGGTAAATCTATCTCTCCCAATGAGATTATCAAACCCTCATCATTGAAAAATATTAATGATATAGTGGTGGAGATGGATTGTCTTCCGATTCCGGAAATAGGGGTTAATGAGGTACAAAATTTGAAGACACCGCTAATGCCGGTCGCATGGATTGAAAAAGGGAGTAACGGAGAAGATCTTCTTGTGTGGAATCCTATTGAGTATATTGACAGGTATATCATATTGAGGAACGGGAAGGAAGTGGGCACCACCCGGTCAACATCCTGGAAAGCAACAACACCCGGTGTATGGCAGGTAATGGGGGTTTCTTCAGATGGAATAAAATCCTTTGCTTCTCAGCCACGTGACACACGGCAGGTTCTATCTGTAGAAATTCCCGGAGAGAAAAGGGAATTGGTGTCACCCGAAGTTACTTATCAACCTGAAACACCGATAGATGGATTTTCCGATGAGGGATTTGTTGAAATTTCCCAAACCACAGCACCATTGGAAATACCTTTCGTTATAGAAGAGGATGGCGATTATGAACTCGGTTTCGTATATGCCAATGGTAATGGACCCGTGAATACAGAAAATAAGGCTGCTATCCGTTCGGTATGGGTCGATGGTAAAGACGCCGGCACTGTAGTTTTCCCTCATCGTGGAGTAGCCAATTGGAATGATTGGGGCGTGACCAATAATGTGATTGTTCCTCTCAGAGCCGGAAATCATATATTAACGGTGCTTTATAATCCGGAAGATGAGAATATGAACATTCACACAAATCATGCTGTAATCGACAGACTGCATATCAGGCGAAAATAAACCTGCAAAATTCAAAACCAATGACTTACGGTGAATTGATACGTAACCTCCGGAAATCACTTTCTCCCATAATGGGGAGCGGTGAAAGTGGTGCTGTGATTCGTATAATGTTTGAATTCCTGAAAGGATGGACACCGGTTGATATGATTGTTAATGAAACACGTGAAGTGTCTGATTATATCAAAAGAAAAAGCGATGAAATACTCGCGAGACTCTTGGCACACGAACCGATTCAATATATTACCGGTGAAGGGCGGTTCTGCGGAATGAAAATCAAGGTAGCTCCAGGTGTTTTGATTCCACGTCCGGAGACGGAGGAACTGGTAGATGAGATAGTGAAGCGTAATGAGCGCAGGAGAGACTTGCGAGTATTGGATATAGCTACGGGTTCCGGATGTATTGCGGTTTCTTTAGCCCGAAGACTTTTGTTTCCGGAGGTCACAGCGGTGGATATTTCAGAAGAAGCTCTCAATATAGCGAAGGAAAATGCCTGTGGATTACATGTAAGAGTTGATTTTCTGAAAGAAGATATTTTCGTCTGGAACCCGGGTAAGGACAGTTATGATATAATTGTCAGCAATCCACCTTATATCGATGAATCGGAGAAGAGGGATATGGAGCGGAGAGTTTTGGATTATGAGCCTCATCTGGCTCTCTTTGTGCCGGATGAGGATCCTCTGTGCTTTTATCGTAGAATATTGGATATTGCCAAATTTTCACTCTCTCCCGGTGGACAGCTGTATTTTGAAATCAATCCCAGACATCATGAAGAACTGGAATCCATGGCAATCTACAGTGGATTCTCAGAGGTAGAGATATGGAAGGATAGTTTCGGGAAAATGAGATTTTTATCAGCTGTCAAAAAAGAGGACCGATGAGTGAAAACAAGCGGAAACGGCGCACACCAACAGCTGAGGGTATGCGTCTGCGGATGGCTGATTTATGCATGCGTTCCGAACAATGTGAATCGGATATAAAGTCTAAGCTTATCAAGGCACAGCTAAGTCCGGAAGAAGTAAAAAGTATTTTGGAGTTTCTCCTCAAAGAGAGATTTATTGATAATAAAAGATTTGCCCGGGCGTTTGTGCGGGATAAAGTAAGGTTTGCCGGCTGGGGAAGGTATAAAATCCGTCTGCATCTTGCGGCGAAGCATATAGACTCCGGTGTGATTGCCGAGTCATTGAGAGAGATAGATGAAGAGGAGTATGAGGAGTCATTGAAAAGAGTGGCGCTCAACAAATCCCGGGGGTTAGACCTGAACACACGGGAAGGGAATGTGAAATTATACCGGTTTTTGTTGACACGAGGGTTTGAGAGTGGACTCGCTGTAAAAATCATCAAGGAGTTACGTTCAAAATCCGAACATTCAGTTGGCTGAATTGATAGTAAAAGACACAGCCATCCACACTCTCAAAAAGAATGGCATTGACTATATCTGTATTTCAGATATATTCCTCCAGAAGAATTCCAATGAGCCTAAGGATGTTGTAAAGAATTGGATGAGATTAAAAAACACATTATTTTAAAAGAGTCGGGGTCGAATGCCTTTGACATGAGATAGATTGAACTTACCGTAGGTATAGGTATTATCCACAAGGTAGATCAGGATGGTGGCTATGTTCGGTATGACAGATTTCTTTTTGTAATAGTTAATGTCATAATACAAAAATAGCACCACCCAAAGATGATGCTTAATTCATTTTAGGTTTGAAGTATTTATCTTTTATTACTGAAAAAGCCAGTAATACAATAAAGCGCCACCAACCATAAAGAACGTTAGAAGGATTAATTGAATCTTCCTTGTTAATCTTGCATCCTTTTCCGGATCAAAGTCATTATTCAAGTTATTTTCATCCATACTCATTAATTTTTATTTCTTCAAAGTTACTAATTATTTATTAAACAAGTACTATTCTTTACGCTAAAAATCACTAAATCAGCAAAAAATAAGGCCATTCCTTTGTGGAACAGCCATTTCTAAGAATAATTTCAATGTTCAATTAAGCTGCAGTTACTTTTTTAAGTTCACCAACACCTGTAAAATCAACAGTGAAAGTAGCATTATCACCATTGGGTGCATTAGCTTCAAGATTAGTTATAATAGCCTTACCGGTATAACCAAAACCTGCTTTTGCAGTCCAACCTGTGTTCGGAACTGTATCTAATTTATCACCTTCCAAATCAGTTGAGCTACCTTCAAGAGAGAATACTAATGTTACAGGTGTACGTGCAATCATCTTTTCAAAAAGAGTTTCATAAGTGATACCTGCACCAGTTGAAGTATTTACAGCACTGAATAAGTTTTCAGATTTCATAGTCCATGAAAGTACACCAGCTTCTGAAGTCTACCATTTGCCACCTGAATCTTTAGAAGATGTTTCTTTAGTATCAGCTGAAATTGATAACGTGTGATTAGTTGCAAGAGCAATAGATTTGCTGTCTGCAAATACCATTAAATCACCATCTTTAATTACTTTATCCATGGCTTCATAAACTGACTGTTCATTCATGCGTGCTTCCGCAAAGAAATTTCGTGGAGTAATCTTATTTCGGTTTCGATACCCTCATCTGTAACGAGCATTGCAGAAAAAGCTTTTGAGGGTTGTTATGCATTGGAGTATATCTATTATAATGTTGAGAATCCAAGTGCGACAACTGATGATGCTTTTGATTTCCGGAACTACGATTGTGCCACTTTATATGTCCCTTCTTCCTCAATTGAAAAATGTAGGGAAGTTGTTCCCTGGAAGAATTTTGCCACAATAGAAGGTTATGACTTTTCGGGAATAGAGGGAATAAGCATGGAATCTGATGCAGGACTTCCGTGTGAGGTTTTCAATCTTAATGGAATAAAGATCGGTACCTCAATAGAAAATCTGAGTCCGGGTATATATATTGTTCGCCGGGGAGAAAAAGTAGAGAAAATCAGTATTTAAGCTTAAAGATTCTCTAAGACAGAGATCTTCTGATAAGCGAACAGCATCATAAAAGACGTTTTAATCTTTTATGAAGCTGTTCTATTTATAAATAATAATTAGAGGAAAATTTGTAAAAATATTTCAATTGGCAAATACAACAATCAAAAATTGCATTATAAACCAATATGCAAAGTTCCGATTTAATTATACACTTGTTTTATTGCTATATCAAGAATTATTACTAACTTTGCGTTTAACATCAAAGTATTGTAATCAATCAGCAAAACAAGTGAGATGGAATCACATAAGATAAATCGAATAAAAATAGCATTAGTTGAGAACGGTAAAACAGGCAAATGGT
>CAZDWB010000046.1:0-14259 GCA_964509225.1 uncultured Sangeribacter sp.
GGTAAGCCCCGCTCCACACTTCAGTTGTTGCATATTTCGCAACAATTGGCATCCCACAATGTGTGCTTAAGAAATTCGAACTGTTGCAAAAATTGCACAAGTTCGATTTTCTATTCGTGACCTTAGATTTCCCGACATCCAATTTTATACCTCAAATAAATTTCCTGATGTTGAATCTGAGTTTAAAATATTTTTCAACATAGTCTCGATCTGCTCAAAACGATATTTGACATTCGGAAGTTTTCCGGTACCATTACTTAGTCGGTTCCCAAACTCTTTATTTTGGAACAAGTCTCGCAATGCTTGTTGAACTTGATCTTTTTTGCAAATGAGTAGAGATCGTTGGGTATCAGATAACCATGCAATGTTGACGCCTAAAGAATCAAATAGAGATTTTGATATCTTACTATATTTCCCATTTCTATTAACTTTCCTAAAAGCCCCATCTCCGAAGATTAGGTAACATGTATCCATAGACTTTTCGAAGGCTAAAGAAATATCATTAAGACATTGAGCAGAATACTTATTCAAGGCACTCATCTGGTCATTTAAAAAAATATCCAAATTGCCGTCATAGTCATTATATCCACAGAAAAATGCGATGAATCTATTGACAAAATCCCTGTCAAGCATTCTCTTTCCCTTAATTTTGTGAGATGTAGCACGAAGAAAAGCTTCACTTTCTGATAATTTTTTTATAAACTCTGCAGGTAGTCCTTGATTCAGAGCATGACGCATTTCCTGATCAGTCAGAGGTTCACCAGCACTGTTAACACGCTGGAAGATTACGAGTTTAACTTCACTTGGTGTTTGGTAACCAAGGGTGTTAGTTGTAATTTTCAAACCATGTATACGACGTACATCTGGGCGTGATAAATCTGCAAATGTTAAACCCTCATATTGCTTCAGAAACTGTAAATTCTCCAGTTTCAGGAACACCTGTTTTCCATTGACATCTTTTCCTAATACAAAATCTCTAATAGCGCAAAGTCGTTGAACACCATCTATTACAGATCGTGTATTACCTCCCTCATCCTCATTAAAATAGAAAGACGGAAGAGGCAGACCTAATAGAATTGATTCTATTAATCGACTTTTCTTGGTAGAGTCCCAAACATCAGTTGCTCTTTGGAAATCTGGAGTAAGATTTATCTCATCGTTTTCCAATTCATTTATCAGCGACAACAAATTGACCGTCGAAATATCAAGCTTGATTTTTGACGGGTCGAAAGGCTTTGTGATGTTCGGCTCAAATCCATCATCATACACCTTTTCATTATCTATTTCTGAAATTTCTTTCATCTGCTTAATAATTTTTGGATTACTGGAATTTTTCTGTCACCTTCTTCAAGATGGTATGAATGAAAAGTGGTCGAAGATTTTGATTCACGTTTAAACTCCATATAACGTTTAAACTCCTCATCCCATACATATAAAGGTCCTATATCGTTATATTCACCTAGAGCTTTATGAAGAAGTTCTGTCGCATGTTCTCTTGAACAATAAAGAATTGCTACTCTATCTGATTTGTTCGCTTTATGTGCATCTTTACCATTCTCTCCATGCTTAGGATTCCAATTATATACCCGAAGAGGACGACGATTTTTCTGCAACCAATTTTCTATTTGCGCTATAGAGGCCTCTAATATCGGAATATCAACAGAGTCAAAGTCTCTATTCATAGATGCAATTGGTTGTGGAGCCAAGCCACCATGATTAATAATGGCAAATGTTGAATTAAGAGACGATGTAACGGCCTGAAATTTTCTCTCACATATTTCACAAAAACTATCGTCGGCTACAGGTGCTTGAAAGAGTTTGTAGTTAACACCGCTATCTTGAATTGGTTCTTCTCTCCAATCCTCTGCGAATCTATGGAGAGCATTAAGTAACGTCACTTCAACTTTAGGATAATACTCTTCAAATTCATACACTGGATAAAGAAATTTACTGATATTTTTTGAATCATAATATAACAAATAGTGTTCTGCGCGTCCACGTTGCTCCATCCTGTCTATAAAATCAATATAAGCCATTACTTCATTAGGAGCAAGCAAGGTAAATTCCCTAATACATGGAGACGTTTTTTTCACATCTTCATGTTCAGGGAAAATTATGAATAACTGGCAAGTTTCTTTATTTGCCATATCTTATTTATCTATTCCTGTTAGCACTCGTAAATCAATCTGCATTTGATCAAAAAAATCTTTTGGGGGACGTTTAATCTGACCAGAAGTAGTTATTTGTAGATTGTGGGGTTGTGCAACATGACGTTCTTCATCTCGATTAAAGAAATATATCTTTATATTATCGTTTGATAATATACCTCGCTTAACATTTACCAAAACTCCATTTATAATATGGTCGCTATGTGTTTCAATTACTATTTGGATACCAGCCTTAACAGCCTTCGCAACTAATTCCATTAAAACAGACTGTCCTTTGGGATGGACATGAGCTTCTGGATTTTCAATGAGAATTAGAGCTCCTGGTTTGGCACTCAATATACCGACAAGTATAGGCAGTAAATAAGATATGCCAAAACCAGTATTAACTGCCGACATTTCTTCGGTAGGTAAATTGTTTTCTCTGTCAAATTTATAGTTGAGTCTAAAATCTTCTCCAGACTGCTCAATATTAAGATGAATCTTGGGGGAGATTGCCTGTAGCCAAAGTTCAACTTGGTTCCCTAGTTGATAGTTATAGTTACTCGAAGAATCTGGTAAAGAGAGTTCTTCCAATATCTTCATATTTCTGAAGTGATATAAGAAATGAACCGTATATTCACATTTACCCTGCGTCTTTGATATCTGTTTGTCTTGACTAACAACTGCAGAATCCCTACCATAAGTTATCATTGGTCCAAACCGAAAAGCACTGATATATTGAAAATCTGTGCTAAATAAATTCTGTTTAGCAAAGTCAAATTGGAATTCTTCCTTTTCTACATCCATTTCAGCTGGTGTTTCTTCTTCATCTGTTAATGGAAGATAAGTTTCCATTCCGTCTTCAGGATATAAGAAAGAGAAATGTCTACCAATTGTCTCAAAAATTAGATCTAATTTTAATTCATCAGAATCAACTGTTTGACATGCTAACTTACCTGAGATTCCTAAATCAACAAGTTCTCCTCTAAGATTTAAACCCTTCATTAATCGGTGAGACTGAAAAGATTGCCTTAAGAGAAGTAATGATTGGAGTATAGTTGATTTTCCCATACCATTCATACCTGTTAGTATGGTTAAACCTCCAAATTCTATTGTTGTGTCTTCGTGTAACTTGAAGTTCTGTATTCTTAAAGTTTGAAGCATATGCAAAATGAATTATTCGATAGTGAGGATTTTGGAGGATTCTTCGCCGAATTGACTTACTACACGGACAGCGATTTGGCGCCCCGGTTCGTAAGGAATAGGCTCGGAAGTGAATCCATAGAGTGTTTCCCAAATTTCATCGGAGAACTCTACTTTGAGAGTATCTTGGGCTTTCTTTTTAGTCTTGGCTGATGATTTGAACAGGTTGTCGAGTCCTTTACGCCAGTCGTCAAACTCTTTTTTGTCACCTCCGCAGAAATGAATCGAGCGAACGATGAATTGAGTACCATTGTAATTGTCGTCCATTTCCCAGTATGCAATATCTTCAACCGAACGAGGTTTCACAACATCCTTAATAGGATCGTAAATGTCGAGACCTCGAATTTCGACATGGCAAGTACCGTCACCATTATTCACAATTGCGATGTCAGGCTCTCCGATAGTGATAAACGAGCCTGCACCCTTATCTTTTTTGAGCAGTCCATCTTGCATGAGGTCGTCGTGCATTCGCACTTTGCTGACGGTATAAATACCCCTATTATAATCTTCGTCGTTAATGTTATCCTCAAATGAGAAGCCGAGAATTACGAGCCACGAAGCCCCCTCAGAAAGACGTTTTCGCATCTCCTGAACTGCACGATTTACAGCAAGTTTGGTAACCGTGCCGAACTTCGGTCCAATATGAAAATAAACGAGTCGTTCTTCGCCTTCAACGTCTTTATAATATCCTTTGGCGTGAAGGAAAGGGTTTGCGACTGGCTCCATTCCATAAAATACAGCCTTTTGGCTCTTATCTCCGTTGCGAACACCATTAGATTCGAGATGACTGAAGATGCGCTGTTGGAAAATACGATTTTCCTCTGCTTCATTTGGTCGGTCGTCAACAGCTTCAGGCAACACCACATTATAACTTTGCAAAGTTTCAACCGTAAATGGTCCACTCACACGCAATTTTTTCTTGTTCTCAATGGGCTGGTCGTATAAAGTTTCTGATTCAGCAGGCTCGTTATTAGCTATATTCGATAACTTTAGATGAGGGATTGTAATATATTTGAAGCCTTGACGGATATCACCATTAGTGTCGTCAAAAAGTTCATAATATGGATATTTGGCTTTCGTCAATCGGATTTTTGCTATATTTATAGCAATGCGGGAAGTGTCTATGGTAATCCAACGTCTTCCCCACATTTCTGCGAGAAACGCCGTTGTACCGCTCCCACAGGTTGGATCAAGCACCAAGTCGCCCGGGTCAGTGGTCATCAAAAGACATCGTTGTATCGGTTTGAGTGCAGACTGAACCACATATAATTTTTTGCCTCCAGTCTGGTTTTGCCCAACGGTATCAGTCCAAATATTATTCAACGGCAACGCAGGGAAGTCGTCAAAATATCTTATATATCCAATACCATCTTTTTGAGAAACACCAATTCGCTTAGCTTCTTTTAGCCGTTGGATTCCAATTTCGTTTGTCTTCCAAACATTACCACCTTGAACTTTGTAAGTTTTACCCTCAAATTCAATATCAAATCTCCCAATATCTCCTCCTGACTGAGAAGTTAAATTATCAAGAGCAAAAAGGCGAGAACCCGTAGGACGCGAGCTGTAATCAAAGGTATTACCTGTTATTTTCTCCCATTCAGAAATAGACATTCGGGATCCATCTAAAAGTTCTATTTTTTTATACGCTGAACTTCCTTCTCCACCATATACCTTAGGTATGAATAGGTTTCTGAATTTGTACTGACTTTTGTCTTTTGCATACCAAATAATATAGTCTCCCACACTGGCAATGGATGTGAGTTCATTGGGGCTACCTGCTCCAGTTGTTTTTTGATAAAGTATTTGAGAAACAAAGTTTTCGCTGCCGAAGACTTCGTCCATAAGATTACGTACAAGATGGACGTTATCATCAGAGATTTGAACGAAGCATGATCCTGATTGAGTGAGCAGTTCACGTGCAAGAACAAGGCGGTCGCGCAAGTAAGTAAGGTAGCTATGTATGCCAAGTTCCCAAGTATCGCGGAACGCTTTAATCATTTCAGGCTCATGAGATACTTCATTATCCTTTGATTGGTGCGACATCTTAGGCTTATTAATATGAATTTGCCAGTTACCACCATATCGAATTCCGTAAGGTGGATCGATATATATGGTCTGAACCTTACCTGCCATACCCTCGCGGTTAAGCAGGGAGTTCATCACGAGCAATGAGTCACCTTGAATAAGGCGATTCTTCCAATCGGAATGGTGGCGGTAATAGTCAGCAACTCGTTCAAGTTCATCATCAATGGCATTTCCGAGGTCTTCTCCAAAGAGCGAGGGTTGCGATTGAGATTCGGATGTATGATAAAGTCGGTCAATCAATTGCTCTGGCTGAATATCCTCGTGGACGTAGAGACTGCGAATATCTACACGGAGATCAGAGTCGCAGGTAGCTTCATCATCGTTGCGATACTTACCGAGCCAAAAAATTTCAGGGTCGCGTCCGCGTTCAAAATCATTTTTGAACATATTGTATTCCGACACAATCGGCTCAGATGCGACAGTCGCCGCTTCTTCGCCGGCAAGCTCCGTGGTCGGTATTGCAACGCGCTTGTCGGCAGGGTGCTTTATAGAGTCAGTGGGTTTAGATATATTGTTGCTCATAGCGAGTTTATTTTTGCAATTAATTGAGGTTTAATGTTGGCAATATCGGTTATCTCGATGAAGTCCCATCGCCCATACTTGCCTATATTGTTGGCTGCCGGAAGCCAATAGTCAAGAGTATAATGGCGTTTTTCCTCTTTATGACCGAGTCGGTCGTTAGAAAACCCTGAAATTTCAATTATAAGGTTTACAAGTTCACCATTAGGGGATTCGACTACGGCAATAAAATCAGGTATATAATTCTTTTCTTCGTTTAGAATCATATACGGAATTTTGAAATCGAGAAAATGATTTTTGACGTATGTCTTTACCGAATCGAGTTCTTCAAGAGTCTTTGCTGCAATCTGCTCCCATGAAGCGGTGTCGGCAACGACATAGTTTACATGACTTTTAGAAGTCTCATATACCTCTTTGGTGGTAACACCAAAGACATGGCGTGTACTTCCTTCAGGGTTGTAATGATTGAGAATACCTACTATGCGTTCCGCTTCTCGATTATACTCTTTTATACCATGATAGATACTGGCGATGGTTTTGCTTGGATTGAAGAACACAACAAGTCGGCGCTCGTCGGGGTCACCGTAACCGCCGAGTATTTCAATCTGCGAATCATACCATTTTTGCACGACAGATTTAAGTTGTGCGAATTTCTGAAACATTATCGCACCGTTGGGGTCGCGGTATTTTTCAGAAAGAAGTTGCTTTGTAAGAACATAAACGACTTCCGCATCGCGGAGACTCTTGTAATCCGTGCTTAGTTCTATCTCTTGTTCGCCAACAGGAATCCGCAAGGTCGTATTCTGCGGAATTTGTGTGAAATCAAGCTTGAAAGTAGGTAGATTTGAGTAATCAGCGTCAATAACACTATTCAGGCTTTCGCTTCGATAACCTACAATGTTAGGAAATCGTATCTCCATTTCTTCCGTGCGTTCTTTTAGAGCACGGATAGTGGTTGTAGGTTTCGGAGCAACTGGAGGCGCAGAAGTCCCTCCCTTAAAAGTTTTGAATGGAACGCCGATTATATGTGCGTATTCAGGCTGAAACTTTTCTATAATATTCTCCCGATTATAGCGATGAATGTCTTTTGAGGAGATTTGCTTACCTGTTCGACGATCGTAAGGCACAAGATCATAGCCACGACGACGGAGTGCACGACCTGCTACTTGTTCACAGAGCAGTTGAGACCCAAAGGCACGGACTCCGCAAACGTGGGTTACAGTATTTGCATCCCACCCCTCAGTAAGCATAGAAACTGATACAACGCATTTTATATGACCTCCAAGAAGGCCATGCTTGCCAACGGTGTTGACAACCTCACGAAGAATATCTCCATCGGTAAGTTGGTCAGCACTTCCTGAGCCATGAGTAATGGCATATTCTCTTTTGAATTCATTTATTTGGTCGCGGAATACTCGCTTAAATTCATCATTTATTGTAGCACCTGCTTCTTCAATAGCGGCAGAGTCTATAAGCAATGACGGGAATATATTCTTTGGTATTCCATTTGAATAATTGGAGAAAATCGGAAATACGCCATCTACGTATGACGTCTTAACAATGTCCTTGCCATTCTCATCTTTCTCTACATATTGGGTCTCGTATCCGGCAATGTGCTTGAAGACTTCTTTTGAGACCGTAGTGTTATTACATACAACAATGAATACTGGTGGTGTCGTAAAAAGCCCAACTGCTTCTTCTCCAGCTTCTCGTATTCCTTGATTGTATTTTTCGTAGTCGTCCACGAATTGCTCAAGGGCGAAAGTAAGAAGTGTCGGCAGTTTTGGTTGCTGTTCCCCAATAGGTAATTCTGTACCGTTTGCCGCAGCTTCTTCTTTAGCTTTTTTCTTTGCGGCTTTCTGTCCTTTCTTTGGGAGTTCACTACGGATGTGTTCGTAAATATTTCGCAGTTTAGGCTCAGTAAGGTCTGGGGTATCATCGATAGAGGGGAGAAATGGGATTTTTACAAGTCCGCTTTCGATAGCCTCAACAAGACCAAAATCGGAGACGACCCACGGAAAGAGCGAATATTCAGGATAGCCAGAGCCTTTAAGATAATAAGGGGTGGCAGAAAGGTCGTAAACGTGTTGGAGTTTATAGCCAAGTTTTTTCATTTGGCGCAAACCTTCATACCAAACCATCGCTTTCTTATTTTCTTCTTCACCCTCAGTGGATTCTTCATCTTTCTTTCCGCGACCTTCCTTTTCTTTAGGTAAGTAACAATGGTGTGCTTCGTCGTTAAGAATAATGAAACGTTTACCTTTTTTCCCGGGGCCGAGAATACGAGAAAGCACGGAGGTAAATTCCTCCTTATCTGATTGTTTCTCCATCTCACCGGTGGCAGGGTTATATGTCATCTTTCCATCTAATGGACTGGCTTTTTTTCCTGAATATACTTTTGGCTCGAACTGGTGGTAGTTAGTAATTGTGATAGCACTGTTAAGACCTCCAAGGACTTTCTCGTATTGTTCTGGAATCAAGCCTCGCAAATGATAATAGTCTTTTTTAAGGTTTCTGCTTACGGTGGATTCATCAATTTTTAGTACGCCTAGACGGTCACGAATAGTTATACCGGGAGCAACAAGAAGGAAATGGTCGGCAAAGCGCGTGTCGTTATGGTACTCAATTTTATTGAGATAATGATATAGAATCAACATCGCCATAACGACCGTCTTTCCTGTGCCAGTTGCCATTTTGAACGCCGTACGGGGCAAAACATCTTCCCATTGAGTTGAAACTGACTCTCGACGTTCATTAAGTTGACGAAGAAGGTTACGACCAATATTAGGGTCGCGTTCTGCGACTTCGTTAAGGTAAACAGCAGTTTCAATAGCTTCTTGTTGGCAGAAAAAGAGTTTTTGGTAATTTATCCTTTCAGGATTATTAAACCAAAAGTTTAGAAGTTCACGAGTAACACGAGTAACGGACGGATATCCCTTTTCTCGCCAACTTTTGACTTCTTTTCGTAAGCCGTTGATAAAATCTGCATCCGGGTCATTTACCACATCTTCTGCGTTAAATAACTGAGAGTTGCGGACAGCATTAGGAGATATATTGATACGACCGATATAAGGGCGGCGACCTTGAATAATTGAGTTATAGTCAAGGTTTCCGTCCGCATCCACATTATAGTGATATTCAGGTTCTCTATAAGGATTGTTTAATATCGGATTGTCATTCATTATGATTTATTAAAGGCGAAAACTCCCTTGTAGCATCTGAAGACCGACCAAAGCCTGTAACGACTACAAGGATATTCTCAAAAGTTTTCGGCTCTCGCCGTATGTCTTTTTCTGTTTATTGACCGGTCTTTTTCAGATTGTCGTTACTTAGGTGTAAAATTAGTAAATTTTTCTGAGATTATTGCTATGGTTCAGCTGGAAAATTTGGACGCAGAGTGCTGTGTATGGGGAGGTTGGCTATTTATGAGACGATAAATAGTATCTTGGAGGTGAGTGGGATCAGTTATGGGGTTATAGTGCTTATCAGGTAGAGTGGCAACGACAAGACTGAGATCGTCTAAAGGGTATGGAGGGTATTGATTGCCGACAAAGGCAAAATCCTTACCAAATGTCATTATAAATTTCTTAACATTGTGGATAATCTGCTGTTCAACCACTTGTTCGTCTATATCCTGTAAGTCCCGTTCTCCTATCTCCTCTGTATTTATGAAATCAAGCAAATAGGAATCCTTAAATTGCATCACACCCTTACGAGCCATACTCTTATCATCAATTCTCTCTATAAAGTTATTGTGGGGTTTGCCGGTTTTACCACGCTCACCATCAGTTATAACTTGCTCAAGGCGCGACACGGACATGTGTTCCTCGACACATCGTCTCATATAATAGTCCCGATCCTCATTATTCTTGCTATTGCGCAGTAACACGGTATGATGAGTGAATGGAGTTTTGAGATAATCCTCCATTGGAAATGCTGCCGGAGTCTCGATTTTGACTAAGCTCAATATATCTTCCACATTCATAATGCGTTGCAATTCGTCGGTCATAACCGACGATTTAGAGTCTATGAAAGACCAGCCTTCATAGAACAATCACATTTCTTTTAGTTGTGTCTTTCCATATCCTCTGAGCCCATCTAGAAGTTTTCTAAGCCTTTCACTGATAGCCTCCGATGCACCAGTTCCCCACACTCCGTTTCTGGTGTTTAAAGATATATATTTACCAATGACAAAATATGTAAACAGTTACACACGATTGACACCCTTTGCCGCTTCATATTGTCCTTTAAGAATAGCATTCTTAATAGTTTCAGCCGCATGGTTGTATTTCTTTGTTATGTTGGAGTTTTGTTCCATATGCAAATTTGCTGATTATTTGTCGGTTAGCCAAATTATCTTAGGAATCACGGAGAGTGGCGATTAAGCCTATCCTCACCACGCCGGCGAGCCGGACCTGAGGTCCGGCTCGCTATCATATTGATTTTTACGAATTCTCGGGAGGAACAAAATCCAACACTTATTTCAGCTTGGAGTATTCGGCATCAGTTATGGGGTCAAGCCACTCGTTGGCAGTGTCTTCCCCTTCCAATTCGAAGGCAAGATGAGAAAACCAACTATCCTTCTGTGCCCCATGCCAATGCTTTACATTTGCAGGTATATGAATCACTGTTCCCGGTAAAATCTCCTGAGCAGGTTTCCCCTCTTCCTGATACCATCCTCTGCCGGCAACCCCTACCAGCATCTGACCACCCCCTCGGGTAGCCTTATGTATATGCCAATTATTGCGGCATCCGGGTTCAAAAGTTACGTTAAAGAATTTTATCTGTTCCGTAGATACCGGTGCCAGGTAACTCTGTCCGATAAAATACTTTGCATAGCCGGTATTAGGTTCTCCTATCGGGAAAATCGACTCCTGTTCAAATTTGTCCTTATCCGAGACAGCAAATTTGTCATCCTTCCATATCTCAGTAGCCAGACGGAAGGCAGCCCACGCCTTTGGCCATCCGGCATAGAAAGCTATATGGGTAAGGATTTCGGAAATTTCAGTCCGTGTTATTCCGTTTTTCTTAGCTTCCCGGAGATGAAATCCCAAAGAACTGTCTGTAATACCCTGACTTATCAGAGCTGTAATAGTCACCAGGCTTCGGTCGCGTAAACAGAGTTTGTCGGTACGGCTCCAGACTTCACCGAAAAGCACATCATCATTAAGCTCTGCAAATTTAGGAGCAAACTCCCCTAAAGCAGCATGGCCTGCAGTCTGTTTAATGTCAGAAGGACCGGATGTGAGCTTGGTAGGGTTATTTTGTGCGAACGCCATAATTGATGTAATCAATAAAAATGAAATGGAACATAAAAAATTTCTCATAAACACAAGTTTTCCTCACTCATAAAATCATCTCAACTTTTTAAGCCATCACTTTACGAAAGAAGCGAGACGGTCATAGAATGTTGGATCTTCACCCGTCGTAAGGTCTACAATCTTACCTTCGGGATTGATTATAGCTTTAGTGGGAAACCCTTCGATGTTGAAATCTGTGTATAACTCCTTGTTATGACCATTATAAAGATTAATCCAAGGGAGCTGATGCTCTTTAACTCCGGCACGCCACTCCTCCTCAGTTTCATTGCAATCAATACCAATCACCACAATCTTGTCGCCATACTTCTTATAAGCTTCCTTAAGAGCCGGAAAACCTTTCACACACCAGCCGCACCAGCTTCCCCAGAAGTCGAGCACAACCCATTTCCCTCTGAAGTCGGAGAGAGAAACCTTTTTGCCTTTGAGGTCAGGGAGAGTAAAATCCGGCGCATCGATAGTGCCAGAAGCAATCTCGGCCTTACGAGCTTCCTCCGAGCTTCTCTCTGACAACATCTCCTCAACCTGGCGATTATAAAGCTCGGCGTATGGCATAAGAATTGATTTCTTAGCTTCAGGAGTCATTTTATCGTAGATCACCTTGAAGTCGTCACCACTCAAGTCGAGAATTGCAAAGGGAACAGCCGGACTTTTGGGATTATCAGCCACAAACTTCTTGATAGCATTGTCGTAACGCTTCATTATGGCGTCAGCCTCCTCTTTCGACACATTCTCCGAACCATTTACCAAGTTGAAATATTCCTGCTGGATAGGACCCGTGATAGAAGAAAGTTTAGTCAGGTCGTCCATTAATTCCGTCCCTGCCACTTCATAATCCAGAGGGTCAAAATTCTTGATCGTAACATCCAGATTATCACCGGGAGCAGCGTAAAACTCAGGTTCGGTACGGGTCATCACCGGAGGTTGAATATCATAACGGGCGGCCCCGGCAGGATCGAGACGCATCTCAGCCACACCATTTTTAACCTCCAGAGTGTCATACACCACCTTTAAATCCTCCTGACGCTTGGCATTAAAAATATTATCGATTGTCACGTGGCTCACCACCAAAGTCTTCTCATTAAAATTCTCCGGGAGACGAATAGTCACATTCCCATCATTCTTCGCACATGAGACCATCATCAAAGCAATGACAGCCGGAAATAAAATCTTTTTCATTTCTAATCCTTAAATCTATTTCTTAAAAATTTAACTTAAGCACGGTTATTCTCCTTCTGCCGGTAACGTTCCATACTCTTATCCGTGATGAGACATACACATGAATCAGACCACACATTTTCAGCCGTTTCTATCATATCGATAATAGTATAAATAGGAAGAATCACGCCCATCATTGACACATTGGCACCTATCCCCGACATCAAGGAAAGAGTAAGGAAATAGCACCCCATAGGCACCCCGGCATTCCCGAAAGCAGCCAGGACACTAATCAATACCCAGGCAATCATCCCCCCTGCCGAAACATCCATACCATTATTCTGCATCACAAACAGTGAAGTGACAAGAATAAAAGCAGCACACCCATTCATATTCACAGTAGTACATATAGGGAGCACGAATCGCGCCACACTCTTCTTGACCCCCATTCGCTTTTCCGCACTATCCATAGTGACCGGGAGAGTAGCCGCCGAACTCTTGGTAAACAACGCCATCAACACAGCCGGCGACATCCCCTTTAATGCCTTCATGGGATTAATTCCGCGAATCAAAAGGAAAATCGGGAGGATAATAAAGAATTGTATACAATTCCCCCCTATGATAACTGCAACATATTTACCCAACGAATCAAGCATAACGCCTCCTCCTACTTCAGCCGTAAGCTGAGCTGCAAAGGCCACAATTCCGATAGGTAGCACCGCAATCAGCCAACCAATCAACTTATAAAGAATATCCTGAAGTCCGGAGATAAGGTTAAGCACCGCTCTTTTAGGGTCCGACTCCGGAAGGACCGAAATTGCAATCCCCACAGCAAAACAGATAAGAATAAGAGCCAGCACATTCCCATCCAGAAGTGGACGCACTATATTATCCGGGATAACCGACATCAGATGGTCAGTATATGAGAATCCACCGCTCCCCTCCCCCGAGACATCAGCCACCTTGTTTTCAATGCCTATAGCTTCCGGTGGAAGATTTCCCGGACGAATAATCAAATAAAGAGCCAACCCTACCAGAGAGGCAGCTAAAGTAGTAAGGAGGGTATAAGAGATAGTGGTTTTAAACATACGCCCCATCTCCTTGCTTCCCCCGAGAGAAGCGAGAGTAGAAACCACTGCCAGAACTAGAGTAGGTACTGCCAATAAACGGAAAAGACGAGTAAATACAGTAGCAATAAAATTAGAAACAATATTGATAGCTTCCACATGCAAAAGACCCAGCACGACACCTATCGCCAATGCACCGAGCCATATAAATATCTGAAACTTTTTCATAGGTATTAATTAATATTCTGTAAAATTAGATAAAAAAAGAGGAGAAAGCAAATTTGCCATCTCCCGAAGTGTGATACTCTAAAATATCCACAGACCCTTTCCCAAAGAGAACCATCACCGTCGGCGTGATAAGGTTTAACTTCGACTATATTTATAAAACTCAAAACTGTTTTACAAAATACATATTTTGTAAATTAAATGCAAAAAAAGAGGAAAGCGTTGAATGCTTTCCTCTTTAAGTAAGGTGGCGATTACCTACTCTCCCGCTTTCCCAAAGAAAACCATCACCATCGGCGTGATAAGGTTTAACTTCGAAATGAATGATTTTAATTTCCTAAAAAATAAGTGACAAAAAAAGAGACTGACTAACAATCGAAGTTAGGCAGTCTCTTTAAGTAAGGTTGCGATTACCTACTCCGACGCTTTCCCAAAGAAAACCATCACCAGTTGCGTGATAAGGTTTAACTTCTCTGTTCGGAATGGGAAGAGGTAGAGCCCTTATGCTATCTTCACCTGAATTTCGTAAATTAAAAA
>CAZDWB010000047.1:0-11129 GCA_964509225.1 uncultured Sangeribacter sp.
TCTATGTAAATCTTGACGGTGTAGCCCATAAGGGGACAAATACACTGGAGGTGAGTCTGGAGAATCTGCCGGAGTCTTCACGCTGGTATCCCGGAGCCGGGCTTTACAGGAATGTACATCTTGTGCAGACCGACAGGGTTCATGTGCCTGTCTGGGGCACATACGTTACCACTCCGGAAGTTTCACGTGAGAGCGCCACTATTAATCTCAAGACCAAGATTCTGGGACTTGCTCCCGGGGAGGAGGTTATTCTGCGGACCGTGATTCTTAATCCCGAGGGTAAGGAGGTGGCTAACGCCGAAAGCCGGGTGAAAGACGGTAGCACGCAAGATGTGGAGCAAGTTTTCAGAGTTACAAATCCCGACTTATGGCATACTACCAATCCGGCATTGTATAAAGCGGAGAGTGTAATACTGACCCCTAAGGGAGAAGAGTTGGACACATATACCACCCGGTTCGGAATCAGGAGTATTGAAGTGCGTCCCGGGGAAGGTTTTTATCTCAATGGTAAGCGGTTAAAATTCCGCGGAGTTTGCAATCATCATGATTTAGGTCCGTTGGGAGCTGCTGTGAACCGTTCGGCGATTCGTCATCAGTTGGAAATGATGAAGGATATGGGAGCCAATGCGATAAGGACCTCCCATAATATGCCGGCACCGGAACTTGTGGAACTTTGCGATGAGTTAGGATTGATGCTTATGATAGAGCCGTTTGATGACTGGAGTTTCCGCCCGAAATGTAAAAACGGTTATGGTTCCCTCTTCAATGAATGGGCTGAAAAAGATATGGTCAACATGATACATCATTACCGGAATAATCCAAGTGTAGTGATGTGGTCGATAGGTAATGAGGTTCCTTCACAATGGGGACCGGATGGGGTGTCGGAGCTTCAATTCCTTCAGGATATAGTTCACCGCGAAGATCCGACACGTCCGGTGACGTGTGGGAATGACCAATTTGACGCAGTCATCTCCAATGGATTTGCGGCAGCCCTGGATGTCCCGGGATTTAATTATAAGGTGAATCGATATGAGGAAGCAATACCGAAGTTGCCACAGGATGTCCTTTTGGGCACAGAGACCGCCTCTACTGTCAGTTCACGTGGTAAATATTATTTTCCGATAGAGAAGGGACCTAATGTGATGCGTCCGGAAATGCAAAGTTCCTCATACGACACAGAATATTGCTATTGGAGTAATCTTCCCGATGATGACTTTGCTGCTGATGATGACCTGAATTATAATATGGGGCAGTTTGTCTGGACCGGTTTTGACTATCTTGGAGAGCCCACACCTTTCGACACGGATGCTTGGCCGGCACATAGTTCCTATTTCGGGATAGTGGATCTGGCATCTATTCCGAAGGACCGTTATTATCTCTATCGTTCAAAATGGAATCGTCATGACAACACCCTACATATACTGCCTCATTGGAACTGGGAAGGAAGAGAAGGGGAAATAACGCCGATTTACGTATATACGAATCTTCCGAAAGCCGAGCTGTTTATCAACGGAAAGAGTCAGGGTGTGCGCGAGAAGAATGACAGCACTAATATGAACCGTTACCGTTTGATGTGGAATGAGACACGTTATGAACCGGGAGAGGTGAAGGTCGTGGCCTATGATGGCAAGGGTAATGCAGTGATGGAAAAGAGCGTAAAGACAGCCGGTAAGCCGGACCATTTTGTGATGAGCTCCAATCGAGGGAAACTCACAGTGGGAGGTGATGATCTGGCTTATATCACAGTTCGTGTGGCGGATAAGGATGGTAATATAGTTCCTGATGACGAACGAAAAGTGAAATTTAACGTTAGATATGAAGGGAAATATGTGGCATCAGCCAACGGAAACCCTACGTCTCTGCATCAGTTTCAGGACCCTGAAATAAATCTTTTCAGTGGTGCGGCTACCGCCATTGTGGCATCGGGAGATGAGCCTGGCAGATTAGTGCTGGAAGTGATAGATGACCAACTTCCAACCGGAACTTTCTCGATACCCGTAGTGGGTAAGAATGGAGAGATACGCCAGACTCTGGAATATATGCGTCTGGACAAGAAAGACAAGAAAGATAAAAAAGACAAGAAAGATAAGAAATAACCCTAAAAACTCGAAACCATGTTAAAAGAAAAAATAGCAAAGGTATTTGCAGAGCAGTTCGGGGGGGAGGGAACCTTCTATGCCTCCGCCGGAAGAATCAATCTTATAGGAGAACACACTGATTATAACGGAGGATTTGTATTCCCCGGGGCGATTGACAAAGTGATAATGGCAGAGATTCGTCCCAATGACACAGATAAGGTTAGGGTAAAATCTATCGATATAGATGAATATGTGGAATTTGGTCTGAATGAGGAAGATATCCCGGCACAGGGCTGGGCAAGGTATATCTTCGGAGTCTGCCGGGAGATATTGAAGCGTGGAGGAGTAGTAAAAGGGTTTGATGCAGTTTTTGCAGGGAATGTACCACTCGGAGCCGGCTTATCTTCCTCAGCAGCATTGGAATCTTGTTTTGCCTTTGCAATCAATGACCAGTTCAATGACAACAGGATAGATAAATTTGAGCTGGCTAAGATAGGTCAAAGCACCGAGCATAACTATTGCGGAGTGAATTGCGGAATTATGGACCAGTTTGCCAGTGTCTGCGGAAAGAAGGGGAATCTGATGCGTCTTGATTGCCGGTCACTCGAATATGAATATTATCCGTTCAATCCGGAGGATTATGACTTAGTGTTGATTGACTCACGTGTAAAACATGAACTGAAGGATTCCCCATACAATCGGCGCAGAGAATCTTGCGAACGTGTGGCTGCAGCGCTGGGAGTGGATACTCTTCGCGATGCGGAAATAGAGCAGCTTCTCGCAATACGTTCAGAAATCAGCGATGAAGATTTTGCGCGTGCCAAATATGTAATCGAGGAGAAAGAGCGTGTCTTAGACGTGTGTGACGCACTTGAGAAGGGAGATTATGAAAGGGTAGGCCGGAACATGTATGCCACACATGAAGGATTGTCGAAGGATTATGAAGTGAGTTGTGAAGAACTTGATTATCTCAACGATATCGCAAAGGAGGCCGGGGTGACCGGTAGCCGGATAATGGGGGGCGGTTTCGGTGGATGCACCATTAATCTTGTACGTAAAGATTTACGTGATAAGTTTGTAGAAACTGCAGTAGAGAAATTCCGGGAGCGTTACGGACACGCTCCGGAGGTATATGATGTTGTAATTTCAGATGGTGCCCGCAGGTTATGAAGATATCGATAGAAAGAATTAACACCGTTTTGGGTGAGTGTGAACTGTGGACACTGGAGAACAGTCGCGGAGAGCGGGTGAAATTGTCGTCGCTTGGAGCAGGAATTATAGGAGTGGAGGTCCCGGACCGACTTGGAAATATTGAGAATGTTGCCTTGAGCTATGCCAATAAGCCGGACTATTACAATGACGGTCCTTGTATGGGTAAAATTCCGGGGAGATATGCCAACAGAATAGCGCGAGGAAAATTTTCCATTGACGGAAGGGAATATAATCTTGCAGTCAATAATGGTCCGAATGCTTTGCATGGCGGTCCCACCGGCTTCCAGAACCGATTGTGGAAAGGGGAGATAATCCCTGGGGGTGTAAGATTCCGTTATGATTCAGCAGATGGAGAGGAGGGGTATCCTGGAAATCTGAAGGTGTCAGCCGATTATATCTGGAATGATAAAAGTATCCTGACATTGCGTCTGTCGGCGGTGACCGATAAGCCGACGGTAGTGAATCTCACAAATCATACTTATTGGAATCTGGATGGCGCGGATGCCGGGAAGGTGCTTGACCATAAGATGAAAATCAAGGCAAGCCGCTGGCTCCCGACCGATGACACTCTTGTGCCGTTGGGAATGTTGGCTGACGTTAAGGAAACGCCTATGGATTTTCTTCACCTTAAACGGATTGGTGAGGATATGGAGAAAGATTTCCCGGCATTAAGATATGGGAAAGGTTATGATAACTGCTGGGTCCTCGACTGCGAAAACGGGGAGATGGTGGAAGAGGCTGTCATTTTACATTCCGATAAGTCCGGAAGGACCCTTACTGTCTCGACAGATCAACCCGGAGTGCAGATTTATACCGGTAATTGGTTGAGTGGTTCACCGAAAAATGAGAGTGGCAGAAGTTATGAGGATTATGATGGGGTAGCGATTGAGGCACAAGGGTTCCCCGATGCCCCTAACAATCCCTCATTCCCATCGCAACGCTTAAATCCCGGTGATTTATATGAGCGTACTATCCGTTTCCATTTCTCGACGGATTAGAAAAGGTCGCGGTAAATATCGAGTGCTTCAAGAATCTGATTGCCGGTGGGGACATAAGTTTCCACCGGTTCTTCTATGCGTCGCAGCAAGACAAAAGATGTTTCACAACCGCTACGGTTCTTCTTGTCATGTCGCATAAGTGAAAGAATTTCAGGCATGTCTTTACATCCTAAGGGTAGGGAGGGGTATGTGGATTTAAGAAAATGAGCGTATGTGGTTATTTCACTGCTGGGGAATCCGAGACAGATGTTGCTAAGAATCAATGAGAAGAGTAATCCATGTGCGATACAGATTCCGTGGGGAAAGGGAGTCCCTTTCTGTAGAAGCCTGCTCTCAAAGGCGTGACCGGCAGTGTGTCCGAGATTTAAAATGCGACGTAATCCTTTCTCTTCAGGGTCGAGCTGAGTAATCCCCTTTTTGAAATTTGCACACTGAGTGCAGTATCTGCCCAACAAAGAGGTATCGGTTAACAACTCATCTTTTCCGGTGAGAGCGCGGTAAAGGGATTCGGAGAAAAGAAGAGCAGTTTTCAACATTTCTCCATATCCGGAAAGAATCTCATAATATGGTAAGGAGGAGAAGGATTCATGGAGGATGAGAGAGGCAAGGGGTTGATGAAAAGCCCCTAATTCATTTTTGAGTATAATCCCATTATTTAAGCCGGTATCGATACCGGTTTTCCCTCCGATTGCGGCATCAACAGCAGCCAGAATGGTAGTGGGGATATTGATATACCGGATACCGCGTTTGAAGATAGCGGCGGCAAATCCCCCTATATCGCTTACCATTCCTCCGCCGATATTGATAATCAAGGAGTGACGTGTGCCTCCTTGCCGGCTCATTGTGTCGGTGATAGAGAGTAGGGTAGTGATATTCTTATTCCTTTCGCCGGCAGGGATGGTAATAGATGAAACCGGAGCAAAGGGATGACATAGATGAATAAACGGGAGAGAAAGGGGGTGAGTGTTGGAGTCGGTAATAATAAAGATGCGGTCAGCGACCGCATCTTTAATAATTTGCGAAATCGACTCCGACATTTCCCCGGAGAGGTTAATGCCGGAAAGGGAGTCGGTAAACGGGACAATCATCATTGAACGAGTATAAGATGATAATTCTTTTTACCACGCTGAGCAAGGAGATATTTATTATTCAGGAGCATATCGGATGTGACGATGAAGTTAGGGTCGGTCACCTTCTCCTTATTGATGCTCACACCACCCCCCTGCACCATTTTTCGGGCCTCACCTTTAGAAGGGAAGACATTGGTATCAACTGCGAGAAGTTCAAGCACCGGGCGACCCTCTTCGAGAGCCTGGCGTGAAACGCGGCTGGTGGGAACACCATCGAAAATATCAAGCAATGTTTTTTCATCAAGTTTCAGAAGAGCTTCCTTAGCGTGATTTGAGAATAGAATCTGTGAAGCTTCGACGGCTGCATTGTAATTATCTTCACCATGCACCATTACTGTAACTTCCCTGGCAAGACGTTTCTGGAGTTCGCGGGCACCGGGATTTTCCTTGTGGCTTGCCACAAGAGTTTCTATCTCTTCGCGAGTCAAGGCTGTGAAAATCTTAATATATTTCTCGGCATCCTCATCGCTGACATTCAGCCAGAACTGATAGAATTTATAAGGGGATGTATATGCCGGGTCGAGCCAAATATTTCCACTTTCGGTTTTACCGAATTTCCCGCCGTCAGCTTTTGTGATGAGAGGGCATGTCAAGGCAAATACCTCCCCTCCATTCTTGCGGCGTATAAGTTCGGCACCGGTAGTGATATTTCCCCATTGGTCCGAGCCACCGAGTTGAAGTTTGCAGTTTTTTGCTTCGTACAGATGTAGAAAGTCGAACCCTTGCAGCAATTGGTAGGTAAATTCTGTGAATGACAGACCGTCGCGTGCTTCACCATTGAGACGCTTTTGCACAGAATCCTTGGCCATCATGTAGTTGACAGTAATGTGTTTGCCAATCTCACGTGCGAAATCCAGGAATGTAATGTCCTTGGTCCAGTCATAGTTGTTGACTAATTCGGCACGGTTGGGCTTGTCGCTGTCGAAATCGAGGAATTTTGAGAGTTGACGTTTGATGGCTTCCTGATTGTGACGCAAGGTTTCTTCATCAAGAAGATTGCGTTCAAGGGACTTCCCGGAGGGGTCACCAATCATACCGGTAGCTCCCCCGATGAGAGCGAGCGGTTTATGTCCGCAACGTTGGAAATGGCGAAGCATCATGACCCCGCATAGGTGACCGATATGGAGACTGTCAGCTGTCGGGTCGATGCCGAGATATGCAGTAGTCATCTCCTTGCGGAGTTGCTCATCAGTGCCCGGTATCATGGTGTGAATCATTCCACGCCATGTAAGTTCTTCTATGAAATCCATAATAATTTAAAAAATCATATAGAAAAATCAGTGTTAGTAAAAAAAATCCCGTGAAATCGAGATTTTACAAAGTTAAGCAAAAAAACTTATTGCTACCCTTTTTTATTGCAATTGAGGATTACTTTTTTCGTAAAAAGGGGTCGGAGTGTTTTTTCGAATGGATAAAAATTGCAGGATTAGAAATAATTCTTTAGTTTTGTGGAGGAAGACTGGTTGTCAAATGTCTGATTTGTCGTGATGGTCCGACTGATTGGAACTATCATATTTATGATTGATAAGGATAGAAAATATAATTATATGTTTAGGGATATTGAAGTGCGCCAAGCGGTATTGATATTACTGGTAATGTTCAGTTTTGCAGCCGGGTCGTGTGTCAGTGTGAAACATGATGGAGATACGTCCACGGCGGAGGTGACTGAAGGTGTGGAGAAAAGAATTCCGGAATTTAATGCTGACTCCGCCTATTATTATGTGAAGCGCCAGGTGGAATCGGGACCACGTATCCCCAACACCTCTTCACATAAGAATACAGGAGATTGGCTTGCATCGCAGCTCCGTAAGAGGGGTGCGGAGGTACTTGAACAGTGCATGACATTGACAGCCTTTGATGGGACTCGCCTTGAGAGTCGCAATATATTTGCAAGTTTCAATCCCGATGCCGAACAGCGAACACTCCTGTTGGCTCATTGGGACTGTCGTCCCTGGTCTGATCAGGACCCGGATCCATCACGCCGGCATATCCCCGTGGATGGTGCCAACGATGGTGCGAGTGGAGTGGGAGTGCTTCTGGAACTTGCGAGATTGTTAGGTACCAACCCACTGCCTGCAGGGAAAGGAGTTGATATCCTTTTTGTTGATGCAGAGGATTGGGGCACTGACGATCGTGAGGATTCCTGGGCGTTGGGGACTCATTATTTCGTACAGAATCCCATTCTTCCCGGTTATCGTCCATCACGCGGAATTCTTCTGGATATGGTGGGGAGCGGTGAGGCAACATTCTATAAAGAGTATTTCTCAGAACTGGCGGCGCCAGATTTGAACGCAGAGATATGGAGCATAGCATCTTCGTTGGGCTTTGATTCTATGTTTATCCCAAGGGTGGGGAGTGCGGTGACCGATGATCACCGACCATTGATTGATGCCGGTATTCCTACTATAGATATTATCGACTATAGATTGAATCAAGGTTTTGATCCTACTTGGCATACGTCTTCCGACAATATGGATAATATTTCCAGGAATACCCTTGGTGCAGTCGGAAAGGTGCTTACCCACTATCTTTGGAAATAAATATTGTGCCCGGGTTTAATATCGGAGTTAGTGATGAAGGTGCTTTATGACAGTCAGATTTTTTCCCGACAGATTTTCGGGGGGATTTCACAATATTATGTTAATCTTATCAACTCATTGCCGGCGGATGTGGAGGGAAAGATATCATTGCGAGTATCTGCCAACCATTATCTACAGTTTCTTAATCCTCCATTGAAAGTGCCAGGACTGCGGCATTTCCCGGAAAGGGCAAAACTCAGTGCTCTTATCAATAAGGGTGGTGATTGCAAAGCCTTGCGGAAGGGAGATTTTGATATTTTCCACCCAACTGAGTACGGCACTTACCATATAGGTCTGACCAACCGACCGACAGTTGTAACCGTTCATGATATGATTCATGAATATGATGGCGGGAAGTGGGTGCGTGAAGAGATAAGGGAGGATATACGCAAGAGTATCGGGCATGCTGACCGGCTGATAGCCATAAGTCAATCTACAGCCAAAGATCTGGTGAAGATTTATGGAGTTGATGAGGGGAAGATAGATGTTGTGTATCATGGATATGAGTCACGAGGAGGTGAAGTGTTGTATCCATCCGAATTGCCGGAGGATTATCTGCTTTTTGTGGGACAACGTGGAGGTTATAAGAATTTCGAGAAGTTTTTTGAGGCCTTCGTGAGATTAAGCCGTCATTATCCCCGGTTACATCTGGTGTGTACGGGTAAACCTTTTACATCCGGAGAACGAAAGATGATAGCAACTGCAGGATTGACAGGGAGGGTTCACAGCCGGTTTGTGAGCGGAAGGGAGATGAAGGGATTGTATTCAAAGGCGAAATGCTTCGTATTTCCCTCCTATTATGAGGGGTTCGGCTTGCCTATTTTGGAGGGGTTTTCTGCAGGAGTGCCTGTGGCTTTGAGTGATGCGACCTGTTTCCCCGAGATTGCCGGCGAAGGAGGAGCCTATTTTAATCCACATTATGCAGACTCAATGTATGAGACTATAAAGCATGTTCTGGATGATGAGGAATTCCGTAAGAAACTGAAATCGGAATCGGCAAAGCGGTTAAAATCCTTTTCCTGGGATAAAACAGCACGCGAGACTGCGGCTGTTTACCGTAAGACCCTGTCGGAGAGTGCCAATAATGAGAGGAATGAAGGGAAATAAGCAGAGAGATGAGAAGTGAGATTGGAGATAAAGGTTCCTTGGAGGAAAAGAGGATAAGAGGAAGATTGAGTGTGGTGACGGTTTGTCGTAACGCTTCTGCGTTGCTGAAAAAAACTCTTGAGAGTGTAAATAATCAGTTGCTCAGGGATAGAATCGAATATATTGTAATAGATGGAGCTTCCACTGATGGGAGTGTAGAGTATTGCAATGAAAAGGTTAAGGAAAGGAAGATAGATAAATTCGTGACTGAACCGGACAGAGGAATCTATGACGCTATGAATAAAGGTGCGGATATGGCTGAGGGAGAATGGATTCTATTTATGAATGCCGGAGATGTATTCAGTGATAAGGACGTGGTGAAGCGATTGCTGGAGAGGGGAGACCTGACAGATGCAGTGGCAGTGTACGGAGATGTTCGGAAGAAGAGTAGCTCCGGAGAATGGGAATTGAAACGGGGGGAGAGACTCCACAATTCGCACAGGATGATTTTTTGCCATCAATCGGTGATGACACGCCGGGAGGTGCAACAGAATTTGAGGTTCGATATAAGTCATCCTTATTCAGCAGATTTTAAATTTTTCAAGCAACTGATGAAACGGGGTGGTAAATTTGAATATCTGCCTATAGCAGTGGCGGATTTTGACACGGAAGGTGTCAGTAACCGAAACCGGTCAGCCGGTTTGGCAGACAATATACGGGTTGTGATGGAGTGTGACAATTTTGCCGACAGCGTGAAGTTTCTGCTTCATCTTGTGCCGGTCTATGTCATCAGTCGTTTGCGCGGAAAATAGATTAAATATCGTAAATATATTTTGTATTGGTTATTTGTCGGCTGTGAGGAGACCCTCATCTGATTTGAGTTGATTTTCGTAGATTTTGGCAAGCTTTACGTATGTGAAGAAAGTTTGATTAATGGCATATACAAACCCTGTTCTTCCATAGAAAATGCCCCCTTTAACAAAATAATGTTTCAGGAAAGATTTAGTTGGAGAAAGGAGTAAATTCAAGAAAGAAATATTGCGTGATGTGGACTCATTAGCAATTTTAGAAGTATCTTGATTCATTACATCAATAGCCCCGGTCATAGAGTGGGATAGTTGGTTTATAGCCAGGTGGGTATCCGATGCCGGGATTCGAGAAGCCTTACCTTCGATTTTAAGTTCTCCTTTAGATTCAGATCCATTGAGGGGAACATAAAGCGAGAAGTCTTTTCTGACGAATCTAAGCTGATAATCGGGGTAGAGAGATTTTCTCCACCGATTCAGGAGGAACGTTTTGCGTGGGATATAAAGACCATGAACATCGTCAGCCTTTTTAATAAACTCTTCCAGGAAAGGGAGAAGGTCGGAGGGAACAGTTTCGTTGTGGTCAATAAGTAGAAGCCATGTAGAGGGGGAGTCTTGGATAGCAGTGTTAATACGTGTTTCGAGGTCTCCTTCTCCTTGAAATATTCTGCATCCTAAATTACGTGCTAAATCAAGTGATTTTTGGGAAGCGCCGTTATCGACAATTGTGATTTGGTGGCAATCTTTGAGAGAGTCAATCACTTTCTCAAGGTGCATAGTGTCTGCTTTAGTGGTAACGATAGCTGAGATAGGCATAACGAAAAGGGATAAGTTCAGGTCTATAAATAGACGCGAAGGGGTGACAAGAATAAAAATCTTCTTTGTTACTTTACAGCCGTAAAGATAGAAAATTTTTAATAAAGTGACAAATTTATGAAAACAAATCAGAGTCAGAATCACTACCTTATTAGCGCTCAATCGCAGAGGGAATAGAAAAGTCCCGTTCAAAAAATATGTTAAGCGGAAAAGAGTGTAATAAATATGGAAATCACAGAAAATTAGTACATTTGTACTTTAAAATTAACGACTTAAAATCTATGGCAAAAATTACCGTACAAAATACGAATATCACCATACTCTCTGTCAATGGAGATGACTATATTTCCATAACCGATTTGGCTAAACACAAGAGTGATGAGCCAAATGCTGTTATTGCAAACTGGATGCGAAATCGCAACAC
>CAZDWB010000048.1:0-9284 GCA_964509225.1 uncultured Sangeribacter sp.
TTATCGCGAACGCTTCGAAAAAGCCGGGCTCACTGCTATCCTCGGTTGCGGTTTCGACCCGGGTGTATCTGCCGTTTTCGTGGCTTATGCCGCCAAACACCATTTCTCAGAAATGAGATTCCTCGATATCGTGGACTGCAACGCCGGCAACCATGGTAAAGCGTTTGCCACCAATTTCAATCCCGAAATCAATATCCGCGAAATCACACAAAAAGGTAAATATTGGGAAAACGGCAAATGGGTAGAAACTGAAAATCTTGAAATTCACCGTCCTCTCAATTATCCAAATATCGGTGAACGTGAATCATATCTGCTTTATCACGAAGAATTGGAATCCCTCGTACAGAATTTCCCAACGATACGTCGGGCACGTTTCTGGATGACTTTCGGTCAGGAATATCTTACTCATCTCAGAGTAATCCAGGATATAGGAATGGCACGCATTGACCCTGTGATGTACGAAGGTCGCGAAATCATTCCTATCCAATTTCTCAAGGCTGTTCTCCCTGACCCGGGCTCGCTCGGCGAAAACTACACCGGCGAGACTTCCATCGGATGCCGCATACGTGGTCTCGACAAGGAGGGGAAGGAATCCACTTACTATATCTACAATAACTGCTCCCATGAAGCCGCTTATAAGGAAACAGGCGCTCAAGCGGTAAGCTATACCACAGGTGTCCCGGCAATGGTCGGTGCCTATATGTTCCTTACCGGTCAATGGGTGAAACCGGGAGTGCACAATGTAGAAGAATTTAACCCCGATCCATTCCTTGAGAAACTCGCCGAATGTGGTCTTCCATGGCATGTCATTACCAATGGTGACATTGAACTTGAAGGTGAATAATCCTCATATCTAAATATTTTTCCGATGAGAATCTACCCCTATATACTGACGGCGGCTCTGGCCGCCGTTGGCGTTGCCGGAGCCCTCGCATTAGCTGACAACGAGTTCCCGATCATCCGTCCTTTCCAAGTGCCTACTGATAAGGGAATCGTGGAAGTAGCTCCCATTACTGCCGACATATTCCGCATAACTACCCTCCCTGCTGACTCGACATTGCCTTTCCTGGAGTCACAAAGCGCTGTGCTACAACCACAGAATCCGGATATCAGATCAATTGCCGATAACGACTCCCTGATTATCCTCTCTGAGTCTACCAGAATCAGCATTGACCGAAATACCGGTAAAATCACTTTCCGCAACGCAAATGGCTCTCTCCTTCTCGAAGAAGCTGACGGTGTCAATAATGACCATTTCCTCAAACATGTATCCCTCCTGGGAAACAAAGGGGAAAATATATACGGAGCCGGAGAACGCGGACATAGGCTCGCCCTCGGCAATGACACACTGACTATGTATAATCGCCAGAACTATGGTTATAGCGAAGGTGACCCTCGACTGTCGCAAATGGGAATATCTGTACCCTGGTTTTCTTCCGACAAAGGGTATGGAATCCTCTTCGATGATTTCACCTCAGCAGTGATGATTCCCGGAGATACTCTCGTCTACTCCTCCGAAACTCCGTTCCCTTTATCTTACTATTTCATAAACGGTAATGGCTCACTCGCCGGAAACGCACGTAAATATGCCGATCTCACCGGTCATCAGGACCTCCCTCCATTCTGGGCATTGGGATATATTACATCAAAATATGGTTATCATAATCAGAATGAGACTCTCGGCGCAGTTGACACACTCAGACAACATGGTTACCCCCTCGACGGTGTAGTACTCGACCTTTACTGGTATGGAGTAGAAACCGATATGGGACGGCTGGAATGGGATAAATCAAAATGGCCGGACCATAAGGGGATGCTCGACTCCTTGAAAAACATCGGAATCCACGTGGTGAATATCACCCAACCGTATATTAACAAGAAGGGAGCTATAGATAATTATAACTTACTCGCTGACAGAGGTATGCTCACCAAAGGCAGTGATGGGAACGTACATGATGTCACCACATGGGTTGGCGATGCGGGGATGTTCGATGTCTCCAATCCCGAAACCCGTGAATGGCTATGGAACCGTCTTCGCCCTCTCACTCAGGATGGGATTGCCGGTTGGTGGGGAGATTTGGGGGAACCGGAAGTCCATCCCCTCTCTATCATGCACCATAACGGACTCAGCGCCGAGCAATATCATAACGTGTATGGAAATGAATGGTCTCGGCTCATCTACGATGGTCTGCGAACAGATTTTCCTGAAATGCGTCCGCTACTCATGATGCGCGGTGGCACTGCCGGACTCCAAAGATATTCCGTCTTCCCCTGGACAACAGATGTGGCCCGCTCATGGGGCGGTTTCGAACCTCAGGTAAAACTCATGCTCAATTCCGGTCTTTCAGGATTAGGTTATATGAGTTCCGATATCGGCGGTTTCGCCGTTGACCCAGCTGCTCCTCTTGATCCCGAGCTTTACACACGGTGGCTCCAAATGGGAGTGTTCACACCCGTTCTACGTACACATGCACAACTTCAGCCCGAACCGTTCAACTTCCCGGAAATGGAAGATATTCTTCGGAATTTCATTAAGATGAGATATGAATGGCTACCATATAACTATACCTTAGCTTATGAAAATGCCGCTTTCGGTCTTCCCCTCGCGCGTCCACTGAATTTCAATGGAGATAACCCTGATAAGAGATATGCACAAATCACAGATGAGTATCTCTGGGGGGATAATGTTTTAGTAGCTCCGGTCATGAAACAAGGTGCTACATCCCGCAAAGTTCTTTTCCCTGCCGGAAAGTGGTATGACTGGTATGCTCCCTCTGTCACATATTCAGGAGGAAAGGAATATACAGTGAAAGCTCCCATTGATAAGCTTCCGCTCTTTGTGAAAGCCGGTGCATTTATTCCTCAATACACACAACCTCTCAACAATACATCGGAATACGACCCTCTCTTCCTTACAATAAAATATTTCCCCTCTGACAAAGAGAGTTCCTACACACTCTTTGACGATGACCGTAAATCCCCCACCTCCTTGGCGGACAATGCTTACAGTCTCACAACATTCAAAGGGAAGATGGACACCAAGGAACTCTCCCTATCAGTCGAGAGCAACGGAGACTATGCAGATAAGCCTGATTTCAGGATGCTGACATTTGAGATAGAGAACGTGATAAAAGAGCCGAGGGAAGTGAGAACCTCCGACGGCACTGAAATCCCAAGGGCTGTTTCACTGAAGGCAATCAGGCTCTACGGTTGGACTTACGACAATGCGACACACCGTCTCACAATCGAAATCCCTGACACATTCAAAAACATCACCGCCAGATTCTAACTCCCACGGTCGTATAGGTTATCCTAAACATACCATATACAAAAAGCGCCTTTGAAAGGCGCTTTTCTTTTCTGTAAACCTAAAGAGACTACTCCTGAGGTCGGTAGGAATATGCCCCTAAGGCCGGGGGATTCTCCCGGCGGATTCCATCCATATCTATCTCGCATAGCGAATTGATGTAAGCGTAATTTCCGGCTCCGATGGCAGGTGAATCGGCCTGCAGCCGATAATCAAAATAATAAGAGGGACGGTCGGTCAGAAAGAGGGGATCCTCTCCCCAGATGCAGTTCTGGAAATTATCATCATCATTTCCTTCCGACTTCAAAAGCATATACCGCAGATAAACTTCGCTGCCACTCAAATCCCCGTGATTGATGTCGGAAGCAAGTCCGTAGACAATACCATTCTCGAAATTCGCCTTCATCAATGGATTCGGATTACCGGGATCCTCCTCCCTATCACTCTCAAAAAGATAATTCAAAGTCAATATGGGACTCGATATGGCGGAGAAAAGGTAATAATTGGCAAAGGTGCACTGCACGAATTCATGCATTCCTCCGGTTAAATCCACTACCCCTGCCGCGGTTTCCGAAAAAACCGAACCGTAAGCATCGACCTTGGCATAACGCGAAGTCAGTGCTGATCCCTGTGAATTATGCAACCATGAATTGACTATCAATAATTTCTGTCTGCTCAGATTCCCGCAGGAATCAACCACTACCCCCTGCTCTGTAGAGCGCATATCTACATATTCCAATCTATTGTCAAAGGATTCCTCTTCAAAAGTTATTCCCTTCCATTGACCCGCCAAAATATCATATCCCACATCCGGAAGCACGTTGTCCAGACGATCGCCGCGAAAATCTATCTTTTTCTCTACACTCCCCACCGCTTCCAAAGTGCCGCGTACCCGCATCGAAGCTTTATCGTGGAAAAGCATCTGAACGCCGGGCTCTATCTTCAAGGTGGCTCCCTTCTCAACCGTAAGTGAATCGAAAATTACGTAAGGACGGTCAGGTGTCAGAGTCATATTCTTATCCACTACCACAGATTTCAGACGTGTCACATTCTGCCCCCATGCCTCGATCTGAACACTCTGCTGCACACCATTTGTCACGAATTCCATCTTATCCTCCACTAACGCCGGCTTGTTGGCAGAACTCTCGGGAATATAACACTCGATAAATACAAATATCGAATCTCCTCCCCGAATCTCCACATTCGAAAAACTTTTTCCACTCACCCCATCCACATTCATCTGAAAATTTCCCTCCGGATTACTGAAACGGATGGATGAAATATTGATTGATTTTTTGGCCCGGTTATATACCTTTAATCGTGCAGTGGGGGTTCCGACACCGGTAAAGACCGTGTCGAAACTGACAGTGTCTGTAGAAAAAGTCAATATATCGGAGGGGGAAGATGAAAAATTATCCGATATACATCCGGCTGCCATTAAACCCAGCAGACCAACGATTGTCAAAAGCAATGAGCGCATATTGTGATTTTTTATGGAGGCGTTAAAATTCCCTTCTAAGCAATAAACGCTAAAATAAAGGGGTTAGTGCATGGAGAATCATTTACATACGAAGTAAATATTATGAAATATATGTTAATTGCCGGGGAGGCAAGTGGCGACCTCCACGGCTCCCGTCTCATCAAAGCTATCTCTGAACTCGATCCGGAAGCGGAATTCCGCTTCTTCGGCGGCGACCTTATGGCTTCTGCCGCACGTCGTGCTCCTTCCCTGCATTATCAGGAGATGAATGTAATGGGATTTAGTGAAGTGCTGCGCAAGCTCCCCTCTCTCTGGAAAAATCTTAAAGCCGCTGAAAGATTGCTCCTCGACTTCCGCCCGGATGTCCTGATTCTCATCGATTACCCCGGTTTTAACCTAAAACTTGCTAAGTTTGCACATAAACACGGCATCCGTACTGAATATTATATCTCCCCAAAAGTTTGGGCATGGAAAGAATGGCGAATACGTGCGATGCGAAAAAATATAGACCGCCTTCATTCAATCCTCCCCTTTGAAATCCCTTTCTTCGAGAAAAGGGGGTTTAATAAGGTAAAATATGTCGGGAATCCTACGGTAGAGGAGATTGACTATTCCCTCAGCCATATCTCACCTCTTAAGCACTTCCGCGAACGTCAGGGAATTACCGATGAACGCCCTATGATTGCACTCCTCCCCGGTTCACGTAAAGGTGAGATTCGCAATAACCTTCCATTGATGATCGAGGCTGCCAAGCGCTATCCGGAATTTCAATATATAGTTGCAGCCGCTCCCTCTATCCCTGAAAAATTTTATCGGGAAGTGGCTCAAGACCCAGGGTTGAATGTTGTATTCGGTTCAACTCATACCCTGGTAAAATATAGTCAGGCTGCTCTCGTCACCTCGGGCACTGCGACTCTGGAAACTGCCCTCATCGGCACTCCTCAGGTGGTATGCTACCGGGCTAACGGAAACCCGCTCTCATACAAAATTATGGAGAAACTCCTGAAAGTAAAATATGTATCCCTCCCCAACCTTATTGTCGGAAACCGTATGGTGCCGGAATTGCTGGTACACTTCTGCACAGTCGAGTCAATTGCCCGCGAACTTTCCCCCCTTCTCCAGCCCTCTCCGCGTCGCGACAGACAGCTTGTCGATTATAAAGCCTTGCGTCGCAAGCTCGGCACTTTCATTGCATCCGACTATGCCGCAAATCTCATCGTCAACACCCTCAAGGAGAACGTCTGACAATTATTAAAATCCTTATTTCAAATTTCTTACCTCCTCTTATCGAATACCTATATTATTAATAACACGTGAGGCAGTATACATCACGTATACTGCCTCGCCAATCAACAATTTATAAATATTAACCGGTTCAAATTTGTGGACCGGCTGCTACCAAAGCCTTACCTGCCTCATTATTCTCAAACTTCTTGAAGTTCTCGATAAACATTCCGGCAAGTTTCTTTGCCTTCTCATCCCATTCCTTAGGATCCGCGTAAGTATCACGAGGATCAAGAATCTTGGGATCTACTCCCGGAAGTTCTGTCGGGATTACGAAATCGAAGTAGGGAAGCACTTTTGTAGGAGCCTTATCAATATCGCCATTCAGGATATCATCAATGATACCACGTGTATCCTTAATTGAGATACGCTTTCCGGTACCATTCCATCCGGTGTTTACCAAGTAAGCCTTCGCTCCGCTCAGATTCATCCTCTTCACCAATTCCTCAGCATATTTGGTGGGGTGAAGTGACAGGAATGCCTGACCGAAACATGCAGAGAAGGTTGGGGTCGGTTCAGTGATTCCACGCTCTGTACCGGCGAGCTTGGCAGTAAATCCTGAAAGGAAATAATATTTAGCCTGTTCATTGTTAAGGATTGCTACGGGAGGAAGCACACCGAATGCGTCTGCAGAGAGGAAAATAACTCTCTCGGCTGCAGGACCCTTGGATACAGGCTTAACGATATTCTTGATATGATAGATAGGATAAGAAACACGGGTGTTCTCCGTAACGCTCTTATCATGGAAATCACATTTACCGTCGGGGAGGACAGTTACATTTTCCAACAATGCATCGCGGGTTATGGCATTGTAGATGTCAGGCTCTGAATCTTTGTCAAGATCAATAACCTTTGCATAGCATCCACCTTCATAATTGAAAACACCATCATCGTCCCAACCATGTTCGTCATCACCGATCAGGAGACGCTTCGGGTCAGTGGAAAGTGTTGTCTTACCTGTGCCGGAGAGTCCGAAGAATACTGCGGTGTTCTTTCCCTCAAGGTCGGTGTTTGCCGAGCAGTGCATGGAGGCTATGCCACGAAGAGGGTTGAAATAGTTCATCATAGAGAACAGACCTTTCTTCATTTCACCGCCATACCAGGTATTGAGAATCACCTGCTGACGCTCCTTGATATTGAAAGCGACTACTGTTTCAGAATGAAGTCCCAGTTCCTTATAATCTTCAACTTTAGCCTTGGATGCGTTGAATACAACGAAATCCGGCTCGAAATCTTCGAGTTCCTCCTTTGTGGGGCGGATGAACATATTTGTCACAAAGTGAGCCTGCCATGCCACTTCCATGATGAAGCGGACACGAAGGCGTGTTGACGGATTAGCGCCGCAATAGCAGTCAACGACATAAAGCACCTTGTCTGAAAGCTCTTTAACCGCTTTTTCCCGAAGATGATCCCACACCTCTGTCGTGATGGGCTTATTATCATTCTTATATTCATCGGTGGTCCACCATACAGTGTTCTCTGTCACCTCATCCTTTACAAGATACTTATCTTTGGGAGAACGACCGGTGTAAACACCTGTAAATACATCTACTGCTCCAAGATCAGTCTCAATACCCTTTTCATATCCTTTAAGTTCGGGATTTGTTTCATCCTTGAACAATTCTTCGTAAGAAGGGTTATGGATAATCTTTTTTACATCCTTAATCCCATAACGGGATAAATCCAATTTTTCCATAATTAATTTAATATGGGTTAATTATTTTACCTGTTTTTACCTATTTTTTCTATCAAAAAATATTGCTCTTTCTTAAGAGATTCTTTATAAATTCTTATCCAAAAGAGTTTTCCCTATTCTTTCCCGGGGCTCTCTTCTTTGATAATGTTCACTATCTCCAAAAGGATTTACCCCATCTTTATCTATAACAACCCGGAAGTTTAAATAGATTTGAACCCTTTCCGATAATCAACTGCAAATTTACTAATTTTTTCGCAATTTTCAATTATTTATATTTCGGTGCGTTACTTTTGACTTTTCACCACCTTTCCTCTATACCCAAACGGATATAAAATTAAATTTTTCTCCATTGACATATATGTCAATCATCCACGTTGAAACCCGACTTTTAAAAATCGTTATGTCAAGACCATGTCATTATCAGCAGTATCCCCCTGTTACTTCCTCCCTAAACTCTTCGATAATAAAAAATCCTTTTTCTGACGTCTTTAACGCTTTTTAATAATATAAAAGTTGCAATTTCTTATTTTACTATTGCAGACTTAACTAAAAGTTATTAAGTTTGCATCTGGTTTTTTACCACACCCGCTTTTTACAATCGAAATTAATTGGAAAATCAAACTTTTAACTTACACAATATGAAAAAAATTCTACTTATTGCCGGCATTGTTGCCGCATCCCTTTCTGCCAACGCGCAGATCATGTTCTCTGATTGCTTTAAACTAACATACGAGGGCAAAGAATTGAAAGACGGAGACGAAATCGTATGCAGTAATCGCGATGAAGATGGCACTTACGAAATGCTTATCCCTTTAACAAACCTTCAGGACACTCCGCGTCAGGTTTATGCAGCCCTTTCAGTAACAGGAAATCCCTCAATCAAAGATATCCAGGAAGATTTCTCATGGGGTACCTGCCAACTCTGCTACGAATCTTCCGAAGGTAACCAATGTCTCGGTGCAAGTTTCTCAAATCCCAATATCCTTGGTGAAGGCAGAGTGACAGTTGATGGTAACAGCTCTATCACATGGGATATTCATAACTATTTCAGCACTATCGACGCTGCTTCCTTCTATTCACTCGTCCTTATCCCTCAGCCCATTGACGAAGAAGAGGAAATTGATGACATGATTGAAATCACTCTTAAATTTGACCCGAGAAGCACTGTTACTGAAATTATTGATTTCGACAATAATTTACCCGTTGAATATTTCGACCTCTCCGGTAGAAAAGTTGCTAATCCCGAAAAAGGTATCTATATCCTTCGTCAGGGCAACAAGACTACTAAACGCGCAATATTCTAATCGCCATATAATTAGAAGACAATTCTTCTAATAACAACCGCATAATAAAACTCCGGCTGCACAAAAAATTCTTAAAAGAATTTGCGCAGTTGGAGTTTTTTAGTTAATTTTGTCGCGCTAATGAGAAACTGATTAGAAACGGGGTTTAGCGCAGTTGGTAGCGCGCTACGTTCGGGACGTAGAGGTCGGGCGTTCGAGTCGCCTAACCCCGAC
>CAZDWB010000049.1:0-7819 GCA_964509225.1 uncultured Sangeribacter sp.
TTGACCAGAAAGGTGTCGGAAACGGTATATCGTTCATAATCCTTATCGGTATCATCGCTCGTCTCCCGGATGCATTCTCTCAGGAGTTTACAAGTCGCTTGCTCAATTCAGCAGGTGGTGGTCTTGTAATTTTCCTTCTTGAGATTGTAATCCTGCTTGCAGTAATAGCCGGAGCTGTACTTCTCGTGCAGGGTACACGTAAGGTGCCTGTGCAGTATGCAAAGCGTATTGTAGGGAACAAGCAGTATGGCGGTGCACGTCAGTACATCCCCTTGAAGGTGAATGCTGCCGGTGTGATGCCTATCATCTTTGCCCAGGCAATTATGTTTATCCCTATCACACTTGTTGGATTCAGCACAGACCACACCGGATTCTTCGGTGCACTTACAGATATGTATGGATTCTGGTATAACTTCATCTACTTCCTGATGATTGTGGCCTTTACCTATTTCTATACAGCAATCACAGTGCGTCCGCAGCAGATGGCAGAGGATATGAAGCGCAACAACGGATTTATTCCGGGTATCAAGCCGGGGAAACCTACCGTGGAATATCTTGATTCTATCATGTCAAGAATAACCTTGCCCGGTTCTATCTTCCTCGGAATCGTTGCGATTCTTCCGGCTATCGCGCACATCTGTGGTCTCAACCGAAATTTTGCACAATTCTTCGGCGGAACTTCACTACTGATTATCGTAGGTGTGGTTCTTGATACACTTCGTATCGTCGAGGGTCATTTATTGATGCGTCACTATGACGGATTGATGAAGGACGGAAGCAGAATCAAGGGCCGCACAACCGGAAACGGCGTTTTCTAAATCCGCTACTTTTGCAAAGATTGAAATGATATATATCAAGACAGCAGAGGAAATTGAAAAGATGAGGGTGGCCTGCGATCTGGTAAGCCGCACGCTTGGTGAAGTTGCCAAGTGGGTCGCACCCGGGGTCACTACTCTTAAACTTGACACCATAGCAAGAGAGTTTATCCTCGACAACGGGGGTAGACCCTCCTGTCTTGGGTATCACGGTTTCCCCGGCACTCTCTGCATAGAGGTGAATGATACTGTGGTCCATGGTTTCCCCTCCAACTATACATTAAGGGAGGGAGATATTGTAGGCACTGATTGTGTTGCCGATATCAACGGATTTCATGGAGACAGTTGCTACACCTTCGCGGTGGGAGAGGTGAGTGAAGCCACAAGGCGTTTACTTCAGACCACAAAGGAGAGTTTATACAAAGGTATAGAAGCCGCCAGAGCCGGTAAGAGAATCGGTGATATTTCGAATGCGATACAGACATATTGTGAGCATGCGGGATACAGTGTGGTCCGCGAGATGTGCGGACATGGAATAGGGGCGAGTATGCATGAAGATCCGGAAGTGCCGAATTATGGCCGTCGCGGAATCGGAGCGGTATTAAAGCCGGGAATGTGTATAGCCATCGAGCCAATGATAAATATGGGGAGCAAGAACATTGTAATCTCAAACGATGGATGGCAATGTAAGACAAAAGACCATAAGAATTCGGCACATTTCGAGCATACTGTATTAATTACTGATGAACAACCGGAAATATTAACCACCTTCCGTTATATAGAGGAGGCATTAGGGGAAACCCCAATTTCATAACTGTCAAAAATATAAAGCAATTGCAATGGCAAAACAGGCAGCAATAGAAATCGACGGAGTCATATTGGAGGCGTTAAGCAACGCAATGTTCAAAGTTGAGTTGGAGAACGGGCATCAGATCACGGCCCACATCTCCGGCAAGATGAGAATGCATTATATCAAGATTCTACCCGGAGACAAGGTAAAGGTGGAGATGTCGCCATACGATTTGAGCAAGGGGAGAATCTCATTCCGATACAAATAAAAAGAAGAAACAATAATATATGAAAGTTAGAGCTTCAATCAAGAAGCGCTCAGCAGAGTGCAAAATCGTGCGTCGCAAAGGGAGACTGTACGTAATTAACAAGAAGAATCCAAAATTTAAACAGCGTCAAGGATAATTTTATTACCTTTGCAAAATAAATTGTAAAAAGCAGATATGGCAGTAAGAATAGTCGGCGTAGATTTGCCGCAAAACAAACGAGGCGAGATCGCCTTGACCTACATCTACGGTATAGGCCGTAGCGCCGCCAATTCAATTTTGAGCAAGGCAGGCGTTGACCGCGATATAAAGGTAAAGGACTGGACAGATGACCAGGCCGCAGCCGTTCGTGAAGTGATTCAGAGCGATTATAAGGTAGAAGGTGACCTTCGTTCTGAGATCCAGCTCAACATCAAGCGTCTCATGGATATTGGTTGCTATAGAGGAATCCGTCATCGTATCGGACTTCCTGTTCGTGGACAAAGCACAAAGAATAATGCACGTACACGTAAGGGACGCAAGAAGACAGTTGCAAACAAGAAGAAAGCTACAAAATAATAACTGAACAATGGCAAAAAAGACAGTCGCAGCTAAGAAGAGAAATGTCAAGGTTGACGCAATGGGTCAGCTTCATGTACATAGCTCTTTCAACAACATCATCGTGTGTCTGGCCAACAGCGAGGGTCAGGTTATCTCCTGGTCTTCAGCCGGCAAGATGGGCTTCAGAGGCTCAAAGAAGAACACTCCCTATGCAGCTCAGATGGCAGCACAGGATTGCGCTAAGGTAGCGTATGATCTTGGACTGCGCAAGGTGAAGGCTTACGTAAAAGGACCGGGTAACGGACGTGAATCCGCAATCCGCACGGTGCATGGCGCCGGCATTGAGGTAGTCGAGATAGTCGACGTAACTCCGCTTCCCCACAACGGATGTCGTCCTCCGAAGAGAAGAAGAGTTTAATCTCGAAACAGATATACAAAATTTGTAAACTGAGTCGAAATTTTTAATTCATCTCCGTATTGTAAGATTTGACAGGCAGCGCCTCCTCTGAATGCGAATATAGACCATCAGTTGTCACATATCGGACAGCGTCATACTTTCTCTCGATGGTCGCGGCTGCGCTAAAGGGGCTGCACCACTGCCCGGATTACGATACGAATAAAAAATAAAAGAAATGGCAAGATATACAGGCCCCAAATCAAAAATCGCACGTAAATTCGGCGAAGCTATCTTCGGCGAAGACAAAGTGCTTGCTCGCAAGACTAACCCTCCCGGTCAGCATGGTGCCAACCATCGTAGAAAGACCTCTGAGTATGGTCAGATGCTTCGCGAAAAACAGAAAGCAAAATACACATACGGTGTTTTGGAGCGTCAGTTCCGCAATCTTTTCGATAAGGCAGCGCGCACTAAAGGTATTACCGGTGAGGTACTCCTACAGCTCCTTGAAAGCCGTCTGGACAATGTGGTGTATCGTCTTGGAATCGCCAAGACACGTGCAGCAGCTCGCCAGATAGTGCTTCACAAACACATCTGTGTAAATGGAAAAGTGGTTAACATCCCATCTTATCACGTAAAGCCGGGAGATGTTATCACAGTAAGAGAAAAATCCAAGTCGCTCGAAGTCATTGCAGATTGCCTTGCAGGATTCAACCACAGCAAATATCCCTGGATAGAATGGGATGAGAGCATTAAGGGAGGCAAATTCCTTCATGTACCCGCTCGTGAGGATATACCTGAAAACATCAAGGAGCAGTCAATTGTCGAGTTGTATTCTAAATAATAATTAAATAGAGACCCATGGCTATTTTAGCATTTCAAAAGCCTGAAAAGGTCGTCATGCTTGAGTCCGATAACAAGTTCGGCAAGTTCGAATTCCGTCCTCTTGAACCCGGATACGGTCAGACAGTCGGAAACGCAATGCGAAGAATCCTTCTATCATCCTTGGAGGGATTTGCAATCTGCACCATCAAGATAGATGGTGTGTCACACGAGCTTGACACAATTCCGGGCGTAAAGGAAGATGTTACCAACATAATCCTCAACCTTAAACAGATTCGATTCAAGCAGACGACACCAGACATTGACACCGAAAAGGCGGTAGTAAATGTGTCGGGCACAGATGTGTTCAAAGCCGGGGACTTAAGCAGTGTATTAAGCGGTTTCGAGGTGCTGAACCCCGAACTTGTAATCTGCAATCTTGATCCTTCAGCGAATTTCACAATGGAATTCACAATCAACAAGGGTCGTGGTTGGGTTCCCGCAGATGAGAATCGAGAAATGTTTACCGACGGAACACCGGGGTTAATCGCTATCGATTCTATCTATACTCCGATAAAGAATGTGAAATACGAGGTGGAAAACTATCGTGTGGAACAGAAGACGGACTATGAGAAATTACTGCTTGAAGTTACCACAGATGGCTCTATTCTTCCGCAGGATGCCCTCAAAGAGGCAGCAAAGATTCTGATTCAGCACTTCATGCTCTTCTCAGACGAGAAGATTGCAATTGAAACTCCGGAGGCTGAAAAGTCAGAAGAGTTTGATGAAGAGGTTCTTCACATGCGTCAACTTTTGAAAAGCAAACTCGTTGATATGGATCTCACAGTGTGTGCTCTCAATTGCTTGAAGAGTGCAGAGGTTGAGACTCTTGGCGAACTTGTGGTATTCAATAAGAATGATCTTCTTAAGTTCCGTAATTTCGGTAGAAAATCCTTGTCAGAACTCGAGGAGCTTCTTGAGAATCTGAATCTCTCTTTCGGAATGGACATTTCAAAGTATAAATTAGACAAAGACTAAACAGCGATGAGACATAATAAAAAATTCAATCACCTCAGCCGTAAGAAAGGACATCGCGAGGCCCTTCTGAGCAATCTCGCGATTGCACTTATCCAGCATAAGAGAATTTTCACGACTGTGGCAAAGGCTAAAGCTCTCAGAGTTTATATTGAGCCTATCATCACCCGTTCAAAGAAGGATGACACTCCTAATCGTCGTCTTGTATTCAGCTATCTTCAGAACAAAGAGGCTGTTAAGGAACTTTTCGGCCCTATTGCTGAAAAAGTTGCTGACCGTCCGGGTGGCTATCTCAGAATCCTCAAAACTACTCACCGTCTGGGTGACAATGCCGAGATGTGTATGATAGAGTTTGTGGACTTCAATGAAAACATGCTTGAGGCTAAAGCTCCTAAGAAAGCTAAGACTACACGTCGTTCACGCAGCAAGAAGGCAGCTCCTGCTCCGGAAGCGGCAGCTCCCGCTGAGGAAACTAAAGAAGCCGAATAATTTTCGGGATTGCATAAATTTAAAGGTTGTGTCAGAATTAAGACACAACCTTTTCTTTTATTTTTTACTCCGTTTTTACCTGTGCAATATCAGATTTTTCGGTTGAAGAGAGTCTTTCGTTACCGAATCTCTCCGGGTGAATTTCTTTAGGAATCAACTTTTTGGGGAATTGAGAATAATTTATTAAATTGCAACATTATTCGTCACGTCCATGTTATCGCTCTTAAATTATACAGTAGTCATACTTTATTTTTTGCTTGTGGGGATGTGTATAATTGTGGTCCTCAAGGAGAATCGCAATCCTATACGCTCGTTGGCATGGGTAATAGCCTTAATGGCTCTTCCTGTTGTAGGATTAATTTTCTATTTCTTTTTTGGACGAAGCTTAAAGGGGATGCGTATGTTGTCGCGCCATAATAAGCGTAAGTTCCTGCATAACAGCGCTAAATCACGTGTTAATCTGAATAATCTTAATCTTTCGGATGCGGAAAAATCCATAATAAAACTTTCTGATTCCTTATGTCATACCCCTTTCTCGGTAAATAATGAAATTGAGGTCTTTACAACCGGTAGGGAGAAGTTTTCAAGGTTGAAAGAAGATCTGAAGAATGCATCTTTTTCTATTTATCTTCAATATTATATTTTTCTTGACGATGAGATAGGGAAGGAGATTGCAGATATCCTTATCAGCAAGGCGAAAGTGGGTGTAAGTGTTAAAGTAATATACGATAATGTCGGGAGCTTTTATGCAAGCAATAAGTTCTTTAAGCGCATGAGAGAGGGAGGTGTTGATACCCATCCTTTCTTCAGGGTTAATTTCCCTCAGTTTGCAAATCGTATAAATTGGCGAAACCACCGGAAGATAGTAATCATCGACAATAGGATTGGTTATATTGGAGGAATGAATATAGCTGACAGATATTACCGGGATATGTCGGAGGGCAAGGCATGGAGGGATACTCATTTCCGGGTGAAGGGTGATATAGTGGAGTCTCTTTTGTATAGTTTTGTAGTGGACTGGAATTTCCTTAAGAAAGAGGGTGAATTGTTAGAGGAGCATAGTGTTACCACTGATATAAGAAATGAATGCGGGATGCAGCTTGTCACATCCGGACCGGTAGACAATTGGGATAACTTGGCTTTGATGTTTCTTAAAGGAATAAGCGGAGCCACGAAATCGATATATATCCAGACCCCGTATTTTCTCCCGACAGACAGTCTGTTGCATGCATTGGAAGCGGCGGCATTGGCAAAGGTAGATGTTAGAATAATGTTGCCGCGTCATCCGGATTCAAAATTGTTGGAATATGCCGGTTTTTCCTACGTGACCCAGTGTCTTAAATCCGGGATAAAGATTTATCTGTATGAGCCCGGGATGTTACATTCAAAGATGATGATTATCGATGACGGGGTTGTGACAGCAGGTAGCACGAATTTTGATTTCCGGAGTTTTGAAAATAATTTCGAGTGCAACATAGTAGTTTACGACCGGGATTTTAACCGCAGGATGCGCGACATATTTTTCAAGGATTTGGAAAAATGTAGGAAGATACAGTTAAGTAGCTGGAGGAAGCGTCCAATAACCCATAGGATGTTAGAATCTCTTGTAAAGCTTTTCTCTCCAATTCTGTAAAGAAAACTAAACACACATTATCAATAAAATGAAAAGAGGTATTATTATAATTGTTCTTCTATGTTTAGTTCTCCCAATGTTAGGCCAAAGTCCATTAACCTTTGTGGTGGTTCCGGATAATAACTATTGTGAGAATAAGGGATATTCAATTAGGGAATATGATGATTTCATTAATACTTATAAAAGTATTAGTAAAAGCGATGCAGGGTTCCAAGGCGCGAGTAATTTTTTGAATCGATTTCTTACCGAGCAAGGTTTAAGTGCAAGAGTGTTGGAAGGAATAGTAAATAGCGAAACAGAAGGAGCCGGCAAGGCAAAATATGGAGAATTATTATCTTCTCTTGTAAAAAGTGGAATGATTATTCTATATTTGGATCTGAAAGAAGAAAAGCAAGGTGTTAATAAAACGGTAAATTGGAGACTTAAAGTTGTTGATACGCTGGGTGATAAGAATATAGCAATAATGAGTGGAGAAGGAGGGGGACTTACTTCTCAACCGATGAAAAATATTTTTATTGAGTCCTTCATGGCGAAAGCTCCGGAACTTACGAGTAAGATGGCGGACTATTTTAATGATATAATGGTGAACGGAAGAGAGTTAAATGTAAATATACTTTTATTACCCGAATCAGGGATAAAACTTGATAAGGAAACACCGGATGGTCTGTTAACGGATGCGATTAAAAAATGGGGTACTGAGAATTCACTGAACGGAGCATTTAACATGTCGACTGATTCCTCAGATATTGAATCGATAAATTTTAAGGTAAGGCTACCACTTTCATCTAAAGGTGAAATGGACACTTATCGATGGCTCTACAAATTCAGGAAATATCTGAAAGGGATGGGGATACCCATACGTGAGGGTTTTAGTGAACAAAACTTAGAAATAGTAAAAGAATAGGGTATTACGTATTGGAAATATTACACAAATCCGAAAAGTATTGTCGTGAGCTTTACGGCTCATGGCAATATTTTTAGGAGATTAACAATACGTGTAAGAGAGATTATGTTTGGGGATAAAAAAAGAATGAGG
>CAZDWB010000050.1:0-7779 GCA_964509225.1 uncultured Sangeribacter sp.
TACTCTAACAAGGTTCTCGATCTTATCGCTCACATGAAGAAAGTTAACGGTTAATTAAGATATATTAACCTGAATAATATGCGGGGTGTCAAAAGCAGATTTTGACACCCCGTATTTTTGTTACTCCTGCACAAGCTATGGAATTTTAATTGTTTTTCAAATATTTTTTTATCTTTAAAATTATATTTTTTGCCATCTAAATAATTGATATTAAGGAATTTATTAAGGATAAGGGATGGAAAAATGATAAGTATTTAATTAAAAATCCTATCAAAAATTTAATTAATATTTGTTATTTAACATTAATTAAACTATATTTGCATTAGAAAGCTAATAAAGCGTTTGGAATTGAGATTATTCTTTTCATTTTTATAGTCTCTTCCAATAGAATGGTTATATTAAATCACTTGTTTTATCATTCTTATTAATGATTGATTATTCATGTTTTTGATTTGAGAAAATCATGGCATGTCATTTGCTCTATTAATTTCATTTGGTTGGATTTAGATCTAAAGGTATTCCAACAAGGAAGTGAGAAATGGTGTATATATTCAGGAATGCCAAACGTCAGGGATTTAAAGTCCTAAAATAAAAACCGCTCGCCGTGAAGGCGAACGGTTTTTAACTTATTGGAGGTATTATAGATTATTTTACAATCACCTTAGTTGCCTTTGAACCGACAACCTTGATGTAGAGACCTTTTTCAGGATTTACAACGCGGTTACCATTAAGGTCGAACCAGATTGCAGTACCCTCTTCAACTGCGATACCTTCTACACCTGATGATTTAGTTATTACCAGGTTGCGGATTTCCCAAGTGTCGGCAGAATTGTCAGTACCAACATATTTGAAACCGAACTGAACGTTCTTGCCGGCGTAAGCTGTAATGTCGATATTGCCGCAGTTTACGAAAGTCCATGCACCGGCTTCAGGCCATGTGGGGATTTCAAGCTCTGTCCATTCTGTAGCACCCTCTTCACGGATAAGGAACTTATCGTCTGTGCGGAGGTTAGTCTGGAATTTTGCAGCGTGTTCGAATGATACTGAGAATTCACCATCTGTAAGTTTGACAACGGGGCTTACAGCGTATGCTACGGCTGCATGAGGAGTGTTAAGGTAAGAGCTACCATTCAGGTATGAAAGATTGTTGTAAGTCTTCCATGACCATACGTATTCAAGACCCTCAGCCATTTCAGTGTTTTCAAATGTCCAGTCACATGTAGCATCTGTAGCTGTGAGTGATTTCCAGAATGCAGTGGGAGTCGGAGTGGGAGGAGTAACGATTGTTCCACCGTTATCACCGCTCTTGACCTCCAGGTTGCGGATTTCCCAAGTGTCGGCAGCATTGTCGGTACCAACATATTTGAGACCGAACTGAACCTTCTTGCCGGCGTAAGCTGTAATGTCGATATTGCCGCAGTTTACGAAAGTCCAGGCACCGGCTTCAGGCCATGTGGGGATTTCAAGCTCTGTCCATTCTGTAGCACCCTCTTCACGGATAAGGAACTTATCGTCTGTGCGGAGGTTAGTCTGGAATTTTGCAGCATGTTCGAAAGATACGGTAAGTTCTCCTTCCGGAAGAGTAACTGCCGGGCTTACAGCGTATGCTACGGCTGCATGAGGAGTGTTAAGATAAGAGCTGCCATTCAGGTATGAAAGATTGTTGTAAGTCTTCCATGACCATACGTATTCGAGACCCTCAGCCATTTCAGTGTTTTCAAATGTCCAGTCACATTCGGCATCTGTAGCTGTGAGTGATTTCCATACAGTAGTTGTTGTGGTTGTGCCACCCCCACCTTGACCGTTGAGAACATACTCGGTAACGTTCTTCAGACCCGGAGCTCCGAAATATTTGTCATGTGAACCATAAAGAATCACTTCCATGCCTAAAAGGTCAGGATTGTTGCCAAGAGTGAGAACATCGCGCAAGTTACCGGCAGGGATAGCAACCGGTACACAAAGAGCCACATCCTTAACATCAGCATTTTCAGCAATGATGATGTTGGTAGTGGAGCCGCCGGCAGCGCTGAAAACAGCTTCGGAAAGGTTCATTCCCGGAATAGACCCTACCACAACACCTTTCACCCAAGTAGGAGCGCCATTGCAGGGAGCGGCGATAAGCTCTGCTACAGAGACAGGAGCCTCTTTTGTGCCGAGTGATTGAACAGGGTCATCAATCGGGGGATTGCCAATCCATGTGTAGGAAGTAACACTCTTGAGTCCGGGTGCACCGAAATATTTCTCGCGTGTACCGCAGAGAGTCACCTTGTGACCGAGATTATTGGGGTGTATTGACAAATTGAGCGCAGTACGTACAGAGCCTGAAGGGAGCTGAATGGCGATACACATTCCGGCTTCATCTTCTGCACTTGCATCAGCCAACAGGATATTTGTTTCGGGAGCACCTGAGGCTGAGAATACTGCATTGTTCAAAGAAACACCTTGACCTGAGGGAAGGTAACCTACGATATATCCGGTTACGTAAGTGTCCGGATAAGACCCTTCGGAACCGCCTGCGATTACGTCAGCCACAGTCATAGGGTCTGCCTCTGTGCCCACTCCTGCAAATGCAGATAATGAAAGGGCAAGAGTTGCCATTGAAAGTAAAAATTTCTTCATAAGAAATGTTTAGTAATTAATTAATATAATGTTGAGTTTCAGTTTTAAATCTTTTTTTAAGTGCCTTCTTTTACACGATATCGCAAATTTAAATACTTTTTTATTATGAAGCAATATTTTTAACATCTTATTTCCTCCTATTTTATATAAAGATTTGGTAATGCACTGAAAAATTCACCCTTTTCCATAGGAGGAAGGTTTTCAGGAGGTAGACTGACAATTATTGGAAAGACGGTTTGTTAAAGAATGTTAATTTAGAAAGAAAAATGTGATTTTTCAGTATATTAGCACAAAAATCCGGAAAACGGATATTCTTGAAAAAGTTAATCCCCGATGCTAATATTACTCTCATGATTTCGATTTCGGAGAAAAGCTCGGAGGGATTCTCATATCATGAAAACGTTAACCCACATAAGCGATAAATAATGAATCGAAATCTACTATCAACACTTCTGATAAGTGGCGCAATCGGATTGGGAGCCTTCACCCTGTCAGGAAAACCTGTCACACCGGAAGGTGCGCTCGCGCGACTTACCGACTCTTCTCACTCTGCACCGGGTAAGGTAAGAAATCAGTTATCCAAAGTTCGTTACATACGCTCGGTTGATACCGAAAAGGGACAACCGGCGATCTATCTGTATAATCTTTCGGGAAAGGGGGGATATCTTATCGCTCCTGCTGACGACAGATTTATGCCTTTGCTGGGATATTCCGATGCCGGAGATATATCAGAAGAGAGCTTACCGGAAGGACTCCGGTGGTGGCTCGGGGAGATGGTGAATGAGATAATGTTCGCCACCGGGTCGGATGAGAAAAGCGAAGGTTTGTACACACCACCCTCACTTGGTCCGGCCATCTCCCCTTTGGTGAAATCGGAATGGGGACAAACGTCACCGTATAATCTTTACACACCCGTAATCAATGATAAACAGTCACCTACGGGGTGTGTTGCCACAGCACTGAGTCAGATAATGTATTATCATCAATGGCCTTTGAATCCCAAAGGGGAGATAACATATAAGGATTTCTCCAGTCCTGCCAACACTTATTCGCTCACTTTCGATGGTATGACCTTTGACTGGGGAATTATGAAAGATATATATGAGGAGGGAGCGACGGATGAGTCGGCTCAGGCAGTGTCAACATTAATGAAGGCCGTAGGTTACGGAACGGAGATGAATTACGGTGCCACCTCAAGCGGTACCACTGATGATTGTGCCCTGACAGGGATGCAGACCTATTTCGGATATTCTTCAGATGGGCGCCTGATACATCGTGAATCCATGATGCGTAATGAATGGGACACCATGATTTACACGATGCTCAAGGGAGGGATGCCCGTCTATTATACCGGTCGGGATGCAGTGTGGCTCGGAAGCGGTGGGCATGCTTTTGTATGCGACGGATACGACGGAGAGGGATATTTCCATTTCAACTGGGGATGGAACGGTCGATATAACGGATATTTCGTTACTACCTGTCTTGTGCCGGCCGGTGCCGGAACCGGTGGATTCATAAACGGCTATAACTATACACAGGCCATCATGGTGAATCTTCATCCTGACAATGGAGAGAAGTATAGTATATATGATTATGTATTGGGAAAAGATTTTGCTCTTGAACTTGGAGATGCTAATGAGTTAACTGTATCCCTGGAAACCGCCCTGCCGTATGAAGAATACGGGTTGGGAATAAGTGTCAGCGAATCCGGTTCAGAGGGAAATGGCACAATATTCCCTCTGGGAACTATAAATGATGAAAATAATAAATGGACTGTGCCGGCAGAGATGCTGAATTCTTTGGATAAGACTAATATTTATGACTTGCGCTTGGTATGGAAAAAAGTGGGGGATGAAAGCTGGAAGAGGGTGACCCCCATGTCCGAAGGTAGTCTGGTATTTAATGCTGTGCCTCTGGGTGGATACTTATCCTATCACGACGACTCATGGAATTTCAAAGTTGCACGCATGGATCAGGAACCGATAAATGTAGAGATTACCGATGTGTTGATTAATGATGAAGATTTCTACATCTCCGGTTCTTCGAACACGATATCGTTTATATTCAAAAATTTGGGGAATGATTATGAGTTTCACGCCACACGATGCTATGCAGTGGATGCAGAGGGTGAGGCAACCCTTTTCTTCAACACCAGTCTGGATGTGGAGCCTGCAGGTGAAACCGTCAATAAATATGGGATTAACAATACAGTGAAGTTTCCGGAAGGGGAATATACCTTAGTATTTATCAATGTCAATTCACTTCAGATCATACCCACTGACAGGGAGTACAGAATGACAGTTTACGATCAGAGTAATGTGCTTCAATTTGATGACGGGACATTCCTTTATTCCGTAATTCCCGGATATGATGCCATTCTGACCGGCACACTATCCGGTGGTAAAGCAGGAGGTGACATACATATCCCCTCCAGGGTAAACCATGAAGGGAGCAGCTATATCGTGGGGAAAATGACTCCGTCATTGTCTTCAATCATTGATAAGAATCAGGTCACAACCCTCCGAATTGATTTACCTATAACTGAACTACCGTCAAGTGCCTTATCAAGTTGTGCACATCTCACCGAACTGTATTTACCCTCCACCTTACGCAAGTTTGGGAAATATGCATGTGCATACAATAAAGAATTGATAAAAATAGAGCTTCCGCCGATGGTCGATGAATTAGGGGAATATGCGTTTAGCGGTTGTTCAAAACTTGAGCATATTGATATCCCGGTAGTGGAAACCATTCCTTCAAGATGTTTCTACGGCATGGATGCGTTGAAGGAGGTGAATATTCCGGAAGGAGTAAAGAATATCAGTTCTTCAGCCTTCTATTTTTGGGAAGATCTGGAAAAGATATCCCTTCCGTCAACACTGGAAAATATCGCAGAATATGTCTTTTCAGGATTTTCAAGCGCCGGTGGGGTTAAGGAGGTGTCAGTAAATGCTATGGTTCCTCCGGCTATTCAGTCAAACTCTTTTGCAAGCAGTATTTACCGGACAGCTGCACTGAAGGTGCCTAAAGGGGGAATGGATGCGTATAAAGCCGATCCCAACTGGAGTAAATTCTTACAGATGGAGGAATTGCCCGGACCGACAGGTGTTGAAAAAACGGAAGGAGAGATTGAAGGAGGAGAATGGTTTACAATAGATGGACACCGTCTTCACCAACGTCCCGGAGAGTCAGGAATATATATCCTTGTCTCAAAACAGGGAAAAAGGAATAAAATAATAATAAGATAAATAGATATGGGAAAGCCGAAACTTGTAATCTCCACCGGAGCCGGGATAAGTGCCGAGAGCGGAATATCCACTTTCCGTGATGCCGGAGGTTTATGGGCGAATTATCCGGTTATGGACGTAGCCTCCGCCGATGGTTTCCGCAGGAATCCTGATTTGGTGCATCATTTTTATAATGAACGTCGAAAGGGGTTGTTGAAAGCGATGCCCAACGCAGCCCATAAGGCCTTGGTAGACTTGGAGAAAGATTACGATGTATATATCATAACACAAAATGTGGATGACCTTCACGAGAGAGCCGGGTCAAAAAATGTGTTGCACCTTCACGGGGAGCTGATGAAGATAAGGAGTGTAAGCGATCCGGACTACATAGAGAGTCTGGATATAGAGCATTTGGAGACAACCCCGTCGACACGAGGGAAGAGGGGGGATCTTATGCGTCCACATATAGTGTTTTTCCAGGAACCAGTGCCGAATATCGAACCGGCCATGGAGTTGGTATCGGAAGCGGATATATTTGTCGTTATCGGGACCTCGTTGGTGGTGTATCCGGCGGCAGGATTGATACATGCAGTGCGACCCGGGACCCCGGTGTATTATATTGACCCACACCCGGCGGCAGTTACAGGTGTTCCTGATCTAACGGTGATAGCGGAGCCGGCCACAAAGGGTGTATTGAAATTAAAAGAGCTGTTGGGGAGGGATAAAAAGTAAAATATGTTTTAAAACATAAAAAAATAGAAAAGTTAGCTTAAAAAAAAGGATTACTTTTGTAGGAATGGAATACCAAAGAGGGGTAAAAATATCTAAATACCTATATATAAACACTCTAAAACAATATGGCAAAAGTAAAAGGAGCGATTACCGTGAATGTTGAGCGTTGCAAGGGCTGCAATTTATGTGTAGTAGCTTGTCCGACACAGACACTTGCGTTGCAGCCTAATGAGGTTAACGACCGAGGTTATCACTACGCGTATATGGCAAATCCTGAGAATTGTACGGGATGCTGTTCATGTGCGTGGGTATGTCCGGATGCATGTATCGAGGTATATCGTGTAAAGGTAGACTGATAAGTCAAAAGAAAGAAAGAACAAAACAAGAACAACAGAACCCAACAGATATGAAAGAAGAGGTAAGACTCATGAAGGGCAACGAGGCGATAGCCCACGCAGCAATCCGTTATGGATGCGACGGTTATTTCGGTTATCCCATCACACCTCAGTCAGAGGTGCTTGAGACACTTGAAGAGCTGATGCCATGGGAGACCACAGGCATGACAGTGCTTCAGGCAGAATCAGAAGTTGCCGCAATCAATATGGTATACGGTGGAGCATCCACCGGCAAGGCAGTGATGACATCCTCCTCATCACCCGGTGTAAGTTTGAAGCAGGAGGGTATATCTTATATAGCCGCAGCTTCCCTTCCGGCGCTGATCCTGAACGTAATGCGAGGAGGACCGGGACTTGGCACCATCCAGCCCTCACAGGCAGACTATTTCCAGGCAACCAAAGGTGGTGGTCATGGTGACTATCATTTGATAGTTCTTGCTCCCTCCACAGTGCAGGAGATGGTGGATTTCGTAGGTCTTGGTTTTGACCTTGCATTCAAATATCGCAATCCTGCAATGATTCTGGCAGACGGTATTGTAGGTCAGATGATGGAAAAGGTAGTTCTTCCCGAGCAGCGTCCACGCCGCACTGATGAAGAGATTCGCAAGCAGTGTCCCTGGGCAGCTAACGGACGTAAGGATGGCCGCAAGCGCAACGTCATCACATCTCTGGAGCTTGAATCAGCCCGCATGGAGGTAATCAATCACGAACTTCAGGCACGTTACCGCACCATCGAGGAGAATGAAACCCGTTGGGAAGAGATAGATGTAGAGGGTGCTGATTACCTGATAGTAGCATTCGGTTCT
>CAZDWB010000051.1:0-96 GCA_964509225.1 uncultured Sangeribacter sp.
ATAACAATTGAGGGCGGGAGAATTTCTCTCACCCTCACAGGTTTCTTGTGATCCGGCTGGGATTCGAACCCAGGACCCACAGCCCAAAAAGAATAC
>CAZDWB010000051.1:196-7760 GCA_964509225.1 uncultured Sangeribacter sp.
CTTGTGATCTATATTTCTTGTGATCCGGCTGGGATTCGAACCCAGGACCCACAGCCCAAAAAGAATACGCAGGCTGTTGCTCTGTCCCTTTCTATTCCTTGTGATCTATATTTCTTGTGATCCGGCTGGGATTCGAACCCAGGACCCACAGCTTAGAAGGCTGTTGCTCTATCCAGCTGAGCTACCAGACCATTTTCAACCGCAAAGGTAAGCATTTTTTATCTTTCCACAAATTTTTCTCCCCTTTTATTTTTTATACCTTTTTTATTATTCTTAAAAACACTAAATTTCCCCCTTTTTTTCGTACTTTTGCGCATGAGAAATTTGCTTCAACTTTTATCTGCATCTATACTTTTCCTACTTTTTAGCACCTTATGTGCTGATGCTAAATCTACATTACAACATCCCTCGTTCTCTTCATTATCATGGGTAATCGAGGGGGATTCCATTATTAATATACCCGATGACATCCGCGAGATTCCCCCTTTCGCTTTCTTCGACAACAAAAAAATAAAACAAATAATATTTACCCAAAATTCTAAATGCAAAGATATTGGAGAATACGCGTTTGCCGGATGCTCTTCACTTGAAAAAATCACTCTTCCTCCCTCAATCTCCGTACTTCGCGAAGGAACATTCAGAGAATGTGAAACTCTCGGCGAGATTACAATTCCCAACGGGGTCACCGACATCAAATCTTTTGCATTTATTTACTGTTACAGTCTTAAAAGCGTCACACTCCCTTTACGTCTACAGCACATCGGGCTTAACGCTTTCTGTCGTGATGAATCTCTTGAAGAAATCAAAATTCCTGATTCCGTCACCGAAATCGAAAGTTACGCATTTGCCGATTGTCTTTCACTACGCGAAGCAAAACTCCCCGCTAACGACTCTCTTTTGGGAGAACTCATTTTCAACGGTTGCAAATCCCTTGTAACGCTTTACGAACTCTCCCCCCTTCCCCCGGCTTTCGACTGCAACTCCTTCATATTCTCCCCGCTTGACACCGAAGCATACGGACGTTGCAGACTCATTGTCCCTCAAGAGAGCCTGCCCCTGTATCGCAAGGCACACGGGTGGAACCTCTTCTACCTTGAAGAAGCCAACTGAAAAAAAGCCACTGCTGAGGCTGCCGCCACATTCAGGGAATCTACACCATGCGCCATAGGTATGCACACCACATAGTCGCACCCATCTATCACTTTATCGCTCAGTCCATCACCCTCAGTGCCAAGAATCACCCCAAGGCGTTCCTCACTATTCAGCCCGGCATCCGTAATATTCACCGAATCCCGGCGTAAGGCCATTGCCGCACTTGCAAAACCCAATTCACGCAACGTCATCACCGGATCATCAATCCATGTCCAGGGCACAAGGAACACCGATCCCATAGACACCCTCACACTCCTCCGATTCAACGGATCGCAACTCCCATGAGTCATCAGCACGGCATCCATCCCTAAAGCCGCTGCCGACCTGAAGATAGCTCCGGTATTCGTCGTGTCGCACACTCCGTCAATCACCACAACCCTCCTTGCATCCCGACAAATCTCAGCTGCCGTTTTCAGCTCCTTGCGCCGCATGGCACACAATACACCCCGGGTCAACTTGTAGCCCGTAAGTCGTTGAAGCACCTCACGTTCTCCGGTAAAGACCGGAACATCGCACCTGGCTATAATCTCCGCTGCATCTCCCTCCAAGTGTCGGCGCTCGCATAATATAGATTCCGGTTCATACCCCATATCCAGCGCTACCTTTATCACCTTCGGACTTTCCGCCACGAATAATCCGCTCTCCCTACGCAGCTCATGATCTGTCAGCGAATAATAGGGACGCACCCGAGAATCCTCAATATCATTGATCTCTATCTCTCTCATATACATTAATCGGATTTTATTGCAAAAATAATTTTTTTATTCTTAATTCGTTTAATGATTAGACGTCATTTCTCTCCCGATAATAATCCATCAATGAAGATAACATTCCTTATACCCCCCTGTTACGACAACAATCAACCGGCGGAGCGCTCTGCCGGTTGCACACGCGTTGTCTACCCCATGATAAACATCTATGAACTCACGCTCGCTGCCCTGCTGCGTCAGAAAGGGTTTGAGATAAGGTATAAAGATTTCGTTTTCAAAAAACACGACGTTCAAGACTTCCGGAAATTCGTCTCTTCAGATGATTCAGACGCTTATATAATCTGGATGGTCAATCTATCCATTGATAGCGACCTCCGGGCAATCTCAGATATACGAAGCCAGCACCCCTCGACTCCAATCGTATTATGCGGTCCCGGACCTACATACTTCCCACATAAATGTCTTGTCGACTCTAATATTTATATATTGCGTGGCGAGCCCGAAGCAACCGCTGTTGAATTTTTCAATCTCCTCAACAGGAATCTGCACCCCTCCACGGAGGAACTCGCCTCTGTCAAAGGTCTGACATTCCTCTCTGACGGAAAGATTTCTGCCAATCCTCCCAGACCCCTTATCAATGATCTCGATGCTCTCCCTTTCCCGGCTCGGGACTTAATAGCTGACCAGGAATATCACAATCCAAAACTGAAGACCGGACCTTACACCACAATGTTTACTTCTCGAAACTGTCCATTCGGATGTAAATATTGTGTTCCATCGTCACTCACCTTCGCACGAGAAATCGAATATAAAGCTGACCCTGCCAACAACAATCGAAAACCAACCATCGGCTTCCGCTCGGTAGAAAACGTAACTCAGGAAATCAATCAGCTCGCCGAAGAGGGGTATAAAGCCATAGGGTTCATGGATGATAATTTCATCTGGAACGAACAGCGAACCCGTCAGATTTGTGAACCCCTGAGAAAACATGGTATTAAATGGGGTTGTCAGGCGCGAGTCGACGCTATTACCGAACCTATTGCCAAGCTTCTCGGAGAATCCGGGTGTATGTATGTCGACCTCGGTGTGGAATCCTTCGACCCCGATATACTCAAGGATGTAAACAAGGGGATTACTCCGGCCGATATATACCATGCTGTCAACCTTCTTAAAAAATATAACGTCCCCGTAAAGCTCAACATCCTCATCGGATGCTCTCCTTTGGAGACTACCGCTACCGTGCGCCACACTTTCCGCGAAGCGAAACGGCTGAAAGTTGACCAGGTGATGTTTAACATCGTTTCACCTTTCCCCGGCACTGAATATTATAAGACATGTAAAGATAACGGATGGATTGAAGGTAATGAATACCGCCCGACGGATGTGCAGCATGAATCAATTCTCAATCTCCCTCATCTCTCGGCTGAGCAGATGGAGAAACTTCTTTTCCGCAACAATCTCAGCTTCTTCCTACAACCCTCCTTTATATGGAAGCAGATACGACGTTTCTCCTCGGTAAAAGAATTTACCAGTGCCGCTAAAGCCCTCAAAATAAAACTATTCCACTAATGGAACTATCTATTGTGGTGCTCACGTGCAATCAGCCTGACTTCACTTCTCAACTTTTCAAGGCTCTCGACCCTATGATTCGCAGACATGCCTCTTCCGAAAATCAATGGGAAGTGATTTTGGTGGACAATGGTTCGAACGATGCACAACATCCTTCTGTAGAAGCTTTCACCCGAAAATGGGGAGAACAGTTTACACTTATCTCCTCTCCGGAAAATATCGGTGTGGCTCCCGGAAGAAACTTAGGTCTAAAAAAGGTGAAGGGGGATTTTATCCTCATTCTCGACAACGACACAATCCCCTCTCAGGAAAGTCTGGAATCGTTGATTCTACATCTGCGTTCCAATCCCGGTTGCGGGCTTGCAGCTCCGGCCCTCATCTCTCCTTCCGGAGAGATTCAGAACTCTGCAAAACCGTTCCCCGGAATCTTCCAGAAAATTAATCACCTGTTCTCTGACACCCTTTCTGTCTCAGAAAAAGAAGCCATGCTTTCTCATCATCCCTTCTACGTAATCGGTGCATGCCAGATGATACCCCGTAAAGCATTTGAGAAAGTAGGTTTACTCGATGATAAAATCTTTTTTGGCCCTGAAGATGCCGACTATTGCATACGTATCAGAGATGCGGGCTTTTCTGTGGATTTTCTTCCACAAATATCCATTATCCACAATTGGCAACGTGCAAGCCGGCGCAATCCCCTCTCACGCCAATCGCGTCTGCACGCTTCGGCATTACTTTATTTTTATCGTAAACATAAACGCTTCCTTTGATACATGAAGATTATCATAAATTCCTTAAGCGAACTCCCTGAAGCCGCCGCGAAATTCCTGAAAGCTATCGGAAACCACAAGATTGTGACCTTTAACGCACCGATGGGCACAGGCAAAACAACCCTTATTTCCGAAATCTGCCGACAGGCAGGTATAGTTGATGAACCTTCAAGCCCTACATTCGCTATTGTCAACGAATACAAACTCTCAAATGACCCGGGCTCTATATATCATTTCGACTGCTACCGTCTCGAAGACATTGCTGAAGCACTCGACATGGGCACAGAAGATTACCTCGAATCCGGAAACCTATGTCTCATTGAATGGCCCGAAATTATATCTCCCCTTCTCCCTGACGATACCTTGGAAGTCTCCATCTCCGAAAATCCCGACGGTTCAAGAATAATCAACATCCCTGATTGTCAATAAGATGAAGACTCTCATTTTATCATCCCTCCCTTCAACCCACACATGGATTAAGGAGAACGCTTCTCAAATTTCCCCCGACACACTCGTCATCGCTATCGCTCAGACCGGGGGAAGAGGGCAACGCGGCAACTCTTGGGAGTCCCAACCGGGTAAAAACCTTACCTTCAGCTTTATACATCACCCCCAGAATATACCTCCCCGCCTGCAATTTGCCATAAGCGAGGCTGTGGCTGCCGCCATTCTCTCCACACTCGGGCATTTCGGCATTTCTGCAAAAATAAAATGGCCTAACGATATATATGTCCTCGACAAAAAGATATGCGGTATACTGATTGAGCACTCTGTCTCAAACCCTGACTCCATCGACCGCACCATCGCCGGTGCAGGCATCAATATCAATCAGACAATCTTCAGAAGCGATGCTCCAAATCCCACATCCATGGCTCTCCTGAAAGGTCACGAATTCGACATCGAAGAGGTTACCGGCAAATTGTGTCTTAACCTCGACCATTTCCTCCCTTTGATTTCTTCAGAAGAGGGACGGGAGACACTGCATCAATATTTCATGCAGAATCTATACTGGGGTGACGGGGAATATCATCCATTCCGGATTGTAAAGGAGAATATCATAAAAAAAGGAAAAATCGCCCATGTAGACCACACAGGCGAAATTACTCTTTCTTTCGATGATGATTCCAAAGGCTCCTTCGCTTTCAAGGAGATTGAATTCATCCATTAACTTTACTTACTATCTGACGGAATCTTCCCGGGCACTGAACGGTGGTTCATACTCGGGGCGAAACTCCGGGGGAAGTATTCGCGAGGGATCGGCACGTTCCACACCTGTCACTATTACCTTACTCTTTCCTCTCCATGGGAGGGTGGAATGATACACCTCATATCCTACCCTGACCGGAACACCCTTCCGGGCCAGTTTACGCAATTCGATGGCAACACTGTCGCTCACTACCGAAAATACAAAATCCTCCCGATAAACCCGTGTAGTGTCCATTATCTCCCTATAGGGAAGCATCCTTCCTTCGTAAGTCTTAAAAATGGTCCCCTCATAGCGGATATCCTCAATATATCCATATTTATCCGCATCTTCCACTTTCGGTGAAAAAAAACGAAGGTACACACCTGTTATCACTACAATTATTATCAATCCGAGTCCGAGCCAAGCATATAGCTTCCCATTCCGGTGGGGTCGCAGATGCTCCCACTCAGATTCATCCTGCTCCCAATATCCCGGGTCATCCGGTTTTAACTCCGGTTTCTTCTCCTCCTTAGGTTTCTCTTCCGGTGGAGGAGTCTCGAAGAAGTCATCACGCTCCCTTTCTTCATCTATATCAAACATCGTTATATTTGTCGGAATATTGAATTTTAATTTTTATTTGATTCTTCCGCCCTCTTGCGGTTTGTGCCTGTCAAGGATATGTAAATCATTGTGTATATACCCAAAATTATCAGCATCACGGTCTGACCTGACCATTGAAGCATAGAGAAGGCCGTTCCGTCAGCATCAGATATACCATACACCGCCAATCCGAACATCACAGCTATATTCCAAGGTCCAAGACCACCGTTGGAAGGAACAGCCATGCCGATGGATGACAGTACAAATGCTACAAGACAGGGAACTAAGCCGAAGGCTAATCCGGGCTCATGACACAGCTCTGCTGTAAACTTAAACGCATAGAACGCTACATACAGCTGCACAAAATAACAACTCCATATCGCTACGGTATATACAAGAAACATGCCTCGTCCCTGCATGTGAAGCACTGCTGTGAAACCTTTCCACAATTCTGAAAGCCATCCCTTTATCTTTGCTATAAAGGATGTATTCCTGAAAAAATAGAACATACACCACACTGCTATGACGCACCCCGCTATCACAATCCAAAAAAGCGCGTTGGAAAAGAGTCCGACCAAATCCTGACCTATGGGATATTTTACCAAGAAAGAGTTAATTGCCTTTGTGGCGACTATGAAAGTCAGAACGGTAAGAAGCAGAACCATTAACGTGTCAGCGAGACGGTCTGCCACCATGGATCCAAGCACAGTGGTGAAAGGGGCTTTCTGCCGGTTGGATATATATGTGCAACGCCACACCTCTCCCAGTCTCGGGAAAACCAGATTAAGGGCATAGCAACCGAAAATTGAACAACACAGTGCCATAAACGGCGGTTTTATCCCTAACGCTTTTAATTGAAGACGCCACCGGGCTGCACGGCAGACATGCGACAGCACACTTATACCCATGGCACACAATATCCAGTAATAATTCGCTCCATGACGGATGATTTCCATCATGTCGGAGAAATTCACTTTCCTGAACATATACCACACCAAGGCTATGGTAAGAAGTAACGGCACCAAATATCGGAGAGCATAACCGGCTATTCTCTTCCACAAGGGGAGATGCTGTCTACCTTCTGCTATTCCTGCTGACTCCTCAAAGAGTTTTTCAGGTATATTATCGTTTGTTTCTTTCATTATTTTAACTTTTTCGTCCCTTATTTTGGTGAACTATCCATATTCACCATCATATTTAGGATTGGAGATGCAAATTTACAAATATTTTTGTTAATTTTGTTCCGCAGAGTCGCTTTTGTATGACTCACCCACAAATCACAAAACCGAAACATAAAAAATAGAAAATGGGAAAAGTTGTCATCATCGGCGCCGGAGGTGTAGGCTCGGTTGTAGCCCACAAATGCGCCCAACATCCGGAAGTATTCACAGAGATAGTGCTCGCTTCACGCACTAAGGAGAAATGCGACCGTCTTGCTGAGAAAATCGGCGCTTCCAACATCGTCACCGACCGCGTAGACGCCGACAATGTTGAGGAGATTGTTACACTTTTCAATCGCCACAAGCCCGACATCTGCATCAACGTGGCTCTCCCCTATCAGGACCTCACCATCATGG
>CAZDWB010000052.1:0-7686 GCA_964509225.1 uncultured Sangeribacter sp.
AATTATATTTTATAATTTTTTTATAACTAATAAATAAAAAATATGAGCACTACTGTCGATAAGTATCCTGCTACGGATGAAGAGTTGGTAGCGGAGATAATGCGTCTGAAGAAAGAGAAAAACGCATTGGTGATGGCCCATTATTATCAGCGCGATGAAATTCAGCAGGTGGCCGACTTTATAGGAGACTCATTAGCATTGGCACGACAGGCGGCAGCCACCGATGCCGATATCATAGTATTGTGCGGCGTGCATTTCATGGGAGAAACAGCCGCTATACTCTGTCCGAATCAAAAGGTATTGATTCCGGATGTGAATGCAGGTTGCTCTCTTGCCGATAGCTGCAACCCTGAAGATTTTGAAAAATTTGTAAAGGAGCATCCGGACCATACAGTGATTAGTTATGTGAATACTTCTGCAGCCGTCAAGGCTCTGACCGATATTGTAGTGACCTCCGGGAATGCCCGGAAGATCATAGATTCCCTCCCGGCTGATGAAAAGATTATCTTCGGACCGGACCATAATTTGGGTGAATACATTAATGCTGTCACCGGCCGAAAGATGCTCTTATGGAATGGAGCCTGTCATGTGCATGACAGATTTTCACTTGAGAAAATATTGGAGATGAAGAAGGAACATCCGGGAGCAAAGATTTTGGTTCATCCGGAGTGTAAGCGTCCTTTACAAATGATAGCGGATAAGGTGGGCTCCACAGCTGCTCTTCTGGAATTTGCCCGTCAGGATGATGCGCGGGAATATATAGTTGTGACGGAGAGCGGAATCCTCTTTGAAATGCGACGTAATTGCCCTGATAAGGTTTTCCTGGCGGCTCCGGCTGAGCAAGCAGGTTGTCAGTGTAATAACTGCGAATATATGAAACTCAATACTTTACGTAAAGTATATGAGACGTTGCGCGATGAAAAGCCGGAAATACGGGTTGATAAGGAACTCGCTCAAAAGGCATTGCGTCCTATAAAGAGAATGTTGGAACTTAGCTGATGCAGAAAAAAAATATTGTTGAACTCACGCGCATAGATGTAGAGCATTACCGCACCCTTGCAAAGTTGCCGGTAGCCGTTATGGCGGATAATGTGCGTTCCATGCAGAATATAGGTGCCATCTTCCGAACAGCCGATGCTTTCCTTATAGAAGAGATAATATTAGGGGGGATAAGTGGTGTGCCTCCCCATCCTGAAATAAGCAAGTCGGCTTTAGGAGCGGATGAGTCTGTGGCATGGAGATATGTCAGGGATTCATATCATGAGACATGCCGGCTTAAGAATGAAGGGTGGAAAATCTATGTATTGGAGCAGACCCATGGAAGCATACCTTTGCAGAATCTTGAAGCTGACCCATCTGTTAAGAATCTTCTCGTAGTTGGGAATGAAGTGGAGGGTGTAGACCAGCGGATAGTGGATATAGCGGATGCGGCTCTTGAAATTCCCCAGGCAGGGGTGAAACATTCGCTGAATGTGTCGGTGAGTGCAGGGATTGCTATGTGGGAATTTTTTAAGAGATTAGGATTATAAAGTGTGATGGTGTCTGCCGATTTGATTGCCGGAAAGCCACGTATGGAATATCTGGATGCTTTGCGTGGATTCTCTATGATTCTCGTGGTGTTCGGGCATGTCATATTTCATTCTTTCGGTCTGCATGGAAATGAGTCGTTTCTCAATATGATGATCTCTTATTTCCGTATGCCGGCTTTCTTCTTTATAAGCGGATTTGTGGCTTACAGAAGTCTGGAACGTTGGAATCCGGCGTTTCTCAAAAGTATAGTGCTTAGAAAATTCCAGGCACAGATTGTGGGAACTCTCTTTTTTGCCGGAATTTTATATCTGATCATTCCTCATTCACATGCCATCAAGGCGTGGGAATTTAATATAGGTGCTTATTGGTTCACAACAACCCTTTTCAGAATTTTTTTCATTTATGTAGGGTTAACGCTGCTATTTAGAAAATTAGGGGAACTATGGATAATATGTGTCATGGTAGGGATTTCGGTAGTTGGAACCTATCTATATATTGAACAGCCGTTTAAGGGGTGGTGGATAGAGCTGGTAAATTATCGTACTCTCTATTATATGCAGTTTTTTACCTTGGGAGTAATCATAAGAAAATATGGAGTAGAGGCAGTGAGCAGATTCTTTACCGGTAATGGATTTATATTTTGGTTATTCTTATTCGGGATTTTTTCTCTCGTTATATATCGCTGGCTTGAGCCTATAAACAAATTTTCTAAGATCGGGGGATTTTTACTTCTCAATGAGGGAGTGAGATATGCCGGACTGATAATGATTTTTTCACTTTTTTATATTCATAGGGTTAATTTTGAAAAAGGAGGAAGGATAGTTAAGGGTATGAAATATATAGGAAGGCGCACTTTGGATATATATTTTCTCCATTACTTTTTTCTTCCTGATTTGCATAAATGGATGGGGTGGATGAAAGGTGGAAATGAAGTAGTGATGCAACTGTTGGTCGGAGGAATAGTGACAGCTGTGATTCTGCTTTTATGTTTGGGAGTGAGCGCTCTTCTCCGTCTGAGCCCCCTTCTCCGCCAATGGCTTTTCGGAGTGAAGAATTAGGAGTGGGAAGTGAGGAATTGGAAAGGAGGAAAAAATTTAGTAATTTTGCTTAAAATAATAATATAGATATGGCAAATCAAGAACTGAGTGAACAGGAGGTGGTGCGTCGTCGCAGCATGGAAGCTCTCCGCGAACGTGGCATTGAACCCTATCCTGCAGCAGAATATAAAGTTACAGGGCATACCCTGGAGATAAAGAAAAATTTTTCTGATGATCTTGTGCCGCCGCGTGAAGTGTGTGTGGCAGGCAGGATAATGAGCCGGCGTATCATGGGTAAAGCATCTTTTATGGAGCTCCAGGATGCTGATGGTAGAATTCAGGTTTATGTAAGCCGTGATGATCTTTGTCCCGGTGAGGATAAGGATTTCTATAATGTGGTGTTTAAAAAGCTTCTTGATATAGGTGACTTTATCGGAGTGAAAGGATATGTGTTCCGTACACAGATGGGAGAAATTACCATCCATGCTCAGGAGATTACTCTTCTTTCAAAGAGTCTGCGTCCTCTACCCATCGTAAAGATGAAAGATGGGAAGGCTTACGATGCTTTCACCGACCCGGAACAGCGTTACCGACAAAGATATGTAGACTTGGTGGTGAACAAGGGTGTTAAGGATATTTTCCTTAAACGCACCCGAATGTTTAACTCCATGCGTGAATTCTTTAATTCTCATGGATATGTGGAGGTAGAAACTCCGATATTGCAGGCTATCCCGGGTGGAGCTGCCGCTCGTCCGTTCATTACTCATCACAACACTCTCGATATACCCCTATATCTCCGTATTGCCGATGAACTTTATCTGAAACGCCTTATTGTGGGTGGTTTCGAGGGAGTATATGAATTCTCCAAAAATTTCCGTAACGAGGGTATGGACCGTACTCATAATCCGGAGTTTACTTGTATGGAAATATATGTTTCATATAAGGATTATAACTGGATGATGGATTTCACGGAGCGAATGTTGGAGAAAATTGCGATGGATGTGAATGGATCTACTAAAGTGATGGTAGGGGAGAATGAAATAGATTTCAAGGCTCCATATCCACGTGTCACCATGCGTCAGGCAATTATCGACAAAACCGGCTTTGATATCAAGGATAAGTCGGAAGAGGAGCTTCGCGCTTTCTGTAAAGAAGCCGGTATAGAGGTGGAACCCTCAATGGGTAAAGGTAAACTTATTGACGAAATATTCGGGGCTAAATGTGAAGGCACCTATATTCAGCCTACCTTTATAATTGACTATCCTATAGAGATGTCTCCGCTGACAAAACGTCATCGTGAAGATCCTTCGCTCACCGAACGTTTTGAGCTTATGGTAAACGGTAAGGAATTGGCAAATGCTTATTCGGAATTGAATGACCCCATAGACCAATACGGGCGTTTCGTAGAGCAGATGCGTCTTGCCGACAAGGGTGACGATGAAGCGATGATTATTGATGCCGACTTTATCCGCGCTCTTGAATATGGGATGCCCCCTACATCAGGTATGGGTATCGGTATGGACCGTCTGGCTATGCTCCTCACCGGTCAGACCACAATTCAGGAAGTACTCCTCTTTCCCCAGATGCGTCCGGAGAAGAAACAGACTAAGGAGGAAAAGGAGGGAGAGGAAAAATCCGCTGAGTCATGAATGCGCTCGGAAAAATCGCGGTTATTGGTGGAGGAAGTTGGGCTACAGCCTTGGCTAAGTTGCTCATGAATAACTGTGACCGTATTGTATGGTATATGCATCGTCAGGACCGTATTGATGATTTTATAAAATATGGTCATAATCCGGTCTATCTGTCTGATGTAGCTTTCGATACTGAAAGAATTGATTTCTATTCAGATATAAATATGGCATTGGAACAAGCCGACACTCTGGTGGTGGCTGTTCCTTCACCATATTTCAAATTTCATGCCGACAAAATCACAGTCGATATCAGCTCTAAGAATGTGGTATCTGCTGTGAAGGGTATTGTGCCGGATGGAAATATGATTGTTACCGAATATTTCAAAAAAATGTTCGGTTGTAAAGATGAGAATATGATGGTAATCGGGGGTCCATGTCATGCGGAAGAGGTGGCGCTGGAACGTCTCAGTTATCTCACTATCGGTTGCCATGACCCACGGAAAAGCCGTCTCTTTGCCGACTTGCTTAGTGGAAAGAAGTTGAAGACAATACTTTCCGATGATGTAGCGGGAATAGAGTATGGCGCGGTATTGAAAAATGTATATGCCATAGCCGCCGGTATAATCAGCGGAATGAAGGCGGGGGATAATTTCATGGCGATGATGGTATGCAATGCCATTCGTGAGATGCGCTCGTTTGTAGATGCCGTAGCTCCCATGAAACGCGATATCTGCCGGTCGGCTTATTTGGGCGACCTCCTTGTCACTGCCTATAGCCGCTTTTCAAGAAATCATAATTTCGGCTCCATGATAGGTAAAGGATATGGAGTGAAAGCTGCTCAGATGGAGATGGAAATGGTGGCCGAAGGTTACTATGGCACTAAGTTTATGCATCAGATAAATGATGATGACGTGCATGTGGATATGCCGATTCTGAATTGTGTATATTCTATTTTGTATGAAGGGGTCACCCCTAAGCGTGCTTTTAAGAAAATAGAGAGCTCATTTACCTGAAGTTGAGAGTCAGCAATACATCACTTTGTATATAACCCCCGGTTCTTTCAACTTTATACCGTACATCCTCAACTTCAATTTTTTTAAATTGAATCTTTTAACGTTTATTAATCAACTATCTACAGGTATATAACATTTTACTATTGGAGTCTTCCCTGCAAATCATGTGCGTTTCGGTTAACCCGGGAAGACACCAAAAGTAGAATTATCAAAATTTTAAGACAATATGAAAGGTTTGAATCTGAACATTCAGGATGCTCTCTATTTTGCAGAGGGAGAATTTAAAGGTAATGAGGCGAAGAGTGTTGAGGCTATCACTACACTTGACAATGGTACCGGTGCCGGCGCCGATTTCTTAGGATGGGTGAAACTGCCCTCTGAAACCCCTGCTTCGCTTATTGAAAAAATTAATGCCACTGCGGCTCGACTTCGTGAAAATTGTGACTACGTGGTATGTATCGGTATCGGTGGCTCTTATCTGGGTGCTAAAGCCGTAGTTTCAGCGCTTGACGATAATTTCGCCGCTTATTATATTCCTCAGCCTAAGGAACCAAAACTTCTCTTTGCCGGTCAGAACATAAGTGAGGATTACACTGCCGAACTTGAAAAACTTCTTACAGGGAAAAAATTCGGTATTATAGTTATCTCTAAATCCGGTACTACTACAGAACCGGCAATAGCGTTCCGTATTTTAAAAGAATTATTGGAAAAACAAGCCGGTAAGGAAGAAGCTAAAAATCTTATTGTAGCCATCACGGATGCATCGAAGGGTGCCCTCCGCACTCTCGCTGACCGTGAAGGATATGAATCATATATTATCCCTGATAATGTTGGCGGTAGATTCTCTGTGCTCACTCCGGTGGGACTTCTTCCGATTGCTGTGGCAGGTTACGATATCTCTAAATTGATTGCCGGGGCTGCAGATATGGAGAAAACTACTCTTCATCCTTCACCCGATAACCCGGCTCAGGTTTATGCCCGTATGAGAAATGCTTTGTATCAGAAGGGTAAAAAAATCGAATTACTCGTTAATTACGATCCTAAACTTCATTATTTTGCTGAATGGTGGAAACAGCTTTATGGCGAAAGTGAAGGCAAGGATGGTAAGGGTATCTTCCCGGCTGCAGTAGATTTAACTACAGATCTTCATTCTATGGGTCAATGGATTCAGGAGGGAGAACGCACTATCTTTGAAACTGTAATTTCGGTTAAGAAACCCTCTATCACACGGCGTGTGCCTGAGAATGCGGAAAATCTTGACGGTATTAATTATCTGTCCGGAAAGCGTATCGATGAGGTGAATAAAATGGCAGAGCTGGGTACAAAAATAGCCCATGTGGAAGGTGGTGTACCCGTAATGCATCTTGAAGTGCATGCTCTGGATGAATACGCACTGGGTCAGTTGATTTATTTCTTTGAGCGCGCCTGTGGAATCTCCGGATACATGCTTGGTGTGAATCCCTTTAATCAACCCGGGGTTGAGGCTTACAAGAAAAATATGTTTGCCCTCCTTGAAAAACCCGGTTATGAAAAGGAAACGCAAGAGATTAAATCAAAATTGAAATAACCATATTTATAAAAAGTAAATATATAGTTCTACTATTAAACCCCGACTCATAATGGGAATAGCGACCCCCATTTTTTATGAGTCGGGGTTTAAGTATCTCTATTCCTAACATTGCTGCGGGCGCTATGCCAAGAATAAGACATATTGCACGCGCAATACGTAAAGTTGGTTCTGCTCGTCCGGATATATAATCACTTACGCGAGAGGGACTTATACCTAACTCATCAGCAAGCTGTTTTTGAGTAATACCCTTTTCTTCTATCGAAAGTCTGATAAATTCTCCAATAGTGGGTTTGGCAATGGGATAATGAATCTTTTCGTATTCTTCAACCATGTCTGAAACAATTGTGAGTTCAACGGTATTTTTGTCGTTTAAGGGAGTTTCATCTGTAACAAGTGGCAAAAGTTCTTCAATGCGGTTGAGTGCATACTCATATTGCTGTTTTGAAATTTCCATAATAATTACTGTTAAATGGTTGAACAATCAATTTTATCATATTCTCTATGAGAGCCTACAAATCGGATGAAGATTCTTCCTATAGTAATCTTTATCACTACGACTAACCGGTAATTATTGCCTTTTATATTGAAAACGTAGTGCTGGTTGCCGACATAGTCTGTTGCCGGGAAATCTTCGCGTATTTCCGACAGATTATGGGCAAGAGCTTTCAGACCGAACTCGATTTTCACTCCGGTCATTCCTCTCAATCTAAGCCGTCTGAACTTGCCGACTTCCTTAATCTGCCCAAACACAGTTTCAGGTTCAATCGGACGGTTGCTACGGTGCTTGAGCCCTTACTCGCTCGTAAGCAGTTCCCTTGCCCGGACCTTGTATTCGTCAAGACTATGATTTACTTCTATCTGTCTGTTTCTTTTTGATTTATGGCATTGTCCCCTTAACGGGCATC
>CAZDWB010000053.1:0-7678 GCA_964509225.1 uncultured Sangeribacter sp.
TGTTTGAGACCAGCGCGTCTACCGATTCCGCCATCAGGGCTTTTGCGTTGCAAAGGTAAGCATAATTTTTGAATGTGCAAACAAATAAATCAACTTTCATAAAGTGAAAGTTGATTTATACTGTATCTATGGTGATGTGTTTATAGGTTTATGGGTTGATGAGGTCAGGAGAAAACTCCGAAAAAAATTTCATCACTCATAACGTATTTTTGCTTTACGGATAACTCGCCAGCAATTGTTCTCGAATATCGCCGTGCCTGCAGATTCTGTGATTATCTCATTCTTGCCACGCGTGTTGGTGATATCCATTGCGATACATCCTCCTCCTAACATTTCCTGGGGATTGGTGAAAGTGGTTTCCACTACGGAATTGTCATCAACAACACGGAAAGTTCCGGTGAAACCATCGTTGGTGCGTAGGCGATAGATTGAATGTCGGGGATTAAATGTGCGGTCAGCACGTACAAAAACTCCATTGGCGTTTACACGACCCAGGAAGATCTCTCTTGTTTCTGTTTTTTTCTCCTCGGGTGTTTCGGAGGATCGGGGGGCGCGCACCCGTTCTACATTTGCCGCAATTTCATTTTCAGATATATTGCGAAGTTTAGATGCTTCCATTCGCAGGCGCTCCGCTTCTTGGGCGATTCGCTTATTCTCTTCACGTAGAGCCATCACCTCGTTTGTGAGCATACGGATTTCCTCCTGTTTTGCAGCGAGGTTTTCGGCATATTTTGTGCGGATTTTATCAATCTCCCCTTTGTCGGTAACTGACTCAGCCGGCTTAGATTCCGGTGCAGACTCTTCCTGGTTTCCCTTTTGCTGTTTCCCAAGAGTCTTGGAGGCATACACCACCAGGAAAATTACAGCTGCAATCAAAATGATGAGGGCCACTATATATAACCATGTAGAAGAAGAGCTTTTCTTAGCCGTCGGCGTGGGAATAGAATCGGCGTTTTCGATAGAATCCGACACTAATTCCATCTCTTCCTGAAGCTCGGTAATCTCCTCCGGCTGTTCCTTCGGTTCCTCTTTTATCGATTCTGCCGGCGGCTCCTGAGGAGCAGGTTGCTCCTGAATCACCTCCTTGGGAGAGGGAGGGGTCACGGACATAGCATTTATAGCGGACTTAATACGATTTCGTGATCCCGGGGAGACACCATCCTGGTTAAGACCCGAACTATTGAGTGCGGTTTTCGACCAGAATTCCACGAGCTTGGCTTTATCCCAGGATTCATAATCTGCCGGGATGGCAATAGCCTTAAAAGGAGCGAGATTGGTTTTCTCTTTCTCACGAATCTTCTTTTCAAGATCAGAGATGGTTGAAACGCTGAATTCATCGAGGTAGCCGGAACCATTATTAGCCCACCTGAGATAGATTTTCGCGGATATGGCGCGTGCTTTTTCCATCTCCTCTTTAGTGATTGCAAAGGAGGGAATTATGACGCCCAATAGGATAAGTGGTAAGAGCAGATATTTAGCGAATGTTGTCATAATTTGAAAATTTTGGACAAAGTTAAAAATTTTTTAATTATTTCCCAATTCTTTCCCCATTCAGGAAAGTGATTGGGAATAAAGTCCGGCGATGTGACGGCGTATTAGAGAAGAGAGGGGGAGAAGAATTGAGGTGAAGGGAAAGAAAAAATTTGAAGAAAAATATGAAAATTTAAGAAAAAGTGTTAAATTTGTAGCAATTAAGGGTAACAAAGTCTGAAGCCCTTGCTGTAATTTACGAATTGTTCTGAATTACAGAGGAAAAGCAAAATTTAGAAAGGTTATGGAAGAAGTTGTTGCAGACAAGAAACCCCGGATTGGGATTGCTAAGATTCTGTATTGGGTTTTTCTGGTATTGATGGCGATCCCGTATAATCTCATCTTTGGAGAGGAGTATCCGATAGTCACACCTCCTGTTGCGTTGTTTGCAGGATTAATATTTGCCTTCATCTTCGGGACCCCTTGTCCCAAATTCAATAAGAAACTGTCAAAATATCTGCTTCAGGCATCGGTGGTCGGGTTAGGATTCGGAATGAATCTTCAGAAATCTCTGCAATCCGGAGCTGACGGGATGCTTTTTACCATAGTTTCGGTGATAGGGGTAATGTTTTTCGGAATTCTTCTGGGGAAATACATGAAGATAGATGGACGCACCTCATATCTGATATCTTCAGGCACAGCTATTTGCGGAGGCTCGGCCATAGCTGCGGTTGGAGGTGTTATGAAAGCCAACGAGAATGAGATGGCAGTGTCGTTGGGTGTCATATTCATTCTTAATGCGATAGCCCTCTTTATCTTTCCGCCGTTAGGACATCTGTTCGGATTGAGTCAGGAACAATTCGGCACATGGGCAGCGATAGCTATTCATGACACCAGTTCTGTAGTAGGAGCCGGCGAAGCCTACGGACCAGTGGCTTGTGAACTGGCAACTCTTATCAAATGTACCCGTGCTTTATGGATAATTCCATTGGCCTTTTTTACTATGTGGTATTATGGCCGTCAGCGCCGCAGACAGGGTGAAATGACTGAAGGGAAGGCAAAAGTGAGCATACCATGGTTTATCGTATTGTTTGTGGTTGCTATGATAATATACAGTTACACCCCCGAGTCTATGATGGGGTATATGGGAGACGTATATTCCGTGATAGTTGCCATAGCCAAGAAAGCATTGGTGGTGGTATTGTTTGCCATCGGGGCAGGCTTAAGTCTGAAGGTAGTGAAGCAAGTGGGGGTAAAACCCTTGATACAGGCATTGACCTTATGGATGCTCATAGGAGCCACCAGCCTTTATGTGGTGATGCTCACAGTAGCGTAGATTGTTGAGTAAGCGAGGGAACTCGCCAATTATTTATCTCTTAAACTTAAACATGATGAAAAAGAAGGGAATATTGCATAAATGCATAAATCCGATTACCTTATGGCTACCTGTAGCCACAGTATTTGCCGGTACCGGCGCCGCCGCCATCCGCGGAGAGATGGAGATAATGATAGCTACACTGATGCTATTATTCAGTGTGGCAGCCCAGCTCACCATGAATCTTTGGGGCAGTTATACAGATTTGCGTCATCATCGCGGATTATATCTCAATGAAGAGGTTTATGAGGGGAGTATGGACTCTGACCGTATGCTGTATGTGTCACGGGAGGGCTCTATGGCAATGATGTTGCTGGCGTTGACGATAGGGGTCACCATTATGGCCATGGTTGGTACCTGGGTCTTAATCCCCGCTGCCTTGACTCTTATCCTGGGATGGTTTTATGTTGCCGGACCATTACCTCTCAACCGTACGATAGTTGCTCCCTTTGCATGTTTCATACTCTATGGATTGGTGTGTGTAGGGACTGTTGGATTCATGGAGGAACAGCATGATAATCCGGATTTTTCAAGCATGTACTTTCTGATTCCAGTATGGGTCTACTCAGCATGCACCGGCTTTTTTATGGCTAATGTATGGTTGTTAAAGTCGTTTGTCGGTTTACAAGAGGACAGGACTGAGTCTGTCAGATCTTTTTCTGTGGTTTTCGGACGCCCTACGACAATCGTTATGCTCACACTCTGTTCTCTTGCGGCAGTGGGGGTTATGATATGGTTTGTTTACACCCAACCAATGGGGAGTAATCCATGGTTGATTATAATTCCACCTGTATTGGCGGCATTGGCATTTGCCTGGGTGTCGATAAATGCTGTTAAGAATAAAGGAATGGGTAAATATAATCCATACGAAGCGGGGATTCTGATAGTACTCATTTTTACCGTTCTATTGTGGATAATGAGTATGGCAGTAGGAGATTCCGACCGTAGCGAATTGACGGTATTTGATGTGGATCAGATAATGCACAGTCTCCATGAGATATGAAAGAAATAATCATTAAGGATAAAGAAATATTATTGAACGAAGATGGCAGCTTACCCTGCCATCTTCCATATAAAATCCCTGAAAACCGAATGGGTGTGTTCCAATTCGGGGAATACAGGGTATGGGATATTTCAAACGAGGAGCTGCCTTTGCCGGAAGGGTATATATGGACCGGTGTCAGAGAATCCTGGAAGCACATAGGAGTCGAGGAGTGGCAAAGAGTGAGCAAGGGTGTAGAACTCGTCAATTGGAATCGTGAGGAGAAATATTGTCGTACATGTGGAGGGCGCCTTGAATACAGTACAGGAATAAGCAAGCTCTGCAGAGGATGTGGAGCTGAGTGGTTTGCCCCTATGACACCGGCGGTGATGGTATTAGTCGAGGATGAGGAGGGTAGGATATTGCTTGCGCACAATGCTCAGTTCAGGGGCAATTTTTACAGCATCATAGCCGGATTTGTTGAGACGGGCGAGACGCTGGAGGAGTGTGTGGCACGTGAGGTAAAGGAGGAAACCGGTCTGGATGTATACGACATCAGGTATGTAGAGAGTCAGTCATGGTGTTTCCCTCATCAGCTGATGATAGGTTTTCATGCCCGTACCCATGGGGGAGAAATAATCTTTGCAGACGGTGAATTGACCGACGGAGGGTTTTATGAGCGAGACAGATTGCCCGAACTTCCGGGGATGCCGAGTCTTGCGCGTAAATTGATAGACCGTTGGCTCACTTCCTCTTATTCTTGAAATAATCGTTATAAACTTTTATCCCGAAGACAATTGCCGAGCATGAAAATGTGATGAGATTGGTGATAAACAGGGGTATATTGTCAGTCAGGATTCCCTGAATGCAAAAAAATACCGCACCAAAGCCCATTAGAAGAAATGTAGGAAGGGCAATCCCCTCTGTGTCGCGTGTACGGATAGTATAGATAGCTTGTGGCAGGTATCCGAGAACCATACATACCGCCGCAAGATACCCGACTATGTTAATCCAGATTTCAGTAGTCATCGGTGATAATATTTAAATAACTTATTTAAGAATATTTAAAATTAGAACACGGGAAAGGGTTGGTTTGTTGCAGGTAAGGAGGAGGGATAAATCCTCACTCGAAAAAAATATTATTTTTGCAGGCGAAAAATTAATGGAAATGGGAAAGATGAAATTTCAGTCGTTAGAGATAATTGAGGAATGTGCGAAACGTATATCGGCATTGCAAAAATTAATAAAAGGAGGAGAATATGGTTCTCCGGATGCAATACTGATATGTTCGAATGCCAATCTCTTTTACACGTCAGGCAGATTTTTCCGAGGATATACTTATATTCCTGCCGAAGGGGAAGCGATATATTTTTTGATACGTCCGAATACCTTTGAAGAGAGTGAGAATGTACGCTATATCCGAAAGCCTGAGGTGATATATGAAAAACTCAAGGAACTTGACCGACCCCTTCCGGCAGTTCTGGGACTCGAGGAGGATGAATTGTCTTACAGTGACATAGAGCGTTTGAAGAAGGCATTTCCCGGTTCACAGACACAGAGTTGTTCTCCCCTTATGCGTCGCGGAAGAATGGTAAAGACCCCTTATGAGATTTCCGAGATGAGAAAAGACGGAATACATCAGGCAGAGGTATATCGCAGAATTCCGGGTCTCTATCGCCGGGATATGACAGATCTGGAATTGCAGATAGAGATAGAGCGTGAATTACGCCTGGAAGGTTGTCTGGGATATATCCGCACAGCCGGAAATCTAATGGAGATAAATATGGGAAGCGTGATAAACGGAGAGAATGCCGATTCTCCATCCCCTTACGATTTTTCAATGGGTGGCGCCGGAGTTGACCCTTCGTTGCCTGTCGGAGCTGACGGCTCGATAATGCACCCCGGCACTACGGTGATGGTTGACATGAACGGTTCGTTCAATGGATATCAGACTGATATGACACGTGTCTGGAGTATCGGGGAAATACCTCCGGTGGCACTTAAAGCGCATGAGTGTTCACGAAGAATTCTACGTACTCTGGAAAAGATGACACGTCCGGGAGTAGAGATATGCGAATTGTATAATAGAGCTTTGGCCATAGTTGAAGATGAGGGTTTATCCCCTTATTTTATGGGTCATAGGCAGCAGGCAGGTTTCATAGGTCATGGAGTAGGAATCGAGCTGAACGAGCAGCCCCCTATTACGGGTCGAAACAAGATGAAGGTGCTTGAGGATATGACCCTGGCGATAGAACCTAAATTCGTTATTCCCGGAGTAGGAGCAGTGGGAGTTGAGAATACATACGTAGTTAGGGAGAAAGGTCTGGAGTGTATCACAAATTTCCCCGAAGAGATAGAAAATCTGCTATGAATTTAAGCGATAAACTTACTGACCCTGTGTTCCGGCAGATTGGAAAGATAGCCGATGATATGGGACGAGAGGTTTATGTAGTAGGTGGTTATGTACGGGATATTTTTTTGGAAAGACCATCGAAAGACATTGATTTTGTAACTGTCGGGTCAGGTATAGAGCTGGCAAAGAAAGTCAAGGACGGGCTCGGTAAGCGGGGACGGCTGTCAGTTTATGCCAATTATGGGACGGCACAGATACGCCACGGGAATTTGGAACTGGAGTTTGTCGGAGCCCGGAAAGAATCGTATCACAGAGAGAGCCGGAATCCGATAGTTGAGGATGGCACTTTGGATGATGACATGGAACGTCGCGATTTCACCATTAATGCCATGGCTATATGTCTTAATGAAAGAAGGTTTGGAGAATTGGTGGATCCCTTTGGCGGATTAGCGGACTTGGCTCGTGGAAGGATTGTGACTCCTCTTAATCCTGAGATTACCTTCAGCGATGATCCCCTGAGGATGTTGCGTGCCATACGTTTTGCCACGCAGCTGGGATTCCAGATTGACCCTGTCACATTCAAAGCTATCAAGGTCAATAAAGATAGATTGGAGATTATCACAAAAGAGAGAATCAACGATGAGCTTGGGAAAATAATCCGTTCGCGCAAGCCATCGGTAGGATTCCGGCTGCTGGATATGGCAGGGCTGTTAGATATGATTCTTCCGGAACTCAGTGCTCTCAAAGGAATAGAAACGCGCGAAGGGAAGGGACATAAGGATAATTTCCTGCATACTCTTCAGGTATTGGATAATGTTGCAGAGAAGACAGATGATGAATGGTTGAGGTGGAGTGCACTATTGCATGATGTTGCCAAGCCACGCACAAAGCGTTTCGAACCGGGGATAGGGTGGACCTTCCACAATCATAATTTCATCGGGGAGAAGATGATTCCGGGTATTTTCCGGAGAATGAAAATGCCGATGAACGAGAAAATGAAATTCGTGGCTAAAATGGTAGGGCTTCACATGCGGCCACAATCCGTGGGAGAAGAGGGTGTTTCCGACTCCGGGGTGCGCCGATTACTGACCGATGCCGGTAATGACCTTGAATCGTTGATGATTCTTTGTGAGGCGGATATCACATCAAAGAATCCCCAGAAGGTAAGACGTCAATTGGAAGGATTTGCAGCGTTGCGCGAGCGAATGAGCAATTTGAAGGATGCTGATGATTATCGCAATTGGAAGCATCCCGTGGATGGGAATGAGTTGATGGAGAAACTTGGGATTCCTTTCGGTAAACGTATCGGGGAGATTAAGAATGCGATGAAGGAAGCAATACTTTCATGTCGGGTAGAGAATAATCATGATGCGGCATGGGAATTTGTGTTGAGCATCCTTACTCCGGAAGAGCGCAAGAGAGCGGGATTAGAGTGAGTATGCAGGAAAGAATCTTAAAGTTAGAAAGAATCTTAAAGTTATAGGAAAAAGAAAAGAGG
>CAZDWB010000054.1:0-7537 GCA_964509225.1 uncultured Sangeribacter sp.
CCCATATTATAGTCCGTGGAATTGAAAAGGTAATCCTTTGGGTTAGTCCCGGGAGTATTTCCGTCGTCAAGTTTATGTCGTCCCCAATTGATATATCCCTGAATACCTCCGGTGAATTTTTCATATTCATTCTTTACGTAAATTCCACCGGTGCCACGGAATATATCAGTCCACATGTTTTCAAGAGGTGCCTGGATAGTACCCGGATTATTCGCATGACTTTGGGTCATATTGACCATTCCGGCTAAGCTCCAATGTGGGGATGCGGCATATTTTAACTGAGCGAATTCGCTGGCTAACCAAAAAGCACTTCCTGCTCGATTACCATTGCTACGGTCAAGTTGCCCGGCAAGAGATGCTGAAAACTTGTTTTTCTTATATCCTGTTGAAAGTGCAAATTTTTGAGTACTAAAGGAGCCGAACAATGCACGGGCTCTCCCTGTCAACCCATCTTTTTCCTGAACATTTGTAATCAGATTTACCGATCCTGCCATTGCATTCGACCCATATAGGAAAGAAGACGGACCTTTTACAACCTCTACCCTTTCAACTCCATTGGCTACATACGTATCGCCCAGACTGTGACCGTAAACGCCGGCCCATTGTGGCTGACCGTCAATCATGAACAGTACTTTATCTCCCTGCCCTATTCCGCGGATATACACGTCTCCCGCTCTGCCACCTGAAACACCGTAACCTGCGAATCCTCGCTCAGTTACAAATAGCCCGGGAACTTTTGCTACAAGAATAGGTAATAATGAACTCTCACTTGATTCCTCAATTTCAGTTGAAGTAATTTCTGTTACATTCAGTGGAATTAAATCCGGTGAAGTTTTTAGTGGAGCTGTTACAACCAGTTCGTTTAATTTGGTTGTATCTTTTGGAAGCTCTATCGCATTTGCACCTATTGTTGTTAATGCCAACGGAAGAAAAAATAAAAGTTGTTTATCCATTATTTTGGGCTTTTTTATTAAAATGATTATTTTTGCCAAAGTTAATAAATATTTTTAAAAGTTAACTAAAATTTACTTAATATTGGGTGATAATCGCTTAATTATTTTGAATATGAATCAATCTGAAATAGATTTTTTTGATAAATTAGCCCCTACTTGGGATGAGAATGAAGTTCGTTCCACTCCCGAAAGAATCAATAATATTTTATCCAAATTACCCCTTAAGAAGGGAATGGATGTGTTGGATCTTGGTACGGGAACAGGAGTTTTAATCCCATATATCAGTGAGTTGGTAGGGGAAGAAGGAACTGTAACCGGAATTGATCTATCAGATGGGATGTTATCTTTAGCCCAAAATAAATTTGGGAGTCTTAAGAACGTGAAATTCCTGAAATTAGATTTTGAAGAGGAACAAATTCCTGGAATCTATGACGTAGTTTTTCTCTATTCAGTATATCCACATCTCCATTATCCCTTTGATACGTTGGAGTGGCTTTTCAAAATGAATGTTAAGAGGAACGGATATATTGTGATTGCTTTTCCCTCAGACGAAAAGTTTATAAACAATATTCACCATGAACGGAATTCAGAGAGTGATCATTTACCATCTGCGCCTCAGCTTGCTGAGATTTTGACGGAACATGGTTTCCATACTGAAGTTGTAGCCTATAATCAGGAAGAGTATATCCTTCTCCTCACTTCTGAGTTCTAAAATTTTTTAGAAATGAAGCATAAACCTTTGCTAAACCGATGGGAAGATAAGAGAGGTCCGAATATTCCCAATAATACCGGATTAATCATTTCATTATTCTGTGCTCTTTCTGTTTTCTTTTGTGTCTCAGCCCGGAGTAGAATTAGTTATCATACCGGTGAAGTTATGGACGGTTATGATTTTATTTTATATTCTCCCGATTCAATTGTTACTGCAAAACCATTGATAATTACATTACATAGCCGCAATGCTGTTGGCAACAATCTGCAAGATGTAGACACTTTTGGAACAATTGATGCAATTGAATCGGGAATGAAAATTGATGCATACGTTGTTGCGCCACAGGCTTCTGAGCCTTATTGGAATGTGGATAAAGTTATGAAAGTTGTTGACTATGTTGCAGCCAACAATAATGTGGATTACAACAGAATTTATGCAATTGGGATGAGTATGGGGGGAAATGGAGTTGCTGAATTATCAGCTGCCCATCCATCTGAGATTGCAGCAGCTATTATTATAGCCGGCTCTTTAAGAAAAGGTGATGCTTCTGAATTATCCAAGATTCCTTTATGGGTAATTCGAGGGTTGGATGATCGGAAAGATGCAATTGAACGTACGGATGAAATGGTGGAAAGAATACGGATGTTTGACTCTTCGCGACTTGTGTATACAAAGGTAAAGGGGTTAAATCATCGGCAACATGAACGTATATTGTATATGCCCTGCTTTTATGAGTGGTTGATGTCTCATAGTCTCAAGGATTTGAACCGACCGGTGAATTCTACTGTGGTTGTTACCGCAAAAATGTTGCAACACTGCTATGAGGGATTGAAGTTGCGGGATAATTCGGCTGCCAGATGAAACAGATTTTTGTTTTAGTACTCGATTCCATTCTTTAGCAGCATTTCTTTAAGGTAGAAATTCTCTACACGTAATTTGTCTACCTCATCGCGCAGGTCATCTATCTTGTCAGAAAGACGGTCATTCCTTTTTGAGAGATATTCAATACGGGATAATGCTTCAATATAGGTCTCTTCATTATGTCTTTCACGCTGGTGAGCTAAATCATGGAAATGATTTAGGAAATCACTGATTATTTCACTTTGTGAGGTGTCATGTGTATGGGGTGGTATTACGGCTTCTGTCGTTTCTTCTTTAATATAATCTTCTAAAGAGTCAAGTTCAAAAATTTCTTTGACTTTCTCAATTTTTTCTTCCGGCATCCTGCTTTTACCATTTTCTATTGCTGAAATAAAACTTGGACGTACTTGCAACAGCTCTGCAAGCTTTCGTTGACTTATTCCTGCTCTTTTACGCAGCTTAACAAAATCAATTCTCTCCATAATAAGTCTATATCTTTAAATACAATGTTTTAACCGATGACGGAATGGTTCTGTTTGGTGAAACGGGGTTACTTAGCAGATAGCCGTTTAATTTATAAAGTCGGTTAAAGCTTCTTTATTTGCAAAAATACATTTAATTTTGCAGAAAAAGAAAAGAATTTAGGAATTCATCCATCTGAATGAATTTTTTTTCTTAGACTAATAAGGAATAATTAATAGATAATGGAAATGAATGTAGGAGACAATGTGCCTGATTTCTTAGGTAAGGATTCGGAAGGGAACGAAGTAAGGTTGAGTGATTACCCGGGTAAGAAGATAATCCTTTATTTTTATCCCAAGGATAACACTGCAGGTTGCTCGGCAGAAGCATGCAGTATGCAGGAGAACCTTGCGGAATTTCAGAAAAAGGGTTATCAAGTGATTGGAGTGAGTGTAGATTCTGAAGCTTCTCATCGTAAATTTGCAGACAAATATGGTTTAACATTCCCTCTTGTTGCCGATACAGACCATCATCTTGTTGAGAAAATGGGAGTTTGGGGTGAGAAATCAATGTATGGAAGAAAATATATGGGTACTTTCCGGACTACTTTTATTATTTCCCCTGAAGGTGTAATTGAAAAAATTTATTTGCCCAAGCAAATAAAAACTAAAACTCATGCAACCCAAATTTTAGAGGACTCTGATAATCAGTAGAAGTATGCCGATAAACGAATTAACCACTTCCATAGATATGGAAGTGGTTAATTCGTTTATCCCAGTAGTAACTCTTTTTCTTTTTCCAATGTAATGGGACTTGAATGACCGGAAAGAAGCAGAGTCCTGTCAGGAAGAGTAAATATCTTATTTACAATAGATTTTGTCAATACCTGTCTATCTCCTCCCGGAAAATTTGTCAGCCCCATACCATGATTGTAGAAGAGGTCACCTACGAATGCTGCGTTTTCTGTTTCTGAATAATATGTTACAGAACCAGGAGTGTGTCCCGGAGTATGAATGACTTTGAGACGGAATTCTGAATTCTCTTTTAGTCTGATTATCTCTCCATCATAAAGCTCTTCATAATAGGACACCGTAATTGGATTGCGTGTATTTCCACTTAGATTTAAGAATGTGTCAGTGAGATAAAGGGCATCGTCGGGATAAATATAAATCGGGGCTGCCAATTGTTCACTTAATAACTCTGCCGCACCTATATGGTCGAAGTGACCGTGAGTGAGAAGGATTTTCTCTATCGACCATCCGTTTCTTCTTACAACATCAAGGATGAGACCGGCTTGGGCACCTGGGTCGATGATGAATCCGGCATTGCTCACTTCATCAATATAGAAATAGCAATTCTCGGTATAATAACCTTCTACCGTCAATTCTTTAATCATAGTCTTATCCCTTTTTAAAGTAACTGACATCCATCTTCTCCACAGACATGCGGTCGTTCGGAGATATTTTCAACTTCTTCCTTGTTTGCTTTCCTCTTGAGTGCACGTTCAAGAGCTGATTTGAAGCCCTCAATAGTCATAGCTCCCGGAACAGCAAACTCTCCATCGAAAACAATGTATGGCACACCATGGACTCCTCGCATTACTGCTTCTCTTTCATCGAAACGAACTTCATCGTCATACAGGTCAGACTCAAGAACTTCTTTTACATCTGCCTCTTTCATACCTGCTGAAAGTGCTTTTTCCATCAATACTTTATGGTCTGCAAGAATGAGGTTTTCGGTGAAATATGCCGCAAATAACGCCTCATTAAGTCTGCCTACGGTTTCTCTGTCATATTTAGTTTCAGCTAATTTCATAAGACGATGGGCATCTCGTGTATTTGTATATTGTGTTGTGGCATAACGGAAGTTAATACCAAGTTCACGACCTAACTGTGAAATCTGCTCGATTTGCTCTTTTGCTTCTTCCAAAGAGAGACGATATTTAACGGCAAATCTCTCCGGTGTACTCGACACTACTTCTTTAGATGCGGTAGGGTCAAGTTCAAATGCACGGAAATCAATTTTTATATCATTCTTAATTCCCATTTCTTCGATAGCATTTTGTAATCTTGTTTCCCCAATGTAGCAATAGGGGCATGCGAAATCGCTCCAGATTGTGAGTGTCATCATAATGTTTTTCCTTTCTAATATTAAATTTTGATTGTTAATTATTTTATTATTAATTCGAGTATTTCTTTCAATTTTTCCATTTGCTGCTGTGTGATTTTTCCACTCAATTGTCGGTGAAGGGACTCAGCAATTCTAAACAGGATGGGTTTCATTGATTCTCCTTTATCTGTTAGACTGACCATACAGCATTTGTAACTTACAGAATCCACGTTTACATACCCTTTCCTTTTTAATGATTGGATACTCCGACTTATATAGCCTTTATCTTTTACAAGAATCCGGCATATTTCACATTGCTGAATATAATCTTGAGCAAATATAATTCTCAATATCTGATATTCAGTTGTAGTAATGTCAAGTCCGTTATCGGCAAGGGCTTGGGTTAGGCGCGATACTTCCGTCTGATACGCAATACCAAGCAGAGTGCCAATATTCGGTGTTTCGTATATATATTCCATTGTTGCCATAACAACTATATAACAATACAAATCAGAAAAAGGTTGTTTCGTCAACCTTTTTCTGATTTGTATTTATTTCTGAGAAATAGTATGGTTTGTTGAACTATTTTTCAGTCGCTAAGAGGTGTGAATATCTTATGTATCTTATTCAATGATAAAGACCGATATATGATTCTTACTCATTATCTGATTCTCTTTTTACCTTCGCTGGAGATTATAACACCTTGATGCATAGCGGTTTCCTGGACTTCTTCTCCGCGGATATTATACCATTTCACATAACCTTTCTTGCTGTTTTCTGATATTTCCGAGACACCACTGTCATCTTTGGCAAATGAGCAGATTGTGCTCAGTGCAGAAGTAGCACGACCGGTTGAGCTGTCAAATAACGGGGCATTATACCATCCGCTTAAATTAGTAGAGTAAGCGTTATATTCCATCCACCACCATAAAAGACCTGTCACCTTGTCGTGTTTAAGAAGCATTTCAACAAGATCTTTCGCAAATTGATTCTGACCCGCATCTGTATATGGATAGTCCACTTTTTCTGATGTGCCGGGTATTTCCCACTTGTAGGGATAGCCGGTTTCAACCACCATTATGTCTTTCTCCGGGAAATGTGTATCTAAATCAGTAATTGCATTTTCCAGTGCTTTTAACGATCCATGCCAATATGGGTAATAGCTGATTCCTATAATGTCGTAATCAACTTTTAATTCTTTTATTTTATTATAGAAATTTCGCTGCACATCAACTGCCGCTACCCTTTCAGTGTGCAGAATGATTTTTGCATCGGGACATACTTCCCTACAGGCTTCTCCGGCTTTTCGGAGGAGTTTACCGAATCTCTCCCAATTATCGGAGTTTCCCATAAAGCATTTCAAAAGGTCCTTTTCAGCTGCATTATGACTGCCCCAGAGCATTCCGTAACTTATTTCATTACCGGTTTGGATAAAGTCGGGGACTACACCGGCTTCTTTAAGTTTCAGGAGACTTTCCTTTGTGTATTGATATATGGTTTGCAAAAGTTGGTCTTCAGTTTGATTTAGCCATTGTTTGGGAGTCCACTGTTTTGCCGGGTCTGCCCATGTGTCGGAATACATGAAATCAAGAATAAGTGCTAATCCTGAGTCTTTAATTCGTTTACATAGAGGTATGACCGATTCAATTGTCTGGCAAGCGTTTGGATCGGCATCTTTACCGTCATAATCTTCCGGATTTACGAATACACGAACGCGCATTATGTTCATCCCCTCCTCCCGGCAAAATGCCAGAACATCATTTATGGGTTGACCTTGATGCGTCTTATACACTGCGCCGGCTTCTTCGTAAAGAGGAAGAAGTGAGATGTCTCCTCCTACCCATCGTTTCTCTGCTTTTATATTCACACTACAAACAAGGGTTAAGAGGGAAAGTACAAAATATTTAAAACATTTTTTATTCATATATGAAAATTATTGAGTGACTTATTAAAAAAATCCGATTGACAAATAATCTATTATCGTAATTTGATATTTAGAAATAAATGATAGGACAAATTTAACGATTATGTCATAATCTGCAAAAACTTTTTCTCGGTAATTTTATGCTTCTCTCAACTTACAATTACAAAATTACTAATTGAAATCAGATACATTACGCGACGGAATCTCAAAAAATAAATCGTGACTCCGTCTTGAGATGTAAATTAAATTTGCATTAAAGGGTAAGAAGGAGGTTCTTATCGTAATAGGCACAACTCAAAAATTTCCATTTCATTTATCATCATCGCGTGCAAGAGAAAAATCAGATTTGGATTGAAGAAAGGAGGGTTAGTTTCATGATAATCTGGATGATTTTTATTAATTTTGCATTATTAACGATCATCAAAAGATTCATTGTCATGGCTGGATTTGACTTAAGCAAACTCAGTGAATATAGAGAACATAATCAGCTTGAAGCCAAGAAGGCTAAGGGTGGTT
>CAZDWB010000055.1:0-7250 GCA_964509225.1 uncultured Sangeribacter sp.
AAAGCTGCAAATAATTGATAGAACAATTCCTATTTAAATAAAAAGAATGAGTAATTTTAAATTCAATCTTCTAATTATCCTCCAATCCCTTAGAGATAGTGATTAAAAAATTGGTGAGGAATTAAATCACAGAATAAATGAATGGTCTCATTCTACAGACGGCGTTGACAGAGTAATTTTGTTTAATGTTAATTCAATGAAGGAATGGGATGATACTTGGAATAATATAAATAACAGCATTCGATGCTACGGTGTATCGCCTATAATTCATTTGATAATGCATGGAAATGAAACTCATGTAGGTATTAATGTTGGTGAGAATGGACTTCTCCCACTACCAGATTTGTTTCATAAAATACAAACTGCAAATGAACTTACTAAAAATAATATTTTTGTATCAATGGCAGTTTGTAAAGGTCTAAATTTCGCAAGAAGTCTCCATATTCAAGAAGTCTCCATATTATGGAGCCTATGCCGTTTTGCGGAATACTTGCATCTCAGCAACCATTATACATCAATCCTGCTTTAGAGAACTTTACGCTTTTCTAAATCACTTTTTTCGACAATAAATATTAATCAGGCTTTTGAGGATCTTATATCAAATGGTGAAGAACCCGGAAAGTATGCTTTGGTTATGCCTGAACAAATATTCATGAATGCGATGGCAGGATATTTAGAGAATCAGAGTAAAAAGAGTAGGATTCCGCGACCGCTCACATTTCACAAAACTATTCACTGCCAAGTATAATTGGCCTCCCTCTATTTGGAAACAGACAAATAAATAGTACAATTTTTTAATAACTATATTCTTACCATTAATATTTTCAATAGTAAGGCATCATGTGGATAATAACTTCAATAGCAATAAGACTATGATATAATTATGTATTTATGAGCAAAATAATTTTGTAGATACCTACGCCTAACATTAGCCCGAAAACGAGTGCCGTGAGACCCCTGAAACCAAGATTTCCGCTGGTCAGCATAATAATTTAATCGCTATGATATTTCATTATGTCGGGCAAATCACGGAATCCGAGTGATTCGTATACAGGTCTACCGGCGTTGGTGGTTTCGAGATATATCTTGCCGCAATCCCTGCTCCTGGACTCTTCTATGAGACGAGTTACGACCTGATGAGCCAGTCCATGATTTCGAAACCCCTCTCTCACATAGATATTCATCAGGTAAGCACATCGTCCTGACATATTGTCGGGCGAAGGAAGCTCCTCGGTAAAGCATACCGCACCGCATCCACATTGCTCATCATCATATTCCACTACAAGAGCATAATGTGTATCGTCAGCAATATGCTTTTCATAAAAACGGCGATTGGCCAAGAGCAGCGTTTCATCGGCTTTCTCACCAAAAACGTGCTCTATGACCTCTACGCGCCATTTCATCAATGTCGGAATATCCCTTATCTCTCTAATCTTAACCATCAACTAAAATAACTGTAATACTTCCCTTCAATCGTCCCTATGACTTATTACTTATAAATCCGACTTATTACTTATAACTACCCTCTTTCAGAACTTTAGGAAGTGAACTCATGTCGATCTTTCCACGGTGGGTCAACGGCAATTCCTTTACTTCAACAAAAAATTCCGGTACCATGAAATCTGTGAGTTTCGATTTCAAGTATTCTCGCAAATCGTGAAGAGAGAACCCTTTTCCCGGAATGATATAGGCCACAAGATAGTGCAGACCACCTTCATCAAGGAAAGCCCTCACGATGCCACGTTCAACTTCCGGATATTCGTTCAGGACATTCTCTACCTCCTCCGGTTCTACCCGTTTGCCGAGTATCATAACCTGTTCGTCACGACGGTGGAGGAATGCCATGTTGCCATCAGGAAGCACATACCCCATATCGCCACTGCGGTATAAACGGGTCCCATCGGGGAGCGTCACGAAATTAGACTGTTCCGATGGATTGCCAAGATAACCTTGATTCACACCTTCACCAAAAATACAGATCTCTCCCACTTCTCCTTTGGGAACTTCCTTAAGATTCTTGTCGAGAATCTTTACCTCAACACCCTTGATTGCCTTACCGATTGAGAATGTACCGTCTTCGAGGGGTTCTGCATTGTCCACACGGAAGTAGTTGGAACATACACACGTTTCCGAGGGTCCGTAAGTATTATAGATTCGTATTCCCTTGTTGCGTAGATTGGTGATATAGCTTGCACGTATTACATCACCTCCGCTTATTATCAGATTTACCGATTTAGGTAATAATCCGGGGTTCTTGTTCAGATCTGCAATCAGATATGGGAACCCATCTATGATTGTCACACCATGGCGTGTACAGAATTCCATCAACCCCCTCAGTGGTCCGTTATGAACCTCAATCGTCGGGATTGCAAGAGTAGCACCATTGAGAAGCGTAGTGAACACTTCCTCCACAAATATGTCAAACGAACAAACTGAATATTGGAGCATGACATCACCCGGTCCGGTATGCATCTCGGTCTCGAACGCCTCACTGTAGTTCACCACCGAGTGATTCTCCTGAATCACTCCCTTCGGTTTACCGGTAGTTCCTGAAGTATAAAGGATATATGCAATCCCGTCAGGAGTGGAGCGGTCAAGATATGTTTCTGAAACCGGTTTGAGCCCCTCGCAATAATCATTGGTTATCACCAGCTTCACTCCCGCAGTCTTCATCATATAATCGATACGGTCTTTGGGAAGGAAGGGCTCGGCAGGAACGTAGGCAGCTCCACTCTTCAATACGGCGAGCATCGCTGCTATCTGTTCTGCACCATGGTGCATCACTATCCCTATGAATTTATCTTTTCTATCGTAAAACTTTGCAAGAATGGAATTGACCATTGAGTCAAGCTCTGTATAACTGATTATGCGGTTATCTTCTACTATAGCCGGGTTATCCAGATACTTCCTGACCATCTCCTCAAAGCGGCCGTAAATTGTTCGTTTGCTCATAGTGGTTTCTTTATCCTTTACATATAAAATGCCTTGAAATATCAACTTGTTCACCAAAAATTGCAAGTGTCCTCAATTGTTCCATTTCCATTTATTGCTGGACTTTTATAGTCCCATTTCCTCTCGCTTCTTACCGCTGATATGGTCAACTATCAACTGATAACCGCTATGGATTAAATCCTTGATCAGACTATCAGGCATGTCAGAATCAAGCTTGACTCCAAGCCAATGCTCCTTATTAAGATGCCACGCGGGAAATGCTCCTTGGTATCTTGACAACATTTCCCCGATAACCTCAGGATCACACTTTACGTCAATGAATTTCTCATCAGGGTTAAACAGGCAAAACCATTTCCCACCTACTTTGAAAGTTATAAGCATTTGGTATTGTGGTTCAGTCCAGGGTTGGGCTTCTACTGTATGCGGCAATGAGAGACAATACTCCCGTAATTCTTCAGTATTCATAATGGTTCTGTTTTTATTGATAAAACATTTAGATAATCAGAAAGTTGAATACGTTTTCACTTTATCCCGAACTGTATCATTATAATCACGAAATGTGCTATCAATTGTATTATGTTTTATCTCCTTTCCGTAATAGAAGGAGGAGGAATCATATCCTTATTGTGAAATTCACTGTTGATTAGTATTATGATTATATGGAATCTCATACATGGCTGTCATCGTAAAAGCGAAGGATGCAAGCACTGTTATGTCTTTGCCCGGGATGAGCCGCATGGTATTGACACCAATATCGTCCGGAAGACAGCATCGTTTGACCTTCCGTTAAGACACAACCGTAACAAAGAATGGAAAATCCCTTCAGGCAGCATGGTTATGACCTGTTTTTCTTCCGACTTCTTCATAGAGGAGATGGATCAGTGGAGAAGTGAAGCTTGGGAAATGATGCGTTTACGTGAAGACCTGCAATTCTATATGGTCACTAAAAGACCTGAACGCATCCTTAAGTCGCTCCCCGAATATTGGGATGAAATTCGAAATCGAATTTTCATTTGCTGCACAATGGAAAATCAACGCCGTGCTGACGAAAGATTGCCAATATTCCATTCCTTACCACTCATTCACAAGGACATAATCGTTGAGCCGATGCTTGAGTCCATAGATTTTCATGCTAATCTTGTTGGTATTGACAATGTAACGGTTGGAGGTGAATCAGGAATTCATGCCCGACCATGCAATTATTCGTGGATACTTAATGTAAGAAAACAATGTGAAGAAGCCGGCATAGGTTTTCATTTCAAGCAGACCGGAAGAAATTTCATCAAAGGTAACAAAACATACATCCTTTCACATCGTGTTCAAATGGAACAGGCAAGAAAGGCCAATATCGATTTACATCCAAAGATATAAAGAATCTTTTTAATGCAAATATTAAGTTCGTTGCGTCTCATTATTGGGTCACTTGATTTCCCGGGATATGAGCTACTTTAATTCTTAATTTTTCCACTCGCCCGTTGAGAGTAGGATTGCTTGAAGAGAGTAGGATGAAAGTAGATTAAAAATTCCATCAGTTCAGCGACATCCTCAACGGAACAGACTTCTTTGAATTAGATAACTATCTCGCAGCATTAAAGAACTATCTCGCAGCCTGCAACGCCTACGAAGAGCCCTCGCAAGCAAAATTACAAATTACAGACAGGTCTTTTTTATGACAAGACAAAAGTCAACTAAAGGATTACCACTTTTGGGAATCCTTTGTTTTTAAATATCCCCTCAGTTGTTTCGGTGTCAATCCGGAGTGTTTCTTGACGTATTTACCAAAAAAAGCCGGATTTCCGAATCCTAACAGAACAGAGATTCCCTTTACCGATTCATCACTATGAATCAGAACAGTCCGGACATCCGCCATGACAGCTTCATTTATCCATTCCAGTGTACTCTTCCCACTTATCTGTTTCACAACTCTCGCAAGATAGTTGGGAGAAACTGACAATGCCGACGCATACCATTTTACATCTCGCGGTTTAGGATATGATTCAATAAGTAGAGTGGAAAACCTTTGATAAAGCCTTTCTGCCGATTGTCTTAAAGGGATTTTCCCCCTTTCCTTACCGGTTAGTGATACCGAAGAAAGTAGATCCTCCATCATCGAAATAATCGTGAAACGCACCTTTTCTATCCCCATTGAATATTTCTGACTCAATAATTCTCCATACATTTCAAGAAGATTAACCATCGGCTCACTCAGTTTAAAGACCATGCAGTTCCCCTTCAAAGACGTAAGCTGGGGAAACCCCACCGAACTTCTGCTTTCAAAGGGGACACCGGATTCTATCCCACAAATCATCCCGTTACTATCAGGTGAATACATCACGTCCGAAAGAAAATCACCGGCTTTGTAAAAAATTATCTGACCTGACTCCACTCTTAGTGAAATGTCATTCATCGTAATTGCGATTTTCCCGCTTGCAACATAAATGAAACCGACAAAATTTACTACAATTTTTCCGGTAAGTTTTCTAAGTGCTGAGAAATCCCGATAGAATATGAAATCGGTACCAAACATCATCCCCTCGGCGAAGGAATTAAGGTCTTTGATGGTCAATAATGGAGGAAGAGTATTTTGTGTCATGAATGAGTCGTTTCCTTTTTAAACATTTATAAGGCTTATTAGTTTGTCAGAAATCGGAAATTTTAGCCCCAGAACTATTCTAAATATTGCATAATATATTCTATTTATGGCTTTACATATAAATAATAGAACCAATCCGGATTATGAATGTTAGATAAGTAAAAATGTTAGATAAGTAAAACAGTAAACGGTCCTTCTTCAGGACAGGAGTTACATAAAAATATTCATAATGTCAGAACAATTTATTTCAAAGGCTCTGATAGCCAAAGAATATCAGTTACCTTTAATAGATAAAATTTTTGAAGCTTGTCAATTACCATTTGATAAGAATCCATTTGTAAGTATGATCGGTGAGAGTCAGGAATTACCGGGCTCGCAAAAAGTCACCATCACCGGGATGGATGGTAATAATATTGACATCTATATTTGGCACCCTACGGAACTGACCCGAAAAGGTCCGCTTCCTATACTGTATTTCATGCATGGAGGTGGTTAACTCTTGGGAGATGCCAATACCATGGCCACTAAACCTGCAGTGTTGACTAACGGGGTGCAGGCCATTTTAGTAAGTGTCAATTATCGTCTGGCTCCGAAGGCACCCTTTCCTGCCGATTTACACGATGCATATTCCGGTCTTGAATATATACATGACCATGCGGCAGAATTTGGAGCCGATCCTACACGCATAGTAATTTTGGGTGAAAGCGCCGGAGGAGGTCTTGCCGCTCGCCTTGCTCTTTACAATAGAGAACATGGTCGAGTACCCCTGAAAGGACAGGTTTTGACTTATCCCATGCTCGACTGTCGTACAGGTACTGACAAAGATCCTATGCCGGATACTTATGCCGGACAGTTAGTATGGACCCCGGCATACAACCGGCTTGGGTGGGAGACTTTGCTGGGAGGTCAGAAATTGTCCGCAAAGGAACTCCCTTATTATTCGGTAGCCTTAGCAACCGACCTGTCAAAACTCCCGCCGGCGTTCATTGCAGTCGGAACTCTCGACCTGTTCTGCATGTCATGTCTGCATTACACTGCACGCTTGTCGTGCGCAGGAGTGAATACAGAACTTCATACAATACCCGGAGTTTTTCATGGATTCGATTTATTGGTTCCGGATTCACCCCAAACCAAATTATATAATGAACTCCGTATATCACAAATCAAAAGAATGATTGGTGAATAGTTTGCCAATAATTAAATAAGACAGAAACGTTAAATATCAAAAAAATCAAGAAAAATGAGTAATTACAGTAAAACACATGTAGCCGAAGGCACACCTCGCACCGAGCTGCATGACATCCTTAACCTTACAGGTGCAGAAGTATCAGTCAATAATCTTCCTGCAGGAACAGTTATTCCGTTCTATCATAGCCACAAGCAGAATGAAGAAATTTATTTTATCGTCTCAGGAAAAGGTTTCATGGAAATCGATGGTGAAAAAGTGGAACTCAATGCCGGCGACTGGTTGCGGGTTGCTCCGGCTGCAAAACGTAAACTTCATGCCGAAACAGATATGACTGAGGTCTGCATTCAGGTTAAAGAGGGCAGTCTTACAGAATGGACCGCCAACGATGCTATTGTGTCATAAATAAGACTAAAAACGATTAGAGCGCTGCTGATTAAAAATCAGCAGCGCTCTAATCGTTTAATTCACTTCTAATGAATAGTAAGAATAGATGCCGGGATTATATCCATCCCACTT
>CAZDWB010000056.1:0-6608 GCA_964509225.1 uncultured Sangeribacter sp.
CGCACAGCAGCAATCATAGAGGACAACGGAATGCCGACCAACAGTCCGAATTACCGATACCGCATTACGCAAGAATTTTTAGATGTAATAAGGGAGGTTGAGGAAGATGCGACCTGCGCTTCGGAACCAGGGATGGCTTTGACTGCGTTTGTGGCAAACCATGAAACCCTCTCCCAAATCTATGCCTCTAAAAAGAGGATGCAGAAGATGCCGGTTAAGATAAATCATGAGGATTTCACGTTCAGCCCCGGTAAACATAACGAGCTTCAGAAAGCCATCATCGAGGAGTTCGCCCCAAGGTTTGCTCCTGATTCGGTATGTCTGTATGTCGGCGATACAATCAAGAAGGATTTAGTCAAGAATGTGGAAAAGCTGACTGAGCTTGGGTTTGAGATTACGCTCCATGATAAAATGCCGGATGTGGTGCTGTATAAGGAGGATAAGAACTGGATCTATTTCATTGAGTCCATTACTTCGGTTGGGCCTATGGATCCGAAACGCATTGTGGAGATAGAGGCAATGACAAAGGAAGTGAAGGCAGGTAAAATTTTCATTTCGGCTTTTCTCGACTTTACAACCTATAAGAAATTTTCAGATAAGTTGGCTTGGGAAACGGAAGTCTGGATTGCAGAATTACCTGACCACCTGATTCATCTTAACGGTGATAAATTCTTAGGCCCAAGATAAAATATTCTTTAGAAACAATATTGATCGGTTAACTATGTTCAGTGTTAATGACCCCGAACATAGTCAGCCGATTAATTTTTTGATATCATGGCTTTGAAGAGTTGGCATCAACGCTCAAGACATAGCGGTTGGGACAAGTCTCCACTCCTATGTCTATGACGTCTATGCCTTTATGGGGAGAATTAATCATAACCGGCAACCAGTCTGAAACGAAGCGTAATCTTTAAAAGATAACCTGCTCGAAAAGATAACCGGTCTGAACCATTTCTTTCCCTCATGCTTATAGAGCTATGGCAGCGTAGCGTTTTGTCGAGCTACGTTACAGTATACAGGTGGAACAACAAATGCCACCCTGCTTACGGTTGAAGGACTTGCGGCAGCCTTCCACAATTTTTATGCTAAAAAATTGGGTATCCCGTCTACTCCCTCTGACTGCACACTTGCCTAATCCTCACTTTTGGACGCAGTTGAGATACTGTACGAAAAAACTTTTCCCCTTTGATAATGCTTAAATAAGCATTATCAAAGGGTAAAAGTTTAAGTTTCACCGTAAAACAGCTTTCGTTATGATTAAAGCAATCGCAACAGAAATCTTCAATATTCAGTCGGTAGTGGAAGCTTTTCTTTCCACTTATAGAGATAAGGTATGACTAACAGCTATCAATTCATCCATGATGTTCAACTTCTTCACAACTTACGCTGCTTGAGTTAAAAAAATGACTGTCTCGCAACAGCCATATCTCGTATCTCCATAGGGAGTCGAACCCTAATCGTCGGAACCGGAATCCGATATTCTATCCATTGAACTATGGAGACGCTTATCTTAAGGGATGCTCGATTCCCTGAAGTTTGGTATTGCAAAGTTAATTATTTTTTGCGAACTTTGCAAATGTTCATCTATTGAAGTTAACCGAACATGCCAATTGTCTGGAATACTTCTCTTTAACACAGAATTGCTTAATTTTATTCTGTGTCACTTCTATTTAACAATCATTACATATGGACGTGAAAATTGAAGAGGGATGGAAACAGCATCTCAAACCGGAATTCGATAAACCATATTTCAAGGAGCTCACCGAGCGAGTACGCCATGACTATGCCGACCCTTCAGTAAAAGTATATCCACCGGGGCGCGATATTTTCGCTGCTTTCGATGCATCCCCTTTCGATGACACCAAAGTGGTGATAATCGGTCAAGACCCGTATCATGGTCCCGGCCAAGCCAACGGACTTTGCTTTTCAGTTGCTCCCGGTGTACAGATGCCCCCTTCACTTATCAACATCTTCAAGGAAGTGAGTGCCGACACAGGAGCTCCTTTACCTTCAAATGGCGATCTTTCAAGATGGGCACGTCAAGGAGTGCTTCTGCTGAATTCATCTCTCACAGTGAAGGAGCACCAGCCTAAGTCTCATTCAGGCATTGGTTGGGAAACGTTTACAGATGCCGCTGTTGATGCTTTGGCCAACAGCCGTGATAACCTCGTTTTTCTCCTTTGGGGAAGTGACGCCATACGTAAGGGCGCGAAAATCGATCGTAACCGTCACCTTGTGCTCACTTCACCACATCCCTCACCCTTGTCGGCTCATCGTGGCTTCTTTGGCAATCATCATTTCTCTCAAGCCAACGACTATCTTGTTGCCCACGGTAAATCTCCCATTGTGTGGTAAGTCAAATCAAATGATATGGTTATCGAGCTAAAAAGTATTCTGTTTCGGGTCATAAAACGTGCTGTATTTTCTCTTCTTCTCTTTGTGTATTCCTGCGCATATGCCGAAATTGATACGAGAGAGGGAATTTTCGATCCGGATGTTCGTACAGTAGTAATGCGCAATCCGGATAATCTGTTGGCTCCGGCAGTAATACGCCTCGGCACCAATGACCGGCTGACTCTAAATTTCGATATCATTGGTGATGAGCACGATTATCTGCGCTACCGTCTGCTCCATTGCAATGCCGACTGGACACCATCTCGCCTACTTGAATCGGAGTATGTAGACGGCTTTAATGAAGACGTGATTGAGGATTATGCCTATTCCTCAAATACGTATATTCATTACGTCAATTACAATGTCACTCTTCCGAATGAACACATGCCTATCATAGCGAGCGGCAACTATCTTCTTCAGGTCTTTACTGAAGATGATCCAGAAAATGTGCTCCTGCAAACCCGATTCTCTGTCACTGAAAACGTATCCCCAATATCTCCTGTTGTGTCATCGCGTACTGACTATGGTTTCAATACGGATTGGCAACAACTTGATATAACGGTAGATCTTGGTAACATGCCAAACATAAACCCTTATCAGGACCTATTAGTGACGGTAACACAGAACAACCGTCCGGAAACTACGCGCACCACATCTCATCCACTGCAGGTGGAAGGCAACAAGATACATTTCCGGCACGATCAGAACCTGATTTTCCCGGCGGTCAACGAATACCGACGGTTTGAGACGGTACGGGCAGATTATCCCGGCATGTCGGTCGACTCAGTAGTATTTGGTCCGGGTAACTGGCATGCGTGGATTCATACAGATGAACCCCGTTACGACAAAAGTTACATCTACGACAGCACTCAACACGGACGATTCGTAGTGGACGAATATAATGCCTCCGATCCTGACTTGGGAGCGGACTACGTAACCGTGCATTTCACTCTTGATACTCCCGAGATACCTGATGCGGACGTATATGTAGACGGAGATTTCAATCTCCACAGCTTCAATGGTAGGAATAAGATGGAATATGATCATAATACAGGCCTCTATACCGCTTCAATTCCGCTTAAGCAAGGTAGTTACAATTACCAATACATATGCCTTCCCAAATCTCTTTCTTCAAAGGAATCTTCTTACAGCGTGAATAGCCCTGTTCAGAACAACGTCAATCCGAATAATGGCTCTGTAAAAGCAGATGCCTCGGTGATAGAAGGGAATTTCTATGAGACTCAGAATGAATACCTTATACAAGTATTCCTGCGTCTCCCGGGTGCTCGTGCCGACAGACTGATTGGCACGGTGAATTGTGTAAAGTAATATTTCAGGTATTGGATTAATAAGTTATGGCAATAGCTATAGCCTTTATTAATAATATTTAACACAAATACACTGAACAATTTTAGGTTACATGAAAAATATATAGTAATTTTGTGAAAATTTTAGGTTTCTATATAATCCTAACATGTAAGAATTTATTTAGTTAAGCAAAAAGGATAGGTGGACTGATTGTGAAATTAGTTCACTTTTTCTGTTTTTCACCCTATCCTCATGAGCCTTGCTTTGCTTAATTACAATTCCAACATTTAGGCCACAACAATTTAACTCCATCTTTATATGCTCGTTATTAAAGACACTCTTGTTTCTCTGGATCTTATAGAACGCTTCTTCGTATGCGACCTTGATGTATGTCTGGGTCAGTGTTGCATTGATGGAGATGCCGGCGCCCCTTTACTCGAAGAGGAACGCGATGCAATTGATGAACATATGGATGATATTATGCCTTTATTGAATCAGGGGGCAAAGCGTGCAATATTGGAAGACGGCAGTTCTTATCTTGATCCTGACGGAGATCTGGTCACTCAGATTGTAGAAGGTCGAGACTGTGTCTATACTTGTTATGCTGAGGGAGGAAAATGTCTTTGTGCTCTTGAAAAAGCTTTTCGTGAAGGGAAATTACCTCAGCTCAAACCTTCGTCATGCCATCTCTATCCTGTGCGATTGAAGCCATTGGGAGGAGGAATGACGGCTGTCAATCTTCACAGGTGGAAAATATGCCGCTGTGCTGAAATCAAGGGGCGCAAAGAGGGAGTCAGGGCATATCAATTTCTGAAAGAGCCGTTGATAAGGAAATTCGGCAAGGAATGGTATGATGAACTGGTGCTTACCGCCGAACAATGGTTGGCCCAGAAAAAAGATTAGACTAAAGAAATTATTTAGACTATAGGATAGGTGAAACCAGACGCAAGATAGACTCCAGCAAACGCTGTGTTATGGGGCGTTTCTTCCACTCCGAGAGTGTAAGTTTTCGGCAATAATTCAAATCTTCAAAGAATATCTCTCGCATTTTACGGTTGATTTCCTTATCGTAGATCAATAGATTTGCTTCAAAATTATTCTCAAAACTCCTGAAATCAAAATTCGTGGACCCGGCAGTGACAAACTCATCGTCTACTGTCATGCTCTTGGCATGCAACATACCTGGTTCATATAGATAAATCTTTATACCGGCTTTCAGGCACTGGGTTATATATGAAAAAGAGGCATAATGAAGGAGAATGCTGTCAGTGTGGGCCGGGAGCATTATCCTTACGTCGATCTTTGCTAATGAAGCGGCCTGAAGAGCCGTAAACAGTCCGTCGGTGGGCAGGAAATAAGGAGTCTGTATGTAAATTGATCTTCGAGCTGAAGAAATGGCCCGCATGAACACAAGTGTCAGATTATTCCAACCTTCCGTGGGTCCTCCGGTTACAAGCTGAACCTTTGCGCTGCCTGTGCTTTCACTTTCATCACTTCTATACTGGCGGGGAAGTTCCGGATGCTTCTTAAGGAAATTCCAATCTATCGCAAATGAGTATATGAGAGACTCTACGATATCTCCCTTTACACGGAAATGGGTGTCGCGCCATATCTCACCCTTGGCCATACCGGTAATATATCGGTCAGCAATATTCATGCCTCCTATGTATCCTATCTTGGAGTCGATTACTACAATCTTCCGGTGATTGCGCCAGTTTATTCTATTGGCAAGCTGCGGGAAAGTTACCTTGAAAAAAGGATGCGTATCGACACCACCGCGATTCATTCTTTCGAAAAATCGACTATGGGCTGAGAAGCTTCCGACATGATCGTAAATTACCTTGACAGTCACTCCCTCCTTAGCTTTCTTTATCAGTATATCAGCAATCTCATTTCCAAGGGTGTCGTCAAGAAAAATATAATATTGAATGAGAATCGAAGTCTTTGCTTCATTTAAATCCTTCTTCAGAGCTGCGAATTTGCTTGTGCCATCAGTGAAAATTTCAATCTCATTATTGGCGGAGAAAGAAGCCCTGCATAAATTATGTGCAAGTTTCACAAGCGATCTATGTTCCGGCTGAAGAGGAACGGATTTTATGTCGATCTTCCTCGGGGTATGATCATGCATGAGTTTACGCTTATTGTGGCGCGTGATCATATGAAGTCCCTTTAAACTTCGGCCGAAGAAGAGATAAAAAATCAAACCCACACCGGGAAGGAAAATAAGGGCCATGACCCAAGCCATTGCTCGGATCGGATTCCTGTTTTCCCTCAATACCACTACCACAGAAGCAATGATCATGATGGCATAGAGCGCTATTATAAGAACAGCGATCCAAGTGCTCAAGTGTATGGTTTGAGGAAAAATCATGATATTGAATTCTGGTGAGATCTTGTAGGGTTATGACGGCTTGCTTATGGATTCAAAGTTAACTAAAAAAAACGAGAAATCAAAATACTGACTAAAAAGAGCTGAGAAATCAAAATAGAACATAAAAAGAGCGGTCGCCGTATCCGACAACCGCTCTCAACAATATAAATATATGGCTAAGATTATTCTGCCTTGGGAGCCTCCTCAGCGGGAGCCTCTGTAGCCTGAGCTTCCGCTGCAGGAGCTTCTGCTGCGGGAGCAGCACTTTTCTTACGACGGCTGCGGCGTGTGGATTTACCTTTCTTTGCACCCTGTTCCTCAAGCATGTTCTCATTGAAGTCAACAAGCTCGATCATTGCCATCTCGGCGTTATCACCGAGACGATGACCGGTCTTGAGAATACGGCAATAACCGCCGGGACGCTCAGCAACTTTATCGGCAACCACGCCGAAAAGCTCTTTCACTGCCTCTTTGTTCTGGAGATAGCTGAACACAAGGTGACGGTTTGACATGTCGTCTTTCTTAGACATCGTGA
>CAZDWB010000057.1:0-6515 GCA_964509225.1 uncultured Sangeribacter sp.
CTTATAATTTTGGGTTATATTAATAAGATTAAATAATTAATGACTCAACTTAAATCAATAACGATATTTATAAATTACCAATCTATCTAATAATCTGATATTTATTATCTGTAATCTTTCAACATTCCCTGCAGACGTTTGCGTGCAAAGAAGATACGGCTTTTGACAGTGCCGAGGGGAAGGGACATCTTTTCAGCAATCTCTGTGTATTTATATCCGGCGATAAAAAGAGTGAAAGGTTCGCGATAGTCTTCAGAGAAAGTATTGATGGCTTCTGAAATCTCCTTGGCGGCGAAAGAGCCTTCAGGAGTAGCGAGTCCCGATTCTTGAGATATATTCAAATGGTAAAGATCTTCTGTTGTATCAACAACGGTTGCGCTTCTTACCTGGCGGCGATAGTTGTTGATGAAGATATTACGCATGATAGTGAAGACCCATCCTTTGAAATTGGTGTTGTCGACAAATTTTTCTTCATTGTCGAGAACCTTGAGAGTGGTGTCCTGAACAAGATCTTGAGCCGCTTCGCGTGAGGTGGTCAACTGATACGCAAAATTCATAAGATTGCTTTGCAATCCGAGAAGTCTTTGTTTAAAATTAGTGGAATCAGCCATAATTAAAAATTTGTGAGAGTTCCTGATATCTTTTGGAGATTATTTTGAAGGGCTCTCGGTGAAACGATTTTTCAGCGATTATTAAGTTTGTTACCGCTTACAATATTATAACATTTGAAAACTAAAAATTATCACGGAATATATCGATTTTTTAATTTTTTTTTATTCAGTTGTGGTTTATAACGGGATAATAACTAATTTTGTGATTAAATCCTCTTAAGAAATTAATTTCTAAAGTTGCTCAAATGGGTAAGATTAAAAAGGCAAGTTTCTGGTTGAGACGTAAGTCCCATCTCCCTGTCATCATTATAGGATCGGTGGTGGTGTTGCTGCTGTATTTCAATGAGGATACGTCAATGTCGTTGAATATGAAATATGAGAAGGAGATAAATCGTCTAAAGGAGGAGATATCTCAGAACAGGGATTCGGCTGAATATTACCGGAAACACCGTATAGCGATAGAGGCGGGAGAGTCTGACCTGGAGTATATGGCACGTGAACAATTCAGGATGCAACGTCCTACAGAGGATGTGTTTGTCATAATAGAGGGGGAGGAAAAATAAGGAGAGATTATGAAAATTTTTTCAGAAAAGATAGAGAAGCGTCGCCGGCAGGTAGAGGGTTTGGCTGCTTTTGGCCTGATACTAATCGCGGTTTCTCTTGTAGCGCCTTTTGCAGGCATGAATGATGTCAAGAACCTGATATTATTAAAATGGATTTTTGCTCCCGGGGCACTTATCTATACTATAGCCAGGATAGTCAATGTGAATGACCCGGAGGATTCACTGCGATTGCGTCGTCTTCGCCGTCAGGAGTTCTGGGCCGGAATCGCTTTCTGTTTTGCCGCCTTCTTCTGGTTTTATAATGATGCCAGATATCTCCCATCCCAGCCGGGTTTGATTATCATGGTGGGTCCGCTGAAAATTCTTCATGAAACGATACTTTTCTCATTGGTAGGGGCATTCCTTCAGCTTATAACTTCCTGGATGATTACCTCCCGTATGAAGAAGGAACAGAAAGAACGTGCCGAACATAAGGAACGTAAATAATAAGGATAATCTTTCTAAGTTATCATGTTTTTAGCAGTAGATCAGGGTAATACCTTTATAAAGGCCACATTTCTACATTCCGGGGAAGGAAAGGTGGAGGAGGTAAGACGGGTGAACCCTTCTCAAACGGAAGAGCTTCTTCATGCCATAGAGAGATATGGTGTGCGGAGGGTGGCATTTTCCGGTGTTGGGCATCTCGATGTGCGCTTGGTGGAGACACTGCGCAATGTCGTGAATGGGAATCTGTTGCTTCTTACCCACAGCACGCCTCTTCCGATAGATATCAGTTACCGAAGTCGTGACACATTGGGTCTTGACCGGGTGGCGGCTGCAGTAGGAGCCGTTGCGTGCGGAGGGGGTAAGGATATGATAGTGGTAGATGCCGGGACAGCGATTACAGCCGATTTTGTAGATGCTTCCAATACATTCCGGGGTGGTAACATCTCTCCAGGACTCGCCTTGAGGTCAGAATCGCTTCATAGGGCTACGGCAGCCCTTCCATTAGTGGAGGTGGAAGGGGAGTGTCCTCTTTTCGGGGTTGATACCCAGACTGCTATACGTTCAGGAGTGGTGAATGGAACTGTATATGAGATTCGTATGCTGTTTGAGGCGGCCCGCAGGATTTATCCCGATTTGCGGTGTGTTATCACCGGTGGGGATGGAATTAAATTATATGAACGATTAAAAAATGATATACCAATCTCTCTACAACCAAATTTAGTGGCTCTCGGGTTACTTTCGATATATAATTATAATGAAACGACACTTTAAATCTCTTTTAGGGCTACTGATGCTTATGAGTTCAGTGGTCGCAGTATATGCCCAGAATGTAACGACTCCGTATTCAATGTATGGATATGGAATATTAGGGGATCATGCCACATCCATGCAACGTCAGATGGGGAGTGTGGGGTATGCACTGGCATCGGGACGGCAGATAAATGTGATGAACCCGGCTTCTTACGCATCTGTCGACTCCTTAACTTTCCTGTTTGATTTGGGAGTGGACGTGACAATGTTATGGAGTCAGGAAAACGGGAAGAAGGATACTTCAGTAGGTGGAGGTCTCGATTATCTTACAATGCAATTCCCGCTTTCAAAGAATTTCGGAGGATCTATCGGTCTTCTTCCTTATTCCAGTGTGGGTTACGCTTTTGGAAATGAAATCCAGCATGGTGCAACTGAAGTTCAGGGGTCCGGAGGAATCAATCAGGCCTATCTTGGTATCGGTGGTACTTTCAAGGGGGCCTCTTTGGGTGTGAATGTGTCTTATAATTTCGGTAATATTGTAAATGACTTTTTTGCAACCCCTCAGAATTCCGGACAGACCTTAACAGAACATGTAATGCAAATTCGTGATTGGGATATCAATATAGGTGCGCAATATATGTTCTATATAAATAAAGAGGACCGCTTTACCCTTGGTCTTACTTACTCTCCCAAGAAGTCGCTTCATGGAAAATCGTGGGTCACCAAACAGGAAACGAGTCAGGAGAAAGAGGGTGAGAAAATCGCTACTTTACCACTTTCGGGCAATTATTATACACCGAACAGTATCGGTGCGGGAATAAACTTTACTCATGTAAGGTCGTCGCGAGTAATAGCAGAGTTTGATATAACTTTTCAACAATGGTCCAAAGCAAAGTATTCGGCAATGTATAACAGCGAGAAGGAGTTAGTGTTTGCCGGGATGCATTTTGCAGACCGTTGGCGCTATGCTGCAGGCGTAGAGTATGTTCCTAAATTAAGAGGATCTTACGGACAGCGTATGGCATATCGTATGGGAGCATATTACAGTAAGGATTATCTGGTGATTCAAGGGAATCAATTGCGCGAATACGGTATCACGTGCGGTATTGGACTTCATACACCCCAAGATAAGACTATGATTAACCTCGGTTTGGAATGGAAGCATCGTCAGGGTCACCCGACATCTCTTATCACCGAAAATTATTTCAATATCACGTTGGGGGTTAATTTCAATGAACTATGGTTCTATCAGCGTAAGATTAAATAATTGAAAGTGAGGTAAGAAACACATCAGATGATGAATAGTCATGGTGAAAGGTTGCGTCGATGGTTGCCGATTTTTTTCTTGGCGACAATCTTGGTTATGCCAGGCTGCAAAGAGAAAACTAAATTAAATATAGCGGCAGGTATCAACCCGGATACCATGCCTACCATGACTACGGTAAATATCTCCACTCTTATCTCGGATTCAGGAATAACCCAATATAAGATAGTGGCTCCCTTATGGAAGGTATATGATGAGGGTACGGATCCCTATTGGTTGTTCCCAAAGGGTATTTATCTCCAGAAGTATGATAGAAAACTGAGGGTAATAGCAACAGTGGCGGCAGACTCGGCTAAATATTTCAAGAATCGGAAGCTCTGGCGTCTGGATGGAAATGTAGAGATTAGGAAGAAACCTAAGGATCTTTTTATTACTCAACAGGTCTTCTGGGATCAAGACCGCCAACAGGTGTACAGTGATTCTTTTATTCACATTGAAAATGCAACACATGTGCTGGAAGGTCATGGATTCAGGTCGAATGAGGAATTTACTGTCTACAACGTAGTGCGTCCGATGGGTATCTTTCCCGTAGACCGCAATGATTTTGAAAATACGAATCCTCAACATACATCGGAACCATAGGCAGTGCGTGTCTTAACAGAGCAAATCCTAAACTTATGACAACGAGCTTAGCTATAATTTTAACCATACTCGCGATAATTTTTTCGGGACTCTTTTCCGGCTCCGAGATAGCATTTGTGCAGTCCAGTAAGGTAAGGATGGAGATAGATGCTACAAGAGGTGGGATAATTGACCGTATAATCCGTGGATTCTCCCATCGTGAAGATATGTTCATCTCAACATTGCTGGTAGGTAACAATGTGGTGTTAGTGGTGTATGGTATAACGATTTCTTTCCTTATAAATCCGTTTCTTCAACGGTGGTTTGATAATAATGAAGCGCTTGTATTGATTTGCAATACGATATTTTCAACCGGAATAATTCTGATTATGGGTGAATTCCTGCCAAAGACAACGTTCAGAATTAATCCGAATTTCATGATGCGGCTATTGGCTCTCCCTCTATTCCTTATATATATAGTGCTGTATCCGGTGTCACTGCTTATTTCTGCCATATCCAAAGGATTAATGCAGCTTTTCGGACTAAAGGGGGCTGCCGCCACATCCGGACAATTAACCATCGAACAATTGGATAATTATATAGAGAAGAGTCTCGAGAAGCGAACTTCCCGAAATGAAATAGAAAACGAGGTAAAAATCTTCCGGAATGCCATCGATTTTAAAGATACGCAGATAAGGGAGTGTATGATACCGCGCAACGAGATAGTGGCTGTGCCGGTCGAAGGCACCACCCGTAGCGAATTGATAAAGAAGTTTATTGCCACCGGGCTATCCAAACTGGTTGTTTACAAAGAGGATATTGACGATGTGGTAGGGTATATCCATATATCCGAATTGTTTGATGTCAACAATGACTGGAAACAGCATCTTAAACCGGTAATTTTCACCCCGGAGAGTATGTTGGCAAATAAGATGATGCGACGGATGTTATCTGAAAAGAGATCTCTCGCAGTTGTTGTGGATGAATTTGGAGGCACAAGTGGACTGGTCACCTTAGAGGATCTTGTAGAAGAGATTTTTGGGGAGATAGAAGATGAACATGACAAGAAAAATACGTGGGGAAGAGAATTAGCAGACGGAAAGTATGAATTTTCCGGTCGTGCCGAAATTTCAAATATTAATGAGAAGTATCATCTTGGGATAAAGGAATCGGAAGATTATCATACGCTTGCCGGATTCATGCTGGAAAATCTTGAGGCATTTCCAGAATTGGATAAGACATATACCATTGATAAGCTAAATCTTACCGTCTTAAAGATGACAGCCAGCAGGATTAATTTGGTCAAGGTAGAGAAAGTCGGGGCAGAAGACTGAGCGGGGAAGAAAAACTAAAGGAAATTCCAAAATGAAATTTTTTCAGATAAAAATTTCAATATTTGATAAAAAATCATCCCGAGTCTTGTGAATTCAAAAATTAATTTCTAACTTTGTTGCCGATTTAGACTCTATTCATAAATGAACAAAAAGAATGCCTTCAAATCATCAGTTTTAGGAATGCAGGGGAATCTCTTTTCCTTTGCCCTGAAATTGACTGCTGACAAGGATGATGCTCACGATTTAGTGCAGGATACCACCCTCAAAGCTCTCAACAACGAGGAAAAGTTTGTGGAAAACACAAACTTCCGGGGATGGATGCTCACTATCATGCGCAACATCTTTATCAACAACTATCGGAAGACGACACGTGAAAATACGCTTGTTGACACTACGGAGGATCTTTATCACATCAATCTTTCACAAGATTCTGGTTTTGAAACCCCCGAAGGAGCGTATGCATGCAACGAGATTTCTGAAATCCTCGCGAAGTTTCCCGAAGAGTATCGTCAGCCCTTCTCGATGCATGTAGCCGGTTACAAGTATGAAGAGATCGCATCTAAATTACAAATGCCTCTCGGTACTGTGAAATGTCGAATCTTCTTTACTCGTAAACGTCTTCGTGAAATCTTGAAAGACTATCGTTGAGGGTAAATGAAACCTTCCATGGTTTAAATTTTTCCTCACTCTAAGAATTAAGAATCGTATCAATCCCGATACGGTTCTTTTTTTATTGCAAATGTTGTTTATATCACTCGTTTTCCACTTTATGTACATTTTATGAGATACTATTTTCGATCGTTGGTTCTAATTAATATATTTATAAATTTCGATTTTAACATATTCAAACAAAAATTAACATTTTTTGAAAGAGGTTAAAATCAAC
>CAZDWB010000058.1:0-5456 GCA_964509225.1 uncultured Sangeribacter sp.
TGATTAATCTCATACAGAGTCTTTGTTATTTCAAGGGCTCTGTTATTTCTTTTACTGCCCCGTCTCTAAAGACCACTATGATTCTCTTGATTGTTTCTCCCAAATTCGCCTTAATAACATCCTCATTGTAAAAAGAAAACTCATGGAAGTATAGGATCAGGCTATCAAACTTCGTTCCATTCAACTCATTGAATGGAACGAAGTTGCTTTTTCTTTGCTTTTATTCCATTTCTTATTGTATTGGGTTTATTTTCCGTAATAGACCTTATATCAATCCTCGTTCCGTTAGTGGTAGTATCCAGGGAAGTTAGTTGTTTCCCGGTAAGAGGATTGTAGATGTGTTCGCTTTCAAGGATGCAAGAATAACCCTTACGAAATAGAACATCTTGGCAGATTAATTCCAAATCAGTGGAAGATAATCCCTCCAGATAGTGGTGATACTGTAAAAAGAACTTCCTTTCACTTTCAGAATTATGATTCTCGTGCTCGACATGTGTCGCCTTCAACCCTCCATTCTTAGGATTGAACTCAACATCCTTGTAATTAGGGTTGCCTTCAGACGCTTATACTCCCTGCGGTTGGCTTCGATGCGCGCACGCTCGGCTTTTGAAGCTTCTGACTCCTTTCTCGCCTCCTCCACAAACCCTATATTGTCCTTGATGAAATAAGGAAGCGCGCCTCTGCTCAGCTTTCCCTATTCTGTCTGAGTTATCCTTAACCCACTCCTTGAAGTTATCTGGTACATCCTTGACCTCGTTGACGCTCTCAGTAGAGGTTTCTGAATCCAAATCCCAGAACTCCTCTTCTGTTTTTAGGATCGGTTTTGTGTAACACATGCACTGTGGATGCCAACCTTTGAAAACGAAGTCCTTCGGATACTTTCCTGCTAACTGATCGCATATGTCCTCTAGATGATGGCCGTTCTGAGTGGTATGAACTTCATACCCTACTACGAAATCAAACTGCTTCCAGCGCGTCTGCTCTGCAGTGCGATAAGCCATATTGATTTCAGTACGTGCCAAGCGTTGTGCGTTACGTGCCGACGAACGGTAGACTCCTTGGCCGGGAGGGTATGCCTTGGCAGGATTCGATAGATGCCATTTGATGGTTCCATCCTCCATCTTATCCTTGATTCTTCGGAAACGTTTGTCAGGCTCCTTGAGATACTTCTTCACATCAGAAGCTAATTCCATTGCCGAAGTGCCTGGAGCTATAGCCGCAGTGCTGGCTTCTTCCAGCTCACCCTTGTATTGCTCAGAAAGCTTCCAAACGCGAGTTGAGAGATTCATCCCTTCATCCTTTCGCTCCTGAAAGGCTTTGAGGGCATCAGGGTTAGTTTGGAAATATCTGGTAAATTCGTCCCCGTGCTTAGAAGTGCCGGTGTACGCAGTGAGCACTTTCTTAGCCACGAGGTCTTGCATAAGGTTAGGTTCCTTCCATTCCTCAGAGGTTCCGGCCATGATGATTGCCTTCACCTCAGACATCAACTGAGATTGAAGCTTCACAATCTCCCTCCGTGTCATTGGATAATCAGAGAAAGAGAACGGTCTGCTTGAATCATATCCGGCTTAAGAAGCTTTCCGCGCAGCTTCCTCGGCTACGCGGTCATATATCTGCTGAATAAGCTAGGCATAACGCTCTGTGCGTTTCTTATGCTCTAAATTTGCTTTACGCTGGTTAGGAATCCGTGGCTTGGCCATATCATCAATTATAAGCTCCCATTATTGAAGACAACTGCGCGTTTTTCTCCTGGGCCGATAATGTCATGGTTAACTTTGATAAATGATTATTCCTTCTTTTTCAACATTCTTATAAAATGGTAGAAAACTTCTCTTAATCCATCCCTTAATGCTATAAAGGCGTGGATTGACTATTTCATCACACATTAAACCAATGTCTGCGAAAGGCCATGCATACTTCTTCCGTAGACTCCAAGGTATCTTCTCTTCCCCGGGAATTAATATATGTAAATCCCAGTCCGAATCTTCTCTTGCATCTCCTCTTGCACGAGAACCATATAATACTACTCTAGACCCTTTGGGAAGAATTTCTGCTGCGCCTTTTTTTATTTCCTCTATGATTACATTGTTATCCATAATCATCTTACATAGATTGGTACTTTATCGCAAATTTAAATAAATTATCTCAATCTTGGGTGGTCGCTTACTGGAAATATTACCAAAATGAGTTAACTGAGAGATTGCTGCAAGAATTAGTCCTGACTGAAGTGGCTTTTTCCCCTTCTCTTGGGATGTGGATGAGGTGATTATTGTGGAAGCAAGTGATAATTGCGTAAAGAAATAGGGGAGGGGATTTTAGTTTTTCGATAAAAGTTTGTTGGAATGGAAATATTGGTGTAATTTTGCAAAAAATATGGCGAAGAGGATAGAGTGATGTTTGTCTGAGAATAGAGACGAGGGTGATGATATCCTTTTTGCTATAGTGTGTTGGAAATAATACTTTTAATTATTTAGAAGACATATGCAAATACTATGGGTTCTATGTCAGGACGGCAGTTGTAGGATGCCTTCCGGTAATGAGTTCAGGTAATTAATTATAGGTGGATAAGTTTCTACGAGTTTATTCCTAATTATAACATTCTGTGCTTCCTCCTTGATAAATACAGTGAAATTAATCGCAAATCTACAGTTTGTAAACTATTGACAAGGTAAAGTTAAACACATTCATTTATTAAGGTAGGCTATTACATAATATGAAATCGAATTATTTTAGTCTTTGGTTACTTCTGATTTTAGGTCTGGCTATCATTGTAGGCGTGTCGCTTGCTCCTGATGACCTTTCCATCGGATCATATACAGTAAAAAAGGCTCCAATTAAAGATACGCTTTTTCCTTCTCCAAATCTATTGGCCGACTCACTGGCAAACGCCGCAGACTCAGTGGCCTTGAAGGAAGCGGAGATTGCGGCAAAGCCTGTTGAAACCGATACAGTACCAAAATCAATCCTACTGTTTGGCGATTCAATGACTTTGAACCTCGCCCTACGGCTTTCACGCTATGCAGCTCAAAATGGCCATACACTTCATGCTGTAAATTGGGATTCCAGCAATACCAAGATCTGGGCTGACTCCGATACACTCCTATATTATATGAAACAATATGATGCCGATTTCATATTCATCTCATTAGGCAGCAACGAACTCTACTTCAAGAAGCCCGAACAACGGTTGCCATATGTAAAGCGCATCCTGGAAATGATAGGAGACCGGCCTTACGTGTGGATAGGCCCACCTAACTGGAAAGAGGATTCGGGAATCAACGACATGCTGCAGGCCACTTGTGCCCCGGGTGCTTTTTTCAGATCAGCAGGCATGGAATTCAAACGGAAGAAAGACAAAATTCATCCTACAAGAGAAGCTTCGGCTCTTTGGATTGACAGCATAATGCGTTGGATGCCAAAATCTCGCCATCCTATACTTGCAGAAGCACCGAGTGATTCCTTAGGAAAAGTTAAGACTAATGTGATATTTCTGAAAGCACGTAATAAATAACTGAACGATGATCTGGCTGACAGCGGGCGAGTTGCAAAACGCCTTCTCCAATTTATCTTCTCTCTTTCTATTCGACCCGAAGGCGCCGATGCTTTTCTCATCGGGCCTCTTTTGGATTGTCTTCCTGATATTCCTACCCATTTATGCGTTGCTTAAGGGGTCAAGGTGGAAGATGGTGCTGTTCGTTGTGTGTTTCTCTCTCTATTTCTATTATAAGTCGAGCGGTATCTTTTTCCTTATGCTTATAGGTACATCGCTGATAGATTGGGGTTTATCACAAGTTATTGCCAAGATGGAAAAACGGGCTTGGCGCCTCACATTCATGTGGCTTTCTATTCTGGTCTCTCTCTCAATTTTGGGCTACTTTAAATATGCCAATTTCTTCTTATGGAATTGGAACCAGATGGTGGAAGGCAACTTCCAGCCCCTTGATATTATACTTCCGGTTGGTATTTCGTTCTATACTTTCCAGTCAATCAGCTATGTGGTAGACGTGTATAAGAAGAGAATCGAACCAACGAAAAGATGGATCGACTATCTGTTTTTCCTTTCGTTCTTCCCGGCGTTGGTGGCAGGTCCAATCGTGAGGGCAGATTATTTCCTCCCACAGATTGAAAAAAACAAACGTCCAACAAGAAGTAATATTTGGGGCGGACTTTGGCTTGTGATCATCGGTATCATTAAAAAGGCTGTCATTGCAGATTATATTGCCCAATATAACGACTTGATCTTCAATGATCCGGCAATTTATACCGGAGTTCAGACGCTAATGGGCGTGTTGGGTTATACAATGCAGATATATTGCGATTTCTCCGGTTATTCCGATATGGCAATTGGCATTGCTTTGATAATGGGTTTCCAGCTTGGCATCAATTTCGATTCACCATATCAGAGCAAAAACCTAACTGAATTCTGGCGCCGATGGCACATATCTCTCTCTTCTTGGCTTCGGGATTACGTTTACATTCCTTTGGGTGGTAATAGAAAAGGCACGGTAAGAACCTACATAAATAACTTTTTGACCATGCTAATAGGTGGTCTTTGGCACGGAGCTGCGTGGAAATTCATTTTTTGGGGTGCAATGCACGGTCTTGGACTGGCGGTTCATAAAGCCTGTAAACCGGTTCTGGATAAGATTCCCGATAACTTCTTTGTAAAATTTATCAGCTGGGCATTGACATTTGTTTACGTTTCTTTGCTTTGGGTATTCTTCCGTGCGGCAGATTTTGAACAGTCTATTCTTATTATAAAGAATATCTTTGTTGACTTCAATTTTAGTCATATCCCACAGTTCTGGACAGCACGAACGGTGTGGTGTGTGATGATGATAGTCCTTACTGTTTTCCATTTTGTACCGCAGAAATGGGCCGACATGGTAATGTATGCTTATATACGTTCTTATTGGATTGTTCGGCTGGCGATCTTTTTGGCAGTAGTGCAGCTTGTAATTGAGTTCATGTCGGAGGAAGTAGCTCCTTTTATATATTTCCAATTCTGATTCTTCTGTTTTGAATTGAATATGACAAGTCTAGAGATTAATTTTGGATTAGATTTACAATAAAGCGATAGATTTTTCGATTATAAGCGGTAAATTCTAAGATTGAGAGCATATAAAACGGGCCATGAAGGGTCCGTTTTCTTTTTTTTGTGTGAAAATAATAGGAGACTAATTGCAATTTTTGTTGAAGAGTAAGAGCAGAATAACGTTATTGTTCGTGTCATTAATATTTTAAAATATATTTTAACATTTGTTGATTCGGTTAAATCACAATGAATTGCAAATAAAATTTCAGAAAAACATGCTGAAAAACATAAAAACATTTGCATGAGGGCAAAAACGGTTGTAATTTTGCAACCGCAAACGGGAAACGCCACAAACGCGGTTTCCGAGAGCGGAGAGAACATTGACAACGATGCCACAGGACAACCGAGACTTAGATTTGAG
>CAZDWB010000059.1:0-4832 GCA_964509225.1 uncultured Sangeribacter sp.
AGACCTCCGGGTTATGAATCCGACGCTCTAACCAACTGAGCTATCCCGCCATCACCGGGTTTCCCCTCTTTGCGAGTGCAAAATTACAACTATTTTTTTACTCTGCCAAATTTTTAACACAATTTTTATTCCGTAAATCTTGACTTCTCCTCTAATTCTTCTTTTAATTTATTGCTCCTCTTTATATTAATGTTATGCTTTTTTATTCTGTTTGGCTGATTTATTTTTTTTGTTTAACTTTGAATTATGTTTCAAAGGTTTTTGAATATATCCCCGTTGATTCTATTATTGCTTCTCTTTACCTCTTGTTTTACTGGTATTGAGAGCACTAAGCGTATCGAATTGGGAAATATTGATAAAAAACAGCTAAATCCTACTCAGGAAGAACTTCTCCTCTCCACTCTCTCTTCACCTGTTCTTAAAAATTGGGAATCGGGACACCCTTTCATTTGTACTGACGACAGATTATCGCTCTTACTTGAAATGCCGGCTAATTATCGAAGCAACGGGCTCGCAGGGAAACATCTCAAATTCGTGAAAACCTCCCCAAGAATTGCTCCGGATGGTTCAAGTTTGGCAAATATCGAATTCCTTATTGTCGAAGATAATATTAATGTAAATCTACCAACCAACAAAAATTACGATGATGCATTTACATCATTAGAATCTTCACAACTCCCGATGATGACCGATCTTAAGATGGTGGCACAAGCTGATTCCATTCTTAGAGGAAGACATCTATTCACTCTTACACCACTTTGGTACGATTCCGATGGTAAAAGAATAAATGGAAGACGATTTACTGAAATTCGTATCGACAGTGTGGTCCCGTCATTCTCATCTTTCCCTTTGGAATTATGTTTCACCATTATTGATTCTTCCTGGTCTTCCGAAGTAATATCAAATGCCGGAATCATGATCAATTTTGGAAATTCAGGTTTTGACAGTCGCTCTCTCGCCTCTCAATTATCCCTGAATGATATAAGAAAAAAATATCCTAATATTTCTGAATTCAACTGGAATAAAATTTGCAACAGTCAGGTTGCCTTAGGTATGACTAAAGCCGAATGTAGACTTGCTTTAGGAAATCCTTCAGATGTTAATTCAGGACATGACTATAGCAAAACACTGGATTTATGGCAATATCCGGATGGTCATTTCCTACGATTTGATGACGGAATTCTTGTCGATTTCAGATAATTTAATGGCTCTTGATACAGTTATGACACTTAATTTTGAAAAAGATAAACAACTTGCTCCTCTGACGACTTTTAATATTCCTGCCACAGCTGCTCTCTTTATAAGTTATGATTCTCCTGCAGCTCTGCTGAAGATTTCAAGAAGCAAAGAGTTTATAAACAATCAGGTCTATCATATAGGAGGGGGTAGTAATCTTCTTTTTAATCACCGTTTTAATGGTCTTATCCTTCATTCCTGTATCAAAGGTATTACAAGTTATAAAAAAGATTCAGATACAGTATTTGTTATAGCCGGAGCTGCTGAAAAGTGGACTGATCTGGTTGATTGGTGTGTGGAGAATGACATAGAGGGTCTGGAATGTCTGGCCGGTATCCCAGGAGAAGTCGGGGCCTCCCCTGTTCAGAATGTAGGAGCCTATGGTGTTGAGGCAAAAGATGTTATTCACAATGTAGAATGTTTTGACTGCCATACCCGTAAAATTGTTACTCTCAAGGGTGAAGAATGTGGTTTCGGTTATCGGACAAGTTATTTCAAAAACAAGTGGAAAGGTCGCTATTTTGTACTTCGAGTCAGTTTCAGGTTACGTCCGGGGAAGACCCCGCATACTCTCACCTACGGTCCACTTAAAAATCTCGAAACTGAACTCGGTCATTATCCATCCATCAAGGAGGTACGCGATAAAGTCATTGAACTGCGCAACAGCAAGCTTCCCGATCCCCGTCTTATCGGTAATGCTGGAAGCTTTTTCAAGAATCCGGTCGTAGGACGATATTTCTTTGAAGAGGAGGTGCTGACCAAATTTCCGGAAGTACCATTTTATGAACTCCCGGACAATAAAGTTAAGATACCGGCAGGGTGGCTTATCGAAAACGCAGGAATGAAAGGGGCATCTGTTGGTGGTGCGGCTATCTACGATTCAAACTGTCTTGTAATAGCCAATAAAGGAGATGCGACCTACCAAGATGTGAGGCAACTTGCTTCCGAAGTAATCAAGGCTGTCAACAAAAAATTTTCCATTACTCTTCTTCCGGAGGTAAATTATGTTTCTTCAGATATTGAAGTGACTGTTCTTGGTTCAGGAACATCTAAAGGTATTCCCGAAGCAGCATGTTTTTGCGATGTCTGCACATCTCCCGACCCTCACGACAAACGTCAACGTGCATCAATTCTTATTGAAACAATGGGAACATCTATCCTAATAGATGCATCCCCGGATTTTCGCCAACAAGCAATCAAAAATGAAATTTTCCATATTGATGCTGTCCTCATCACTCACAGCCATGCCGACCATGTAGGTGGCATTGATGATCTGCGACCATTTTGTATTTATGGGAATCTTCCTCTCTATATGAAACATGATGTAAGTGATGACCTTCATCGGAGAATCGATTATTGCTTCCGCGAACACCCATATCCCGGAGTTCCTAAATTTGATGTTAAAGAGATTTCTGATACTCCTTTTTATATTAATGGCATTAAGATTGTACCTATTAATATAATGCATGGCAAACTCCCGATTCTGGGATTCAGAATTGGAAAATTCGCTTATATTACAGATGCTAAAACAATTCCGGAAGGTGAAATGCGTAAACTTGAAGGCATAGACACCCTTATTTTAAATGCACTCAGATTTAAACCTCACTTCTCTCACCTTTCTATTCCGGAAGCTCTGGATGTTATTGAAGAAATAAATCCGGATGTTGCATATCTCACACATCTTTGTCATCGAGCTCCAGCTCACGCTGAACTCGAAGAATTACTTCCGGAAAATGTTCACCCGGCTTACGATGGCTTACACTTTAAGGTAAAATAAAACTGTGTCAAAATTACTATTTTGACACAGAACTATAAGTTTTGAAAATCGAGTCAGAAACAAAGCGCTTTGGAATTGACTGACAATATCCTACTGCCGTATGTGGTATAGTCGCAATCCGAAACCATTGCTGCTGATGCACCATTATTTCATAACGCAATCAAAAATTACCGGTTGTGGTTGTGCAGATAATTATTATTCTTGTTAACATTAAATTGGAAAATACATCCAAGAATTAAAAATAAAACTGCAATTCCACCAATCCACCAGGTAACAGCTACACCGGTTGTGAAACATGAGACAATTAGTAATATCGAACCTATAATATAACTAATAATGGAAAGTGTTTTCATAGCATTTAGTATTAAAAATTAATATTAATATGATTTTGTCTATATAACACTTTCCTTTAGGTTAAAGTTCTGCCTCTTTCAATTTCTCCGCATTTTCCGCCACAATCAGATGATCAATACAGTCACCTATATTCCCGTCCATAAAATCAGGCAGATTATAAATACTGTAATTAATCCTGTGATCAGTCATTCTTCCTTGAGGGAAATTATAAGTTCTGATTTTAGCCGAGCGGTCACCTGTGCTCACCATCGTCTTTCTTCGTGAAGCAATATCATCAAGATATTTCTGATGTTCTCTATCATATATAAATGTGCGAAGACGTGCCAAAGCTCTCTCCTTATTATGGGGTTGATCACGTGTTTCGGTACATTCAATAAGTATTTCCTCAACTTTGCCCGTCTCCGGATTCTTCCAGTTGTAACGCAAACGAACACCCGACTCAACCTTATTTACATTCTGTCCACCGGCGCCTCCCGAACGGAAAGTATCCCATTTTATCTCACCCTCATGAATCTCTACCTCAAATTCCTGTGCTTCAGGAAGGACTGCCACCGTAGCTGCTGATGTATGCACTCTGCCCATGGTTTCCGTGGCCGGCACACGTTGCACCCGATGAACTCCACTCTCATATTTCATTATCCCATACACACCATCCCCGGTAAGATTGAAAATAATCTCCTTATATCCTCCGGCAGAGCCTTCTGAATAAGAAGAAACCGACAGCTGCCATCCCTGCTTTTCTGCAAACTTCTGATACATTCTGAAAAGATCACCGGCAAAGAGAGCTGCTTCATCTCCTCCTGTCCCCCCTCTGATTTCAACTACTGCATTCTTAGAATCATCGGGATCAGCCGGAATTAACAATAATTTAATCTCCTCTTCCAGACGAGGTAATTCCAATGTGGATTTTTCCAACTCCTCACGAGCCATTTGCTTCATCTCCTCATCATCCTCTTCCGAAATCATCTCACGTGATTCTGAAATTGTATTTAACAAACCCCGATACCTCTTTACAGCATCCAGGATTCTCTCCAGTTCCTTATATTCCTTTGTGAGTTTTACATATCGTGCCTGGTCGGCAATCACCGCAGGGTCTGTGATTAAAGTCGAAACTTCCTCAAACCTTCCATCCAGCCCCTCCAGACGTGATAAAAATGTATTTTCCGCCATCTTCGCTTAATTTTTAAATGCAAAATTAAGAAAAAAGGGGATAATAGAAGATATTTCAAGAGTAATTTCCGGAATAATTTGGTGGGATGAAAAAAAAGTTATAAATTTGCACGCTGAAAATAGACCTGCTTTTTAAGGTCAATTAAAATTAATTACAAAATACAATAAACCGGCAAGTTTATGGCAACCAAAATCAGATTACAGCGTCACGGCCGCAAAGGCTACGCTTATTATCCTATTGTAATCGCCGATAGCAGGGCACCACGTGATGGTAGATTTATTGAAAGGATAGGTT
>CAZDWB010000060.1:0-4774 GCA_964509225.1 uncultured Sangeribacter sp.
AAGAGCCTGGAATGATTTGATCATACCCATTACAGTACCGAGAAGACCGACGAGGGTACCGAGAGTAGTCATGGTAGCGATGATCGGGAGGTTCTGTGACAATGAGGGCATTTCAAGCGCTGTAGCCTCTTCTACTTCGTTGCGAAGGGTGGTAAGTTTCTGCTCTTTGCTTAAAGTAGTGTTGGCATCCATCTCTTTGTATTTTACCAAAGTGTTGTAAACTACAGAAGCAACTGAGCCTTTCTGAGTTTTGCAACGTTGCATAGCTTTATCGATTTGGTTGGCTGCGAGGTCAGCTTTGATGTCAGCTACGAATTTGGTAGTGTTTCCTTTACCGGAAGCAGAGCTGATAGCGATCCAGCGTTCGATAGAAAGAACGATAACAGTCAGAAGGAGGGTCATTAGGATAGGTACGATGAAACCACCTTTGTACACGGTACCGGCGAGGTTTAAAGGATGGTTGGCTGTGTCACCGCCTTCGAAGTTGGCGCTGTTACCCATTCCGAAGAGGAAGATAAGAACTGCGGCGCAGGCACAGGCGATAATCACCAGAAATGCATTGCGGATACCGCGAACCTGAGAAATCTTTTCCTCTTTTTTAATTTTTTGCTGAGCGCTCATTACTTGAGTAGGAGCTGCAGGCTTTGGAGCCTGGGTTTTGGGATCTTTGGATTCCATAATGTTTGATTGGTTTGTTGTTTTTTATTTATGTATAAGAATTTATCAGTTCTCTTTCTTATGGAAGTTGGAACATGTCCAGCCAACATTAGAGAGCCATGCAACCTGCTTCAGCAATCCGACCAAGCTGCAATACCCTTCTTATTTTGCAAAGTTACTTTTATTTTTGATAAATCACAAAATTTTTAACCTCAAATTTTTTCAATTTTTTGAAATGAAAGAGGGGATATGCAGCCTTAAGCTACCTATCCCCTCAAATTCATTTGTTGAAGTTTATTTATTCACCTTTTACAGCTGCGATTCCCGGCAAAGTCTTACCTTCGATTGCTTCAAGAAGAGCACCTCCTCCGGTTGATACATAGCTTACACTGTCAGCGACACCGAACTTGTTGACACAGGCAACGCTGTCACCACCACCGACGAGAGAGAAGGCTCCGTTGTCCGTAGCTTCCACTATGGCATCCGCAATAGCTTTTGAGCCGGTGGTGAAATTATCGAATTCGAATACTCCTGCCGGTCCGTTCCATAGGATGGTCTTAGCCGGAAGAATTGCCTTACGGAATTCGAGTACAGAGTCCGGTCCTGCATCGAGACCTTGCCATCCTTCTGGAATATTCATTACAGAACAAACCTGAGTATTTGCATCGTTGGAGAAAGCGTCTGCTGCTACACAATCGCTCCCGAGTACAAGATTGACCCCTTTCTCTTTTGCTTTCTTCATGATGTCAAGAGCGAGGTCGAGTTTGTCATCTTCGCATATTGAATTACCGATATTCCCACCTTGTGCTTTTGCAAACGTATAAGTCATACCTCCGCATAGGATAAGATTATCAACCTTGTCCATGAGGTTCTCTATAATTCCGATTTTAGTGGAAACTTTGGAACCACCCATAATGGCGGTGAAAGGGCGTTTGATATCTTTGAGAATATTATCGACAGCAGTGACCTCTTTCTGCATGAGATATCCGAGCATCTTATCCTGCTTGTCAAAATAGTCAGCGATTACAGCTGTTGAAGCATGTTTTCGGTGAGCTGTGCCGAAAGCATCGTTTACGTAGACATCAGCATACGAGGCGAGAGTCTTTGCAAATTCTTTCTGACTCTCCTTCATAGCTTTCGCAGCCTCGGGATATGCAGGGTCGTTTTTGTCGATATCAACAGGCTTACCCTCCTCTTCAGGATAGAACCTGAGGTTTTCAAGGAGAAGTACTTCTCCCGGTTTGAGATCTCTGGCGGCTTCTGAAGCCTTCATGCAGTCAGGAGCGAATTTCACATCAGTGCCGAGTGCTTTAGCCACAGCGTCACGAATCTGACTGAGACTCAAATTTTCTTTTACTTTCCCTTTCGGTTTCCCCATGTGGCTCATAAGAATAAGGCTTCCTCCATCTGCAAGGATTTTCTTAAGAGTAGGGAGGGCGCCGCGAATACGGGTGTCATCGGTGATATTCCCGTTTTCATCCAAGGGTACGTTGAAATCTACGCGTACGATAGCTTTTTTACCAGCGAAATTGTAATTGTCAATGTTAGCCATTGTTTTTTAAAATTTGGGTTAAATATCTCGTGGCCGGACCTAAAATTTTCCTATACATCTTTTTTACCTGACCGCGAAGATACGTTTTCTTAACTATTTATATGATTTAAACTATGATAAAGAGTCTTTGGTTCACTAAGAACGTATTATATTACAAAGGTTTTCACTGCAAAATTAGTGAAAAATTAGTAATTTTGCCGAAAAATTGTTTAAACTTATTCGGATATAAAGATTTCGTCAGAAAGATTCCATCAAATATTAAGAATAATGATTGTTTCCAAAGATTTTCCCGAATATATCAGGTGTAAATATAAAGAACTGTTTGGCAGTCAGTGTGACTATATAGAAAGGTTGACCGGAGCGGGGAGCAACCGTCAATATTTCCTTGTAGGGAAGGGTAATGATAAGATGATATTCGTCCGGGCTGACAATACCGATGAGGGAAAGGCTTTTGCCGAGTTGTCAAAGGTGTTTGGAGAAGCGGGGATTAATGTCCCGGAAGTGTTTTATTCCGCTCCGGACGGAAGATGGAATTTCCAACAATATCTCGGGAAAAGGGATTTATTTTCGCTCTTTTCCCAGGGGATAGGTATAGAAATAGGGTATGAGGTAATGCGGCAACTCGCCAAGATGCAGACCGTGCCGGAAACCCGTTGGATTGACGTTGTTGGATTTTCACCGTTCGGTGCGCGAATGATAGGATGGGATCTGAATTATTTTAAATATGAGTATCTCAAATCATCGGGAATTGAATTCTCTGAAGAAAAACTGGAAGATGATTTTGAAAGATTCAAAGGGGATTTATTATCTATCCCGAAGGAACAATGGGGTTTCATGATGCGTGATTGTCAGAGCAGAAATGTCATGCTGGTTGGTGATGAGCCTTATTTTATTGATTTTCAGGGTGGGAGGAAAGGACCCTGTCTATATGATGCTGTTTCCTTTGCGTGGCAGGCTAAGGCTGCCTTGACATATAAGGAGAGGGATTCCCTGGTTGATATCTGGATTGAGGAATTTTCAAGATTAAGGGGGATAAAAAAAGAAGACATAAGCCGTTATAAGGGACTGATGATTCTTTTCCGAATTTTGCAAGTTTTAGGTGCCTACGGTTTCCGTGGTTTGGTAGAGAGGAAGTCACATTTTATAGAAAGTATCCCCCCGGCGCTCGACAATCTAAATGAGGTTCTCTACAGGGGGTATGCTGACAATTATCCCGAGTTGTGTAAGATATGTAAAAAATTAATTGAAGACAATCGTTTTAAAGTTGAGGATTCTGAGGGTTTAACGATTACGGTTTTCAGTTTCTCTTATAAGAAGGGATATCCGGATGATTTCAGTGGGAATGGAGGAGGATTTATGTTTGACTGTCGCGGGATGCATAACCCCGGAAGATATGAAGAGTATAAACCTCTGACAGGTATGGATAGACCGGTTAAGGAATTCCTTGAAGAGAAGGGGGAGGTGCAGGGGTTTGTAGAGATTGTGGAAAATATTTGCAGCAAGAGCATAGACGTCTATAGGAAACGAAACTTCACTTCTCTTCAGATAGGGTTTGGATGTACCGGAGGTAGACATCGTTCGGTTTATTGTGCAGAATCGTTAGGTCATAGATTGGCAAAACGTTTTCCGGATGTAGGAATTCGCATAGTTCATCGTGAACAAGGGATAGAAAAGGTAATTAATAATAAGTCTTGTCAATAAGTTAAATTCCTTATGAAAGCAATGATTTTAGCTGCAGGTTTGGGTACACGTCTGAAACCATGGACAGATGAGCATCCTAAAGCGTTGGTACCCGTGGGTGGCGTGCCGATGCTGGAAAGAGTGATATTAAAACTGCGAAGTGAGGGTTTTGAAAGGATAATAATTAATGTACATCATTTTGCTGACCAGATAGAAGATTTCCTTAAAGTGAAAGATTTTGGAGGGGAAATAATTCTCTCAGATGAACGTGGAAAACTTTTAGAGACGGGAGGGGGTATATTAAATGCATCACGGTATTTATGCTCGGATACTGAACCTGTTCTCATTCATAACGTAGATATACTAACCAAAGCTCCATTAGCTAAGTTAATGAGAACTCATGTAGCTACGGGTAATGAAGCGACATTGCTTGTAAGTAATCGTGATTCCGGTCGACGTCTTATTTTTGATAAAGAGGGGGAGCTCTACGGATGGAAAAATATGTTGACGGGAGAATTACGGCCCTCACAATTATTAATAAAAGGTGGAGAGATAGAACAGGATATACAGAGGGGAGATTTAAGGATGCATGCTTTCAGTGGAATACACGTTATGAATCCATCGATTATAGAAGAGATGAGGAAGTGGAAACAAACCGATTGTTTTTCTGTAATGGAATTTTATTTAGCTATGATTAGCGGTAATTTAAGGATACGTGGATATATGTATGATGATCCGGAGCTAATAGACATAGGAAAACCTGAATCTCTTGCAAAAGCGAACTTACTAATAAAGAGCACGCCTGAGAATTAGTCAGGCGTGCTCTTCAGAAAGTAGCCGATCCGGGACTCGAACCCGAGTCTCCACCGTGAGAGGGTGGCGTGC
>CAZDWB010000061.1:0-4428 GCA_964509225.1 uncultured Sangeribacter sp.
ATCGTAGAGTGAGCAAAAACGATGCCGTTAATCAAGAGGCATTAAGACTTGTGAATGCATTACCCAAATTCCGCGTTAAATACAATACTCCCCATTTAAAGAATAACTTCTATTTTATACTTCCGATAACATTCAAAGAGCCGGGTGCGATATTTATAAGAGGCGGTGAAAGCAAATGAATGGAACGCCTAAGAGGACGCATTTACCATTACTGACATCTTATATAAGGATATTACTTTTGTCGATATAACTGGAGATAGACGCCTATGAAAGAGTTACAAGACAAATTATCTACTTTCAAGTCCTACTCTCCTTCACGTTGGAGGAAAAAGGCTGTAGAGCGTCAAGCAAATAAAGAATGGCTACGTTATACTCAAAAAATAGCCATAATGATGCTTAATAAGATGGAAGAAATGGGAATTACACAGAAATCTGTGGCAGAACGCATGGGCTGCTCACAGCAATACATTTCGCGTGTACTTAAAGGCTCAGAGAACCTAAGTATAGAAACAATCTTCAAGATTGAATCTACACTCGACATGAAGATTCTTGCACCGTTCTTTACCGAGCGTTAAAGAATTGGGTATCTATCGGATAAAAGAGTAGTATAAATGAGTTAAACGAAACCCTCGGACTTGCGAAGTAGTCTAAAACTTAGTAAGCCGGAAAACACAGAAACGGTTCTTTCAATGTCATTGTTTCTATATTATTAACTTTTATATCCTAAGACATTACTCACTCATAATCATTAAATATGTCCCTTAAGAAATAGATTCTTTATCCTGCCGCTATAGAAATCTCGCATTTTATTTCTATATTTGCCTTTAGCTAAAATAGTTTGTTTAAAAAATATGTGGAAGTATTTATTGATCTGTATACTGCTTGTTAGTGTATCATGCTCCGGAATGAAAAATTCCGGGGAGAAGAATGGTGAAGTTGAAAACGTGGGAAAAGGTTATGAAGATATTCAAGGTCAATGGATAATCGAGAATGTTGTGGAAAATGACACATCCTATGTACGTCCCTTAGAAATAGATCCGGGATTGACCTCATATATTGATTTCAGAAATGACAAAACTTTCGGAATAGTGACCAACTGCAATCACATCGGTGGCGACTACACTCAAAAGAAAGATTCCATTCAGTTGACCAATATTTCAACGACAGAATTAGCTTGCGATAATATGGTGCTGGAAGAAATGTTAAAAAAGGTGCTACCCACTGTTAATTCAATCGACTGTATAAATGACTCTATAATCCGTCTTAACACCGTTAAAAGTGACGCCTACATAGTCCTGCATAAATTAACCTACCCGATAAAGTAAGCACCAACTCAGAGAATTTAGGCTTGATTGATTTTTAGGTACAACTGTCCACGTGGGTAGTTCAGCTAAAAAATATATGTCATAAGATTGGACGGATATTTTTTAGGATAGTTTCCAAAGATACGGTATTAATTCTTAAAATTTTTCAATTTATTTAAAAACGATGAAAGTAACCGGCAAAGACAACAAGGCGATTACAAATATTTTATTAAGTTCTCAAAACTTTTCCTAAATAGTCAGGAGTATTTTAGACCTCATTCAAGCCAGTAAAAAATGGGAAAACTAAATGAGAAGTTTGAGGGCATCCCTTTGGGCTTAAGGATTATTAACACTTGAACATAAAAGAGTTAAAATGAATATTCATACTTGTGAAGCTACCTTAAATTTAGTAATTTTGCATTATTAAGAACGGTGGTTTTATGAAGCGATGACAGTTTGCCTGAGGAAGATGAATATTTCTTTACCAACTCGTTTGAGACATAAAATCTGAGTTTGTTTCCTATTCAAAACAAGACAATATACAGCTTTCCTTCAACGACTGACATAGGGAAATAAGGAATTTAAACTCCCAAAATGAGTTCTTTAAAAGAATTACTTAATATTGCACTTGCCAGTCGACACTTCACACAAACGGCTTTAAAGCCCCCATCTTGCGAAATTGATAACAAATATGTAACTTTGCAAAGCGCAAAATGCGCGTCATAACATAAATGAATTATCAAATTAAACCATTTTACTTCATTTTTGGAGCCGTATTAATGTTTTCATCCTGTTCTCAGGATGAAGATATCTTGAGCACCAACAACGATTATATATCATTTATTGCATCCGTGCCCGACGTTTCGTCGCGCTCGACTTACGATCTTAAAACCAGGCTCCTTAAGGACGGCTTTACAGTCTCAGCTATCTCTCCCGATAGCGTTGTGGCACCCGGCAGTATCCTCCCTCCTTTCTTTCAGGACGTCACCGTCAGATGCCAGGTTGACAATATTTTCAGATCAAATGATTGCAAATGGCCTGGAAATCCCGACAAAAAGGAGGGACACTTGCGATTCTTTGCTTTTCATCCATCGCGTACAGAGATGATGAAGTGTGCCGGAGTCGGCAGCCAAAATTTCATCTACTCCAACAATACAAGAAAAGACGATTCCGGTGTTAGCTATGATTATCGGCTTACCAAATTCAGAGTAGCTCCCGACATCTCAAAACAGGTAGACTTCATTACAGCAATTGGTGAAGGGAATAAGACCGATCATCTTTACTGCGGCATCGAACTGACCTTCGAACATCAGCTGAGTGGGGTTGAAATCAACGTATGGGGGGCAAGTTCTCTCTACGACATCGAAGTTGCCGGAGTGCGCATCGGTGGCGGAGTTGTTGAGGCTGACTTCAGTCTCTCATCCTCGTCTGGTGCAGCTGATCCGGACAACAAAGACAACTCCATCGGGGAGTGGTTCATCACCCCATCTTCCCCCAGAGGTTACGTGGACTTTGTCTTTGCTCCGGGTGACAACGTGGTAAACATCAATACTAATGAACACAACACTCCAGAGCTTGCCACCTCAATCATGGGCTCTGGAGGTAAAGCGTTGGTCATTCCGCAGAAACAGAACATGTGGGACCACACTAACGATAAAACAAATAAGGACAAGGGGATGTATTTCAGCGCACTGATACGAATGTATCAGCATTCCGGTGACCATCATTTTATCTTCCCATCCACCGACCCCGCCACTAAAAAAAGCCTTGTCTACCTCTTGGTCAGAAAATCTGACGGTATGGTCATGAAACGCCTTACTGAGGATGAATATGACACCTTTGAGCCACCGCAAGGACTGGAGAAACGCGCTTACGGTTGGGCTGCAGTCCCCGTAAGTGTTGACTGGAAACCCGGATATACATATTCCTACACCATTGACTATTCAAAAGGAGTGGGTGTACACGACCCCTCAGACCCTCTCAACGAAGCAAGCCCTATCGTAGATTGGGATGGTGTTGAGGTTACTATCCATAATACTTCCGTCTGGGGAGACGTAGAGATTATAAAAAATGGAGGATGGGGTGCCAATTCTAACAATACTGCGCCTGATGGCACCATTTGGTGGAAGTGATTTTCATCTTTCTCTAACTCCAAATCTAAAAAACAAATTGACGATGCAAAAAATATCAAATATTTTCCATTTCCAAGCGGCAGGATTATTATTTCTGCTATTGACTTTAGCTGGATGCAAGGATGATCTGATTTTATCCTTAGATGAAATAGATGATCCGGGACGCGAAGTGATGATGCCGCTCTCTTTTAACGTAGAGGAGATGGTCACTTTAAACTCCACATCACGTTCCGAGGAACCGAAGCCAACACCGGCCGACATCACTGTTTTAGAAGACGAAAAACGTCTCCATGATTTTTGGATTGTGCAATATAACGCTGCCGGGCACAGAGTGGGTCGCCCATATTATCAGGAATACTCCGGCAAAGGAGAGAAACCGGTGATACCTTTTTTGCTTCCGACCAAAGAAAATAGCAGATTCACAACCGTTTTTATTGCCAACACCGGTGACCCTTCTCTTTTGAATGAAAAGAATACTGCAACAATCCGCAATATTAAGGACACCCATAAACCAATGAAAAACGCTGATGACGTTTGGAACATCATTGACGGAAAGCGTCATCTCCTGATGAGTGGTAAAACTGAAGTAGATATTCACACCAAATCCTTAAGTGCAAGTATTCGCCCCAATGTAGCTAAACTGCACCTATATTTCAAGCTTATGAAAACGACGGATGGAGAAGGTGACGCCGGAGGTGGCAACAGTTGGGATAGAAAACGCAAAACCCTCGCAGTGAACTGGGGTAACGTACCCGATCTCCCCTACGCCGATATTCTCTACGATTCAGACAATTACAATGATGACGAGCATCGGTTTCCCTCACCGGTAAATACTGCCAATCTCAACCTCTTCCCGATCACGACCGATAAGGGAAAATTGACTGAAATAATTGGCTACTCCTTAGACATGTCTGACAAGCCCTCGACAATCGATGTCTATCTGCCCCGCAACACGCAAGGTGTCAACCAAAACACAAATCCGTATCTCAAGA